>CAYTTC010000016.1:0-54719 GCA_964440525.1 uncultured Propylenella sp. | reverse complement strand
GGCCGGCCGGCGCGAACCAGCGCGCCGCCTGCATCCGCGTGGGCGCGCCGTGACCGCGCCGCTTGCCGAGGTGGACGGGCTGAGCGTCGTTTTCGACGGCCGGCTCAAAGCCGTCGATCGCGTGTCGTTCGGCATCGAGGCGGGCGAGACGCTCGGGCTTGTCGGCGAGAGCGGCTCCGGCAAGACCACGATCGCCAAGACGCTGGTCGGGCTGCATCGCCCATCGGAGGGCGCCATCCGCTTTGAAGGTCGAGACCTCTCAAGCTTCGGGCGGCGGGACTGGATGTGGTTCCGCGGCGAGGCGCAGATCATTTTTCAGGATCCGCTATCCTCGCTTTCGCCGCGGCTGACGATCAAGCGCATCCTCTCCGAGCCGCTCAAGATCCATGGCCGCGATGTGAAGCGGGAATTCGAGCGTGTGCGAAAGCTGATGGCGGCGGTCAGCCTCTCCGAGGCGTTGCTCGATAAGTATCCGCACCAGGTGAGCGGCGGTCAGGCGCGGCGGATCGGCATCGCCCGCGCGCTGGTGCTCAATCCGCGCCTCGTCATCGCCGATGAGCCGACCGCCGGTCTCGATGTCTCCATCCAGGGCGACCTGCTCAACTTGATGGCCGATCTACGCGAGGAATTCGGGCTGACGTATTTGATGGTGAGCCACAATCTCAACGTCGTCCGCAAGGTGACGGATCGGGTCGCGGTCATGTATCTCGGCCAGATCGTCGAGATGGGCCGCACCGCCACTGTGTTTTCCGAGCCCGCGCATCCCTACAGCCACGCCTTGATCAGCGCCAATCCGGAGATCGATCCGGCGAAGCGGAGGGAGAAGGTGGTTCTCGCCGGCGAGATACCGAGCCCGCTCGACCCGCCGCCGGGCTGCCGCTTTCACACGCGCTGCCCGCGCGCCGAAGCGCGCTGCCGGGTCGAGGAGCCAAAACTCCGCCCGATGGGCGAAGGCCGCCAAGCGGCCTGCCATTTCCCGCTGGTGCCGGCACCATGATCGCGCTTGATCGGCCAGAGGATCTCACGCCCGATCTCTACCGGCGCATCGTGCATGAGGGCGCGATGGTCGAGCTCGCGGCTGCCGCGATCGGCAGGGTCGAACGCTCGCGCGCGCTTTTTCTGAAGCACCTGGAGACCGGCGTCATCTGCTATGGCGTCAACACCGGCCTAGGCGCGCTGGCGGGCGTCGACCTCTCCAAGGAGGAAATTGCGCGTCTGCCCCGGCAGATCCTGCTCGGTCGCGCCGCCGCCACCGGGCCCGCGTTTCCGGCGGCCGTCGTCCGCGGTGCCATGCTCGTCAAGCTCGTTCAGTTTCTCACCGGCTACAGCGCCGTATCTTCGGAGCTTTGCCGTTTCATGGCCGACCGGCTGAACGACGGTTTCGCGCCGCACGTTCCCTCGCTCGGTCTCGGCATGGCGGGCGAGATCATCCCGCTATGCCATCTCGCCCAGACCTTTGTCGGCGAGGGCTTCGTGATCGGCGAGAACGGCGAGCGCGTCGCGGCGGCCGACTGGTTTCGCGCGCGCGACCTCGCGCCCTACGAGCCGCAGAGCAAGGAGGGGCCGTCGCTCATCAACGGCGTCGCCATCGCGCCGGCGCTCGCCTTCGAGATCGGGGCGAGCCTGCGGCGAACGTTGTCGCTCGCGACCCTCACCGCCGCTTCTGCCGTCGAGGGTCTCGGCGCTTCGATAGAAGCCTACTCGGAGGACGCCGCGAGCTTGCGCTCCGATCCAGGCGTGGCGGAAATCTCGCGGGCCCTGAGGCAGGCGCTCGCAGGCTCAGAGGTGAGGCGCGCCACCCGTCAGCCGCCGGTCTCGTTTCGCGTCGTGCCGCAAATCCATGGCGTCTGCCTTGACGCGATCTCGCGCCTTGAACAGGCGGTGGTCGATGAGTGGCGCGCGGTGAGCGACAATCCCGTCTTCATCACCGACGAATCCGCACCGGCATTCGGCCGGCTCGTCCACAGCGGCAATTTTCATTGCGCTGAGTTGACCGCGATGGTCGAGGCGGCTGCGCTGGCGGCCGCCCAGGTCGCGCTTCTGTCGGAGCGCCGTGTGCACCGTCTTCTGGACCAGAAGTTCACTCGCCTGGCACCGCAGCTCGCGCGGAATCCCGGCCTCGATGCCGGCCTCGTCATCCTGCACAAGGCGGTGCTCGGATTGACCGCGAAGATCCGCAGCCTCTCCGTTCCGCCGTCGCTGCAGCACGGCGAATCCTCCTTCGGCCAGGAGGATGTCATGACCATGATTTTCCCCGCCCTCGACCGCCTCAGCGAGATCGACCGCCTCGCGCGGCTGGTTGCGACCTATGAGCTCTACACGGCGCTGGTTGCAATCGATCAGCGTGGCGAGCAGCCGGGCGCAGTGATCGCCGCGGCTCTCGCTACCGTGCGCGCCGTGATTCCACCCTATTCCGGCGACCGTTCCTATGGGCCGGAGATCGAACGGCTGCTGCAGCTGGTCGAATCGGGCGGGCTGCCATTGCCCGAGCTCGCATGACAGGAGTCAGCCCCGCTGAGCCGATCCATCTCACCTGGCTGAATGGCCTCGACATCGAGCGCCTGAAAATCACTGACCAGGAAATTCTGAATGCGGTCGAGGCAGGTCTTTTGGCGCAAGGGCAGGGCAAAACCGTCGTCGAGCCGCGCGTGCATCTTGTGCCGGGCCCGGCCTTCGACGGCCATTTCAACGTGCTGCGCGGTTACATCGCGCCGCTGCGCCTCGCCGGCGTGAAGATCGTCGGCGACTTCGTCGACAACTACAAACGCGGCCTGCCGTCGGAAATGGCGCTGCTCAATCTGTTCGACCCCGAAACCGGCATGCCGCGGGCGATCCTCGACGCCACCGCCATCACCGAAATGCGCACCGGCGCCATGACGGCGCTCGGCGCAAAACACCTCGCCCGCAAGGACAGCAAGGTGCTCGGTCATATCGGCGCGCGCGGCACGGCGTACTGGAACGTGCGCCTGCTCGATCGCCTGTTCCGCTTCGACGAAATCCGCGTCCATTCCCGCCGGCCTGAAAGCCGCAATCAATTCGCCGCGCGGCTTTCGGCGGATCTCGGCCGAGAAGTCCGTGCTGTTGCGACATGGCGGGAATGCGTGGAGGGCGCCGACATCGTTGTCGAGGCGTCGCGGCTCGCCGCGCCCGAGCCGCTGCTGAAAACCGGATGGATCAAGCGCTCCGCCTTCGTCGTGCCCTACGGCACGATGAGCGCCGTAGAACTGTCGCTGACCGACATCATGGACAAGATCGTCGTCGACGACTGGGGTCAGTGCCGGCAGGGAAAATTCGGCGCGCTTCGCCGCCACGTCGAAACCGGAAAGCTTTCGGAAGAAACGCTGCACGCCGAGCTCGGCCAGATCGTCGCCGGAAAAAAGCCCGGCCGCGAGCGCGCGGAGGAAACGATCCTCTTCTGGCACCGCGGTCTGTCGCTTAGCGACATCGCGCTCGGCCACTCCGTGCTGCAAAAAGCCGAGGCGCTGGGTATCGGGACCAGACTTCGTTTCGCTTGAGGCACCGAACTCGCCGAACGGCAGGAAAGAGACTATCAGCCGCCTGTGCCAGGCTGAGGTTTCGCATCCAGAACAGCTTCCGCTTCGATCTCGACGTCGTATTCGCCGACGAGATCGGAAATCTCGATGAGCGTGTTGACTGGCCGTGCGACTGAGAAAAATCGGCCGTGTACGCGCGCGACCGGCTCCCACTTGGTGATGTCGCGCATGTAGATGCGAGTGCGCACGACATCCTCGAGACTGCCGCCGAGCGCCCGGATGCTGGCGGCGATTTTGTCCAGAATGTAGACGGTCTGCCCATGTGGATCGCCTTTGCAAACAATCTCACCGCTGCCATGGGTCGCCGTCGTGCCGCTCACGAGGATGCGATCGCCGATCCGAACCGCACGGCTGTATCCGCAAATACCCTCCCAGACGCTGCCGCTATCGACGCGAAGGCGTGAGGGTTGACCCGGCGTTGGCGTGGGCTTGTAGAATTGCGGAACGTCCTCGAGGTGGTGGCTGAGGTCCCCCGATGCCGTAAGATAGGGGGCCCGCCGATACTCGTCGCCGCAGTCGCCTGGGATGCGCAGCGTCGTCGCGAGCGCGGCCGCAATCAGCCGGCGGTCGCCGTCATCGAGCGAAAAAGCGAAGGCGCGGAGGTTATCGGAGCGGTGCTCGCTTTCGCCGAGCCGCGCGCCGACAATGACGGCGGCGACCGCCGGCTGGTCGAGCACCCAGCGCGTCGCGACATTCGCGATCGAAACGTGGTGCTTCCCCGCCACGGAGGCGAGCGCACGGAGGATTCCCTGAAACACATCCCAGCCACCGATCTGACCGATGAAACGCCTGTACTTGCTCTTGCTCCAGTCCGTGATGCCCGCGGTGGCCGATGCCGGCCGATCCAGCCACTTCTCCGATAGAAGGCCGCCGGCGAGCGTGCCGTAGGCGAGAAGCTTGATGTCGTTCGCGAGGCAGAAGGCGGTCATGTCCTCGCTAGCCCGTCGATCGAGCAGCGAGAACGAGACCTGATTGGATGCGACGCGAATACCCTGCTTCACGAGCACGCGCAGGTGATCGGTATCGAAATTGGTGACCCCGAGATGTCGGATCAGCCCTTCATCCTGGAGCGCGCCGAGCTCCCGCATCGCGTCGATGTAAGCGGGGTGCTCGAAGGTCCACCAGTGAAGCTGCAGCAGATCGATCCTTGGAGACTGCAAACGGGCGAGGCTTCGCTCGACCGCCGCCCGCACGACATCTTTCGTCATTGCCCCTGGCGTGGGGCACCACTTGGTGAAGGCGGCCGCGCCGCTCCTCCCCAGCCGCGCCACCTTGCCGGCGGCGACGAGGCTGTTGAAGCGGCCCGTTATGTCTTCGGCGCTGCCGTAGTGGTCGGCCATGTCGAAGGTGTCAAAACCGGCTTCCGCATAGCGCACCATCTCGGCCGCCGCTGCATCGAGGTCGAGAGCGCGTCCGCCGCGCTCCATATCGGCCACCTGCCACAGCCCGGTGACGATGCGGCTGATCTCCAGGCCGGGGGCGAGCTCAATGCGCTCGGGTGCGGAAACGGGCATCGTCTGTCCGGGACTTGCCTTATGCGAATGAGGCGCCGCCTAGCCGGCGGCGCCTCGACGATCCTCGGCAGGAGCTATTGGCCGATCTTCGCCTTGATCGCATCCACATCCGCAGTGGACATCTCGCTGACCGTGGTGACTTCTCCGTTCTGAATCCTCCAGAGCCGGAACGGACCGGTGATGTCCCCGAATTCGTCGAATTGGATCGGGCCGATCACGCCTTCATATTTGATCGGCTTGCCGTCCTTGATGAGCTGCAGCGCCTTCGCGAACTCGTCCTTGCCCGCGTAGATGACGGTTCCGTTCGGGTCGAGCACCTTGCGGATCGCATCCTTGATAGCGGCCGGTTCCGCCGAGCCCGCCTGCGCGATGGCAAGTCCGACGATCGCACCCGCGTCATAGGAACGGTCCGCCGCCGGAGCGCTCGGCTCGATGCTGGAGAACGCCTTGTAGTTGGCGTTGAAATACTCGGTCGACGCGGTCGCACTGGTTCCGGAGGACGTGCCGAAGGCGTCGTTCAGATATTCCGCTCCGACGTTTGTGATGAAGTCGGCGCTGTTCATGCCGTCGTTCAACAGGAATTTCTGCGGCCCGCCCTGCGAGATCCATTGCCGCGCGATCGTCGCGCCATCGACCGGATAGCTCACGAGATAAAGCGCGTCGGGGGCGCCCTCCAGCGCGGCGGTCACTTCGGCCTGATAGCTCGCCTGGTTCTCGTTGTAGGGCGTGACCGACACGACCGCGCCACCGAGCGCCTCATAGGCCTTGCGGAACTCGGCGAGCATGTTGACGCCGAAGTCGTTGTTGACGTGGATGATCGAAAGCTTCTTCAGGCCCTGGTCCAGCGCGTATTTCGCCGCGGCCGTGCCCTGCAGCGCATCCGACGTGATAGTGCGGAAGAAGACGCCGTTCGTTTTGCCGTCCCGGCCGAGCGCTGTCAGCGTCGGCGACGATGAGGCTGGCGAAACCTGCACAATTCCGGCCGGGCCGGTGACCGACGTGAGGATCGGGATCGATACCGACGAGATGATGCCGCCGATGACGACAGGCACCTTCGTCACCTGAACCAGCTGGGTCGCGGCGTCGACGGCGACGTTTCCCTGGCTCTGCGAGTCGCGCGTGTCGGTCACGAGCTTGCACCCGTTCACACCGCCTGCATCGTTCAGGTCCCGAAACGCCATCTCGACGGATTTCGCGCCGGCCTGGCCGTATTCGCCTGCGGGCCCGGTCAGCTCCATGACGAGCCCGACCGTGATCTCGCAATCCTGGGCGTGCGCGAGGCCCGCCATCGTCATCAGGGCGGCCGCGGCCGACATGGCCAAAATACGCTTGCTCATTACAATTCCTCCCTGGTCCGGACTGGACCATGCGTGTTCATTCATGGGCCGCTTCCATCCACGTTTCCTGCAGATGGCGCCATTCCACGCCGCGCGGCGATGTCGGACTGGCGAGGAAAAACGCGGTCGACCGCCTGCGTGTCGACAGTCCATCACGATACTGTTCCTCGGTGTATTCCAGCAAGACCGCGCGGTCGCTCGCCCAGATTGCGGCCGGATCGATCACCACGATGCGGAAGTCGCTCGGAAAGGTCCCAAGCGCCCGCCTGAGGCGCTCGATCACCGTGTCGCGGTCATGCACCTCACCGTTCGGCGCCACCATGCGGAATTCCGCCGACAGGGCCCTCTCGCACGACGCGAAGTCAGGCGCGCCTCCGTCTGCGCGGAACCAAGCCTCGAAGAACTGGTGCAGCGCGACGACCTCGCGCCACGCCAGTTCCGCGATCGGAGCGGCATCACTCATGCTACCTGCCGGCTCAAATTGTATTTCATGATCGCGCCGTGCGGGCCGGTTCGGTCGCGCTCCAGGGCGAACGTATCGCCCTCCGGACCTTTGCGCTCTCTCAGCACCGCGGCGATCTCGGCGTGATCGGCATCCGTGAGAGTGCAATCCGAGATGCCGATATTCGCGGCGAGATGCGACCGGTTGCGGGCACCGACGATCACGCCCGCTACCATCGGACGATCGAGCATGGCGCGGCTGGCCACGGTCGCGATATCCGTGCCGTGGCGCTCGGCGATGCGGCGCAGCGTCTGAAGCAGCGCCTGAAAAAGATCCCAGCCGCAGAAATCGTCGATGACCAGCTTGTATTTGGTGAGCGAGCGGTTCTCGAAAGGTGGCCTGGGCTCCGGCCGGCCGAGCCAGGCGTCGCTCAAAAAGCCGCCCGCCACCGTGCCGTAGCAGAGAAGGTGGATGGCGTGCCGCCGGCACGCTTCCACAAGCCCGTTCTCGGGTCTTGCGTCGAGCAGCGAATATTGCACCTGCATGCTGGCGAGAGGCACGCCCGCGGCGACCAGCGCTGCCGTGTGCGGCGTGTCGAAATTCGTGCCGCCGAGGAGCGCGATCTTGCCTTCGGCGCGAAGCTCTTCGAGCCACAGCCCGGCTTCGATGCAGCCGGGCACGTCGTAGTCCCACCAGTGGAACTGCACGAGGTCGAGCCGCTCGCAGCGCAGACGCCGGAGCGAGCGCTCGATGACGGCGCGGACATGCGCACGGTCGAGGTGGGAAAGAACGTCGAGGTCGGGCACGAACTTCGTGTGGACCTTCACCTGCTTCAACGCCTCTTGGCCGTGGCGCCGCGCATACTCGGCCCGAAAATCGCCGATCAGCTCTTCGACACCGGTATAGATGTCGGCGCAATCGAAGGTGACGATGCCTGCCTCGCAATAGGCTGCGAGGTCGGCCACTGCTTCGCTGCGATCGAAACTCCCGTGGCCGCCCGCCAGCTGCCAGCCGCCCCTGATGACGCGCGAGATCTCGTAGCCCGGGCGAAGGGAAAAGCGCTCAACCGGCATCAGCGTCCCCGCTCCGTCGGCAGTGGCACCGCCGTGGTTTCTGCGTGCGAGAACCGCCGCTCGCCGGTGCGGGTGATGCGGAAGCGCGTTGGGCAGTTCGGATCGGGACAAGCCACCTCGGCGTCGGTCGACATCCAGTCGTTCGGATGCGTCGGCCGCTGCTTGGCCGGGAGCAGCGGCAGGAGCGCCGCGAGCGAGTAGATCGAAAAGCCCTGCCCTGGCGGAAGAAAGAGCATTTCGCCCTTCAGCTCGAAATAGTCGCCCGCCTTTGCGCCGCAATAGATCTTCGCGCCCGGTGGCGCCACCACCTCGACCTTGAGATCGTGGAGCACGAAGCTGTCGCCCTCCGAGCTGGTCATTTCTGCCCCCAAGCTCCGCAAACGTGGAAATGTGGTGTGCCTATCAAGGCTTATGATAACAAGTCCCGCCGCAATTCACACCATCGCGTCGAATCCGATCGGCGATGTCAAAAGGCAATGGGGCGCATGCTCGAGGTTCGCGCGGTCTCGAAATCCTTCGGCGGCATGATGGCTGTCGACGGTGTCTCCGCTTCCGTCGAGCGCGGCGAGATCGTCGGGCTGATCGGCCCGAATGGTGCCGGCAAAACCACGATGTTCAACCTGATCGCCGGCAGCCTGAGGCCGAGCGGCGGCCGGATCGTCCTGAACGGCGAGCCGATCGAGAAGACGCCGCCGCATACGCGCATCCGCCTCGGCCTCGGCCGCACGTTCCAGATCCCGCGCCCGTTCGCCGGAATGACAGTGCTGGAGAACGTGCTCTTCGCCGCGCAGCGACAGACCGGCGAGCGCATCTTGCCGAACTGGTTCTTGCCCGGCCGCGTGGCCGTCGAAGAGCGCCGCAACGTTGAAAGGGCAATGTCGCTGCTCGCGCTCGTCACACTCGGAGGGCTGGCGCGCGAGCCGGCGCGAATCCTTTCGGGCGGTCAGCGAAAGCTCCTGGAGCTGGCGCGCATCCTCATGGCCGACCCCGAGATTATCCTGCTCGACGAGCCCGCGGCCGGCGTCAATCCGACCCTGCTCGAGGTCATTATCGCGAAGATCGCCGAGATCAACCGGCGCGGCGTCACGTTCCTCATCATCGAGCACAACATGGACCTCGTCTCGAGACTGTGCCGGCGTGTGCTGGTGATGGCGGGCGGGCGCATCATGTGCGAGGGGACGCCGGCGGAGGTCAGCCACGATCCGCGCGTCATCGAGGCATTTCTCGGCGGCGCCGCCGCATGACGACCGACCCGATTCTCGCCGTCGAAAGCGTGTTCGCCGGCTATGAGCCCGGGGTGCCAATCGTGCGCGGAACAAGCATCAGCGTATCGCGCGGAGAGATTGTCGCGATCCTCGGCCCGAACGGCGCCGGCAAATCGACGCTGATCAAGGCTATCGCCGGAGTCGTCTCGAAATTCTCCGGGCGCGTCATGTTGGACGGAGAGGACATCACGCATCGCAAGGCGCACGAGATGGTGCGGAGCGGCCTCGCTTACGTGCCACAGACGGAAAACGTCTTCGCGTCGATGACGGTGGAGGAGAACCTTCAGATCGCTGCGGCGGTGCTCCCGAAAAGCGAGCGGCGCCTGCGTATGGAAGCGGTGCGCGAGCTCTTTCCCGATCTGGCGCGACAGCAGCGGCTGCGCGCCGGCCGCCTCTCCGGTGGACAGCGGCAGATGCTGGCGCTGGCGCGCGCGCTCATGGTCGACCCCAAGGTGCTGATGCTGGACGAGGCGTCGGCCGGCCTGTCGCCTCGGCTGGTCGAGGTCGTATTCGCGAAGATCAAGGAAATCTGCCGCGCCGGTATGACGATCGTGCTGGTCGAACAGAATGCGCGCGCTGCGCTCGCCGTCAGCGACCGCGCCTATGTCCTCGTCGAGGGTGAGAACCGGCATGAAGGCCGCGCCGGCGATCTGTGGCGCGACGCCTCACTGGCGCGGCTCTATCTCGGTGTCGGCGACCGCTCGCCCGGCCCGGAAATTCGTCCATGAGCCTGCAGTTCATTGCCGATGGCCTGCTGATCGGCAGCATGATCGGGCTCGGCGCGATCGGCGTCACGCTCACCTATTCCATCCTTCGCTTCGCCAATTTCGCGCACGGCGAATTCACCTCCTGGGGCGCTTATGCCGCGCTCGCGCTTACCGGGGCGGTCGGCTTTTTCGCCGGGCGAGACGTGCCGCTAGGCCCCTTCTCCTTCGGCTGGCGGGTACTGCTGGCGAGCGTCCTTGCGATGATCCTGACGGGACTCTTGGCGGTCGCGCTCGACGCGCTGCTTTTCAAGCGCTTGCGGCGGCACGGCACGGCGATCACGCTGGTGATCGCGAGCTTCGGAGCCGCGATGGCTCTTAGGAGCCTGCTCGAATTCGCCTTCAGCTCGCAGCCCACCTATTTCAGCCGCGCAATCCAGTTCGCCGTTCCGCTCGGCCTTGGGGTTCGCGCCACACCCGACCAGATGGCGATGCTCGCTCTGACCGCGCTCCTCGTCACGCTCATGCACCTCGTCATGACGCGCACCGGGATCGGCCGCGCCATGCGCGCGGTCTCGGAGAGCCCGGCGCTCGCGGAAGTGGTCGGCATCGATGTCGGCCGCGTCATCCGCGCGACGTGGCTGATCGGCGGCGCGCTCGCCTGCGCGGCGGGGGTAATGGCCGGCATCACGGTGCAGGTCAGGCCGTATATGGGCTTCGATCTTCTGCTGCCGCTCTTTTCCGCGGCGATCCTCGGGGGCATCGGCAGCGTGCCGGGCGCCGTTCTGGGCGGGCTTATCGTAGGTGTCGCGCAGTCGGGGGCGGTGCATTTCGTTGGCGCCGAGTTCCGCGCCGCGGTCGCTTTCCTGATCCTCATCGCCGTGCTTCTGGTCAGACCGACCGGCCTCTTCGGGACGCGCGACTGATGCTCGACCTTCTCGGCTACGGAGCGTTCTTCCTGGCGACAGCGCTGATCTACGGCATTTTCTGCCTCGGCCTCAATCTGCAATGGGGACAGACGGGGCTCTTCAATGTCGGCGTCGCCGGCTTCGCGGCGATCGGCGCCTATACGTCCGCGCTGCTGACGACACCCGAGACGGCCGGACGGCTCGGCGGGTTCGAGATGCCGATCGCCGTCGGGTGGCTCGGGGCAATGGCTGCGTCCGGTCTCGCCGCGGCGCTGATCGGTGCGGTCACGCTGCGCCTCCGGACCGACTATCTCGCGATCGCGACATTCGGCGTGGCGGTCTGCATCCAGCTTCTCGCGCTCAACCTCCAGGGCCTGACCGGCGGCCCCTTCGGCATCGGCTTCATCCCCCGCCCCTTCGCGCCGCTGCAGGGGAATGCGCTGTCCTTCAACCTCGCCAATCTCGCACTCGTCGCGACCGTCACGATTGCCGTCTATTGGGCGCTGGAGCGGCTGATCCGCAGTCCGTGGGGACGCGTGCTGAGGGGCATTCGTGAGGACGAGGCAGCCGCGATCGAGCTCGGCAAGAACCCCTTCCTCTACCGCCTGCAGGCCTTTGTGCTCGGCAGCGCGATTTTGGGGCTCGCCGGCGCGATGCAAGGTCACTTCATCGGTTTCATCGCACCCGAAAACTACCTCTCCGCCCTCACGTTCCAGGTCTGGGCGATGCTCATCATCGGCGGCTCCGGCAACAATCGCGGCGCGCTCCTCGGTGCGGTCGTCGTCTGGGGATTTTGGACGCTCTCCGGCGCGTTGGTTGCGTCGGTCGTTCCAACCGACCTCCAGGCGCGTAGCGCCGCGCTCCAGATCGTTGCGATCGGCGTGGCTCTCTCCGCAGTCCTCCTGCTCCGGCCGCGGGGGATCCTCGGTGAAGTACGCACCGTCTCCCGTTTCCTTGAGCGCTAGCGGCAACGCGAAACCGCCGCGGCCATGGATCGATCGCGCCGGTTGCGGGAACGAAGTCGTGTGTCTTCAAGGAGAAATATGGTGCTGCCGGGGAGGATTGAACTCACGACCTCCCCCTTACCAAGGGGGTGCTCTACCACTGAGCTACGGCAGCGCTCACGACAGGCGCTGAACCCTGCGCCCTCAGCCGTGTGAACGAGCCGGTCAATGCCACAGGCGGCCCAGCCGCGCAACCTGCCGGCCCGCCCGTTTTCCTTGCTTCTCCGCCCTCATTTGTCTATATGAGCGCCCTTCGGATCGCCCGGCGTGGGGCTTGCCCCAGGGCATGCCGTGGCGATCCTTAAACGCTCAATCAAGAGCTTTCGACGCGAAAGCCCGTCCAAAGTGGCGGAATGGTCGCGTTGATCAAAGGAGAGCAAAATGCCCAAGCAGAAGACCAAGTCGGGCGCCAAGAAGCGCTTCAAGTTCACCGCCACCGGCAAGGTGAAGGTGGCGCAGGCGGGCAAACGCCATTGCATGATCAAGCGGTCGAAGAAGTTCATCCGCAAGGCGCGCGGCACTACCGTGCTGTCGCCGCAGGATGCGCGCATCGTCAAAGTCTACATGCCCTACAACCGCTGATCTGACCGGAGTTTTGAACAATGGCGCGTGTCAAACGCGGCGTGACCTCGCACGCCAAGCACAAGAAGGTTCTGGAGCAGGCAAAGGGCTATTACGGCCGCCGCAAGAACACCATCCGCATCGCCAAGCAGGCGGTGGAGAAGGCTAACCAATACGCCTACCGCGACCGCAAGAACCGCAAGCGCAACTTTCGCGCTCTGTGGATCCAGCGGATCAATGCGGCGGCGCGCGGCCTCGGCCTGACCTACGGCCGCCTGGTCGACGGGTTGAGCCGGGCCGGCATCGAGGTGGATCGAAAAGTGCTCTCCGACCTCGCCATCCGCGAGCCGGCCGCTTTCGCCGCGCTTGTCGAGCAGGCGAAGGCATCGCTCGCCTATCTCAAAGAGAAAACGCCCGGCGAGCATCAGAAGGCCGTCGGCGAAAAGGCATCGTAGCTGGCCGACGGCTGCAACACCTCCAGATTGTCGTCATGCCCGGGCTTGACCCGGGCATCCATTCCGTTACCGCTCAATCTGCCGCGACCGTTCCGGAATGGATTGCCGGATCAAGTCCGGCAATGACGACATCGTAGGCTTTGTGGCCGACGTCCATCCAATGTCCGACCTCTCCACGCTGGAATCCGAAATCACCGCCGCCATCGCCGCGGCGAAGGATGAGCGCGCGCTCGAGGCCGTGCGCGTCTCAGCACTCGGCAAGAAGGGCTCGATATCGGAGCGCCTGAAAAGCCTGGGGGCGATGACGCCGGAAGCGCGGAAATCCGCCGGCGCTGCTCTGAACACGCTGAAGGACAGGATTGCCGCCGCGATCGAGGGGCGCCGCACCGCGCTCGGCGAGGCGGGGCTTGAAGCGCGGCTCAAGACCGAAACGATCGACGTCACGCTCCCCGCCAGTCCGGAGCAGCAAGGCACCGTACACCCCGTCACCCAGGTCTGGCAGGAGGTGATCGCCATTTTTGGCGACATGGGTTTTTCCGTCGCCGAGGGTCCGCACATCGAGACGGATTGGTACAATTTCGGCGCGCTTAACATTCCGCCCGAGCACCCGGCGAGGCAGGAGCACGACACCTTCTATTTCTACCCGCGGCCCGGCTCGAACGACCGCATGGTGCTCCGCACCCACACCTCGCCGGTGCAGATCCGCACCATGGAGACGACGAGGCCGCCGATCCGCATCATCGCGCCCGGCCGCACATTTCGCTCCGATTCCGACCAGACCCACACGCCGATGTTCCACCAGGTCGAGGGGCTGGTCATCGACGAAGCCACGCACCTCGGGCATTTGAAGGGCACGCTCGAAGCCTTCTGCAAGGCCTTCTTCGAAGTTGCCGAAGTAAAGATGCGGTTCCGGCCTTCGCACTTCCCCTTCACCGAGCCGTCGATGGAGGTCGATATCGGCTGCTCATGGGAGGGCGGCACGCTGAAGATCGGCGTCGGCGATTCCTGGCTCGAAATTCTCGGCTCCGGCATGGTGCATCCGAACGTCATCCGCGCCGGCGGGCTCGACCCGGAAAAATATCAGGGTTTTGCCTTCGGCATGGGGATCGACCGCATCGCCATGCTGAAATATGGGATTCCGGATCTCCGCGCCTTCTTCGAAGCGGATTTGCGCTGGCTCCGCCACTACGGTTTTTCGCCGCTCGCCGTGCCGAGCCTCGCGGAGGGACTCAGCCTATGAGGCATCTCGCGCCGCCGGCTTTCTCTCATTTTCCGCCAGACTGGCATTTGTCGCCAATTGTCGACGCCGGGGAGTACGTTTTCTTTTCGGGCGTCACCGGTTTCCACCCGGACGGCCGCGTCGACGGCGATCCGGAAAGGCAGTTCCGCGACGCGTTCGGCTTCATGCAGACGAATCTCGCAGAGGTCGGACTCGACTGGTCCGGTGTGGTGGAGATGACCACCTATCACGTCGACCTCCGCCGACACTTCGACACCTTCGTGCGTGTGAAGGACGAGTTCGTCCGCGAGCCCTACCCAGCCTGGACGGCGATTGGCGTTTCCGAGCTGATCTCGCTGGGGACGCTTCTCGAGATTCGCGTCATCGCAAAGCGGCTGCTCGCTGCCCAGCTCAATGCCGAGAGCAACCCGTGAGACGCCGATTGTCTTGGCGGGCCGCAAATGCTCCGCTCCCGATCGTCCTCGCTCTGACGGCAGCTCTCCTCGGCGCGTGCCAGACCGCGCCGCCTCCCGCGCCCGAGAGCAAGCCCGTGACGGTCGGCGATTGGACGGTCAGGACCGGAGGCTATGTGCGGGCGGAGACCGGCGTCGTGAATTGACAGTGCTGCCGCGCGCCGATGGCGGCGCGCGACAATTGATCAACAGCAGCGGTGCGGGATGACCCAGACGCGGCGGCCGCCGTCCGTCCCGGGCGTGATCTCGATCCTCTCGAGACCCATATCGGCCAGGACGTGGTCCGGGAGCATCTGCAGCACGCGCCCATCCCTGCCCGTTCTGATACGCCGACTGATCAGGCGCCAGACTAGGCTGCCGAGGGCCACGATAGCCCAGGGGATGCTTCGCAAAGGATTGCGCGACAGCGCGACGGTGCTCACGGTCTTCTCCTTCCTTGGTCCAGGCGCGGGACGATCCTCGCGCCGCGGGCCGGGACGATCCCGGCGGGCCGTCTGACGTAAAGAGGACATGTTTCAGAGAGGTTTCGTGGACGGCGGGAAAGCGTTTCACCCGCGCGGCTTTTTTGGGGCAGCCGCTCGCGCGGCAGCCGCCCCCGGCTTGCGCTCCCGCGCGGCGGACGCCATACCTCCGGCATGGACAGGGAAAGCGTCATCCGGACTCTTCGCGCGCACGAAGCCGAGCTTCGTGCCGAAGGGATTTCGCATGTCTATCTTTTCGGCTCGGTTGCGCGCGGAGAAGCGGACGAGAAGTCGGATGTCGACCTGTTCTACGATTACGATTCAGACCGCTTCGGCTTTCTCCAGTTCATGAAGATTCGCGAATTGGCACCTGAGATTGTTGGGGCCCCGGTCGACATCATGTCGCGCAATGGCATTCATCCCCTCATTCGCGACGAGGTCATTGCCGAGGCAATTCAGGTTTTCTGATGCGCAATCCCAGACGTTCGCTCCGGCTTCGACTCTGGGACATTCTGAACGCAATCGAAACTGCAAAGCTTGCTGTCGACGATCTGACCTTGGAAGCATTTCAGGCAGATTTGATTCGGAAACTCGCAGCGGAACGATCGGTCGAGATCATTTCAGAAGCCTCTCGCCACGTCCCTTCCGAGCTGAAATCGAGGATGGCAGATTTGCCTTGGGCGCAAATCGCGGGGATTGGAAACATTCTCCGGCACGGCTACGACACTGTAGATCCGGAAGTTATCTGGAAGCTCACGAGAGAAGATCTGGATCCGCTTGCGGCCGCCGTTCGCTTGCTGATGGCCGAAATCGAGGCTGGCTGAGCAGCTTCTTTTCATCTTCCATCTCGGCTAAGGCCCGTCCAACACGATTTGAAGACCTCGCATGAAATTCACCCTCTCCTGGCTGAAGGACTACCTCGACACCGACGGCTCGGCTGAGACGATCGCCGAGGCGTTGACCCATCTCGGGCTTGAAGTGGAGGAGCTTTCGAACCCGGCCGAGGCGCTAAAACCCTTCGTCATTGCCAGCGTCATCGAGGCGCGGCGGCATCCGAACGCCGATCGCCTGAGCGTCTGTATGGTGAACACCGGCAGCGGCGCGCCGGTGCAGGTCGTCTGCGGCGCTCCAAATGCCCGCACCGGCATGGTGGGTGTCTTCGCGCCGGCCGGCACGCACATTCCCGGCACCGGCATAGACTTGAAGGCCGGCATGATCCGCGGCGAGGCGTCGAACGGCATGCTCCTGTCGGAGCGCGAGCTTGGCCTTTCCGACGCGCACGAGGGCATCGTCGACCTGCCGGCCGATGCGCCGATCGGCGTCTCCTACGCCGAATGGGCCGGCCTCGACGATCCCGTCATCGATGTCGCCGTCACCCCCAACCGGCCGGACGCGCTCGGCATCTACGGCATCGCCCGCGACCTCGCGGCGAAGGGGATCGGCCGCCTGAGGCCGATCGACGCGCCGGTCGTAGCGGGGACTTTCAAGAGTCCCATTCCGGTCGAGCTGAGCTTCGACGATCCCGAGAGCCGTCCCTGCCCGCTCTTCGTCGGCCGCTACTTTCGCGGCGTGCGAAACGAGGCCTCGCCCGCCTGGATGCAGCGACGGCTCCGCGCCGTCGGCTTGCGGCCGATCTCGGTGCTCGTCGACATCACCAACACCATCACCATGAGCTTTGCGCGTCCGCTGCATGTCTTCGACGCCGACAAGGTGAAGGGCGCCATCCACGCCCGCCTGGCTCGCGACGGTGAGACGATCGAAGCGCTCGACGGAAAAACCTACACGCTCGATTCCTCGATGACGGTGATCGCCGACGATAGCGGCGCGGTGGGCCTTGGCGGCATCATCGGCGGCGAAGCCACGGCCTGCACGCCCGAAACGACCAATGTCTTTCTCGAGGCGGCTTATTTCGACCCGATCCGCACCGCCGCGACCGGCCGCAAGCTCGGCATCCATTCCGACGCGCGCTTCCGTTTCGAGCGCGGCGTCGATCCGGCCTTCGTCGAGCCGGGCGCCGAGATCGCCACTGAGATGATCCTCGACCTCTGCGGAGGCGAGACGTCGGAGCTGGTGATTTCCGGGCGCCCGCCGATCCGCAGCCTCTCCATCCCGCTGCGCATGGATCGGGTGAAAACGCTCGCCGGCGTCGACATCGCGCCCGAAGAGCAGCTCCGCATCCTCAGCGCACTCGGCTTCGCGGTCGCCGGCACCGACGCCGAGGTGGTGGCCGAGGTGCCGACCTGGCGGCCGGACATCAACGCCGAGGCGGACCTGGTGGAAGAGATCGTCCGCGTCTACGGCCTCGACAACGTGGCGCACGTGCCCCTGCCGCGGCTCGAGACGGTGACCGCGCGGCGCGTGACGATTGCGCAGCGTCGGCGCTTCCTTGCCGCGCGGACGCTCGCCGTCCGCGGCATGAACGAGGCGATGACCTGGTCTTTCCTGCCGAAGGAGCAAGCGGAGCTCTTCGGCGGCGGCTTGCCGTCTCTCGCGCTCGCCAATCCGATCTCCTCGGAGCTCTCCGACATGCGCCCCTCGCTCATCCCCAATCTGATCGCCGCAATCGGGCGCAACATGGCGCGCGGCTTTGCCGATCTGGCGCTCTTCGAGGTCGGACAGATCTATGGCGGCGATCGGCCCGAGGACGAGCGCCTCGCCGCTTCCGGACTCCGCCGTGGCATGAACGCGCCCCGTCACTGGGCGGTGGCGCGGCGCCCCGTCGATCTCTTCGACGCCAAGGCCGACGCGCTCGCGGTGCTTTCGGCGCTCGGCGCGCCGGTCGACCGGCTGCAGACGATGGCGGAGGGCCCCGCCTGGTATCATCCCGGCCGCGTCGGCGCCTTGATGCTCGGGCCGAAGAACCGGCTCGCGCTCTTCGGCGAGATTCACCCGCGCGTTCTCTCCGTCATGGATGTCGCCGGCCCGCTCGTCGCCTTCGAGGTGGACCTCGACGCGATCCCGCTGCCGAAAAGCACCCGTACCGCGCGACCGCCGCTCGACGCCTCACAGTTTCAGGCCGTCACCCGCGACTTCGCCTTCGTGGTGGCGAGCGACGTGCCGGCCGAAAAGATCGTCGGCGCGGCCAGGGGTGTCGACAAGGCTCTGGTCGCTTCGGTTGCCGTCTTCGACGTTTTCACCGGCGAGGCGATCGGCGCCGGGCGGAAATCGGTGGCAATCGAGGTGACGCTCCAGCCGCGCGACCGCACCCTCACCGAGGAGGAGATCGACAGAGTTTCCGCGGCGATCGTGACCGCAGTCGGCAACGCCACCGGGGGTGCTCTCCGCGCTTAGGAATCCGCTGCCACTCGGTTAGCCGCGCCCGGCTCCTGCTATGTCATTGATTTTCTTGAATAAGCTGTGGATTGTCACGCCTACGCCACGAGAAAATCGAGTGCGGTCAATGGCTTGCGCGATGTTGGCCGTTTGTTTCGAGTTGACGGGGTTCGACGGC
Organism: uncultured Propylenella sp.; assembly: GCA_964440525.1. GTDB lineage: Bacteria > Pseudomonadota > Alphaproteobacteria > Rhizobiales > Afifellaceae > DASWJZ01. Next base: position 36,298 of record CAYTTC010000016.1, on the reverse strand, counting down.
CTGGTGCTGTCCTAATTTAAGGCCGCCTGTCCTAATTTGGAGAGGGGGGCGTCCCTGCGTTCGACCCTGATTGCCCCGGCCGCGGCACGTCTGGATAGAAGGTGTAAGTATCGTAATAACTAACCGCCTTGAAGTTCACTAACGCCTGCCTGACGGCATCACTTGGCTTCACGGCGGAATACTCTGCGATCACATCCACCGCCCACTCGCGGGCGGGCGCAACACCTGATTCCGGTTCCTTGGCTAGGATGCCGACCGCGATCTCGACCATCTTCACGTCCATTTGGCGGTTCGCGCCCCAATAGGCGGGGATGGCGACCACCGCTCCACCTACAGCCCCGGCAAGCAGGGTCAGGAACAATTCACTGCGGATGATTGAAGCCATTAGATCGCTACCCATTCCGGCTACGTCGTGGGGATAGTCTGTGGGGAATCAGTCGGCTTGCATCGTAACTAGCCAGCGCGTGCCCGGCGGGTTCTGCTTTTGCTCCTGAACCGATTGCACAACCCCCGTAAACGCCTTGATCTCCCCACCCTCTGTCCTTCCTGTAATTGTAATGGGAAAGCGACCGACCAACGACTCTCGGCATCGCTGAACGTCAGACTCGGGTTCCGCGCTGCTGATGTAGAACTGGGCCATAACTCTCACGTCCTTAGTTCACGATCTCCAAAATCTCGTGCGCCTCTGCCGGCTTCATGTTGCTGATCGCTTCATCACTGTGGCCGAGCTGGCGAAGCTGTTCCCGCTGAGCGGCCGTGATCATCAGAGACACGTTCCCCTGCTCATCATTGGGCTTCATCGCGTCCGCAATCTCACTTTTCCTAAGCGCGCGCCTCCGTTCTCGCTTCACATAGTCTTCCAAAGCGTCAAGCAGGAACTCGTCCATCTCCCCGCTGGCCACCAATCGTAGATACTGCTGCGGAGAATTCTCCTCCGCAAAAACAACGCGCTCGCCTTCCATTGCTGGCACCTTGCTTTCTTGCACCAGCGGCTTTGGAGGCGCTTGCCGCCGCTGCGGAAAGAATGAATCGAATATCGCCGGCGTAAGGGCAGGGATCATCTTAGACCCTTGAACTTCGCCGGTAGGCTTAGTATGGCCCTTAAGGTCGGCAAAGTCCACATTTTCCTTGTAAACAGCGAGGAGGCTGCGTGCCCCTTGATCGTTCAGCCCACGCTCGGCCTTGAGGTGGCTTCGTGCAATCGTGTCGGCAGGTGGGGTTGGTCCCCAATCGGTCCAAAGTGCCGTAATGAGCTTAGGTTTCAGAGCAAATGCCCGCGCTAACTTAGCTCGCTCTTCTTCGCGTTCATCGCGGAAATAGCGGAGCGCCTCTTCTGTCAGAGCCACCTTACGACTATCCCCCCCGCTAGAGTCCTTGATGAGTCCATACATTTTTAGGGCGGCGATCGTTTGGAAGCCCCCACTGCTCTTCTCGGAGTAACTCCATACCGAGAAGGCCACGGCAATTGTCATTTCGCGGCCCTTTTGGTCCGCGTCGAATAGCTCATTTGCCCGACCTATAGCCTTCTCCAGATTGATAAAAGGATACCGCGTTCCGGCGTTTTTTTGGCTCTGGTCTGGTTCGGACATAGCGCCCTCTGAGTTTGTCAGACCTTAGATGCTCCCTTGCTCTGAAATTGTCAAACTAATTTCAGGTGAAGTTCTTGACGGCAGGAGAAATGGCCCTTAGGCTCAGTTCGGTTCAGGGAGGTCGTATCCATGACCAGAAGAGCAGCGAGCCCCGGCGTTCAGCCGACCGGCGACCGGGGCGAGGATAAACAGGAAAGGGCCGCTTCCCGCCCGGCTAGGTAGGAAAAGCGGCCCTCTAATCGGCAACTCTCGGGGCTCGTCTAAGGGTCGGACGCCCGGCCTTACCTCCGCGGAAATCTCGGTCCGAATCCGAGGCCCCGAACCAGCCATCGAAGTAGTGGGGCCGTGCTGTTGAAGCAGCCCGGCCCCGAGATCAACCACCGGGGACTAGCCCAGTGATCAACCCGCAAGTGTCATATAGCGAATCGGACGGTTTCCGTCCACTCGCCGGGTCTGGTCCCCACAACACGACGGGACCGACCGATGAACATTCTCCCCTTTGACAAGCAAGTCGCCATTATCGCCGCCCTGTGCGAGGGCAACTCCATCCGCAGCGTCGAGCGCCTGACCGGCGTCCACCGCGATACGATCATGCGGCTAGGCGTTCGCATCGGCCAAGGCTGCGCTCGCCTCCACGACCGGACCATGCACTCGCTCCACGTCTCACGGATCGAGCTGGACGAGGCGTGGAGCTATGTCGGGAAAAAGCAGCGCAAGGTCAGTGACCAGGAGAACCGTTCTATCGTCGGCGACCAGTACGTCTTCATCGCGCTCGACGCGACCGGCAAGGGCATCCTCTCTTACCGCGTCGGCAAGCGCACTGCCGACAACACCGAGCTGTTCCTGAACGATCTTCGCGAGCGAGTCTTAGGTCGGCCGGAGATTTCGTCGGATGCCTTCGGAGCGTACGCGGATGCGGTCCGATACGCCTTCGGCGAGTACGGCTGCACCTACGGACAAATCCACAAAATCTACAACGGCGAGCCCCCGATCAACGCCGCTCGCCGCTACTCGCCCGGTTGGGTAGTAGCCGTAGAGCACCAGGACATAATTGGCCGTCCCCGCAACATCTCGACTAGCTATGTCGAGCGCCAGAACCTGAGCCTGCGCATGGCGAGCCGACGCTTCACCCGGCTGACCAACGCTTTCAGCAAGAAGCTCGACAACCACGCCGCAGCCGTGAGTCTGTACGTGTCGTTTTACAATTTCTGCAGGGTGCATGAAACGACGCGGATCACGCCGGCGATGGCCCTTGGGGTGAGCAATACGATCTGGTCCGTCGGCGATCTCGTCGGCGCTGCGCTTCAACAAATGGACCGGCCGGAAGCGGTTCGGCGGTATGGACCGTTTGAGGTAATCGACGGTGGCAAGGGGTGAGTCGTTTTGACTCACCCTTAACCATTCCTTAACCATATGATTCTGTTAGTGTTTCCAAGTGCTTCGCGGAGACACTGATGGACGCGACCTACAATCTCAATGGCGGCTTCAAACCGACAATGAAGAGGTTCGCGGACCTAAGCGGGCCTGACTATTTCCCAACGCCCCGCTGGGCGACCTTCGCCCTAATCGAGAATGAAAAATTCAGCGGAGACATTTGGGAAAGTGCTTGCGGCGACGGCGCGATGTCCCGCGTCCTAGAAGAGACGGGATGCTCTGTTCCCAGCTCCGACCTATTCAATCGCGGCTACGGGGATCACGGGGTTGATTTTCTGAACGTCGAACGCCGCGCCGACAACATCGTCACCAATCCCCCTTACAACAGCGCAGAAGGTTTTGTGGCGGCTGGCGTCCGATCAGCCGGCCGCAAGTTCGCGCTCCTGCTCCGCCTCGCTTTTCTGGAGGGTGCAAACCGGCAGCGGACGATCTTCTCAAAGCACCCGCCAAGCCGCATCTGGGTATTCAGCGAGCGGATCACATTCTATCCAGCCGGAGCCGTTCAGAAGGGCACCGGCACGACCGCTTACGCCTGGTTCGTTTGGGACAAAGACGCTTCCGGGTCCGAGATGAGATGGTTCAAGCCGGGCTATAAGGCGCGCTACGCCTAGAACCCTAGTTTCTTGAGGTACGAGAGTCCTTGTGTGGTGACTTGGATGTCTTCGCCAACCAGGGTCGCGTATCCCTTTGTGAAAATGCTCGTTGATAAAGGAGCGTGAGAGACAACGTTCCCCACGATCTGTTGCCATTTATTCTCGTTCGGCCTGCTGCCGGATGTTTTGAGATCGATCGGAGTGAATGCGATGTAGGCAGGCACTTCGTCTTTGATTTTCTCCATTGGCGCTCGGTTGCCAGGGTGGCTTGCCGCTATGCGAAGGACCAGTATTCGCGCTTCCGGTTCCCTAAGCCGATTACGGATCGCCATTGTTGCCTCCCGTTTCCCGGTAAGCTAGCGCATGCCGCAACCTGTGAGGAAGAGAGTTCTCGGTCGTAGATTAGCCAGTTGTGTCAGTACGATTGACTAGACTCCCGGTTGCGAATCGGCGGTACTGAGGGCTGTTCAAGAAACGGGAGTCGATCATGCCTTACAAATCGCCTTGGCACTCGGTCAAAGCCGATGTCCATCACGACAATTCGAACTGCAATACCGGCAACAATATCGAGCCGGAGAACTACCGCGCCGGCACTGGCAATAAGCCGTTGTGCAAGGACTGCGCCGATCTCAAGCGGCAGGGGAAGTAGGGGCGAAAGTAAGTTCCCACCAAGGGCCAGTCGGCTCACCATCGTTGACTGGCCATACACGCCGAAGCTCGGCAACCTTCAAACCGGATTGCATGGCCGCAGCGAGGGCCTTGAAGCCTTCGCTGCGACTGCCATGAAAACGGACGGTCGGTTCAGGATAGCAATGTCCTGGGCCGCCTTCGCACGATTCGAAGGTTTCGATGCTGGCGGCGTTTAACACCTCAACCGCTCTGCGGATTCCGGGGTCTAGCGGAGGATCGTACGCGTCTTGGTGTTTGGCAGCGAGCGCGAGCGTCATTGCCAAATCACCCTAAGATTCGCGTTAACGAATTGATTCGGTGTCCTAATTTCATTGATCACTTGTCCTAATTAGGGCATTAATATACTTGACACAGTGACCGGCACTCCCTATTTTAACGTTTATGAGCACCGAACCACAGACCCTTATGGAAGCCATCCGGCATTTTTCGGACCCGGATGTTGCCCTGAATACGATGGTGAACCTGCGCTGGCCGGGTGGTGTCCACTGCCCGACATGCGGTCGCACGGACGTTAAATTCATCGCCACGCGGCGCGTTTGGGAGTGCAAAGAGAAGCATCCGAAGCGTCAGTTCTCGGCGAAGGTCGGGACGATATTTGAAGACAGCCCGATTGCCCTCGACAAGTGGTTCGTCGCGATCTGGATGGTTGCGAATTGCAAGAACGGCGTTAGCTCCTATGAGCTTCATCGCGCGATCGGCGTGACGCAAAAGAGCGCGTGGTTCATGCTTCATCGCGTCCGTCTCGCGATGCAGGTTGGTTCATTGATGAAGGCCGATGGCGACGTTGAAGCCGACGAGACGTTCATCGGCGGGCTAGCCAAAAACATGCACAAGAACCGACGCGAGAAGGCGATCAAGGGAACTGGCGGTTCCGGCAAGACGGCAGTCATGGGTATCCTAGAGCGTAAGGGTAGGCATGAGACGAGCCGCATTCGCGCCCGCGTCCTTGAGAACGTTCAGAAGGCCACCTTGCATACGGAGCTGCGCGGCACTGTCGAACCCGGCTCTCGCCTCTTTACGGATGCCTGGGTAGGCTACAAAGGGCTCTCAGACGACTACCAGCACGAAGTGATAGACCACGCCGTCGAATACGTGCGCGGTCAAGTCCACACCAACGGCGTCGAGAACTTCTGGAGCCTCTTAAAGCGGTCGATCAAGGGCACTTACGTGAGCGTCGAGCCCTTCCATCTCTTCCGCTACCTCGACGAACAAGTGTTTCGCTTCAACGCTCGCGCGGACAATGACTACGGACGCTTCTCCGCCGTGCTATCGTGGGTCACTGGCCTTCGCCTCACCTACAACGAATTGACAGGACATGGGCCGCAAGAAAACACCGCCTGAAAACCGAGACGCCCGCGACGCGGAAAACGCTCACGTCGCACCGGAAGCGGCGACTCCGATGGAGCGCTTTAAGCTTCTCACGCAGCGCCTGTTGACGGTGTCGCGCGAACAGCTTCAAGCGGAGCAACGCCGATACGAACAGCGACCACGACCACCGCGAACATGACCGAGGAATACGGGGGGCAATAAGTTCTGAAGTCCGTTTCCCCACGGTACCTTGACGGCGATCAGATAAAAGTTTAGGCGGTTTGGTATTGGCCGAAACCAAACGGCCGCAAACGGGGGTTGCATCCCTGCCGCGGCCGCTGGTTCATCGGTGCTGGTGAGTAGACCCTCATCCAGCGTGGAGTTCGGGCATTTGCCGTGCCGCGACCTCGCAACTTACCGCGAGTTGATGGCATGGATTCCGGCTCTTTTCAAGGGTTTTCCTTGAACGGGAGAGCGCGATGCGTCTGTACCATCTTCGCCTGTGACCCTAAGTTCGCAGTAGCGGCCCTCGGCGGCCCAGCTGAGCTTTCCGCACGGCTCGCCGAATCACCACGACATTTAATTCCAACCGGCGTGGGGCTTCGGCTCCGCGCCGTCACCTAGCGGAAGGGTGCAAGATGGAAGACGACGCGAACACTTCTGGGGTCCAGCCTTCTGTTAGGCCCAAAAGGCTGGTGCGGATTCCAAGGAAGACGACCGTGAAGGTAAGCGGGCGCGAGTCCTCGACCATCGCGTTTCCCTATATGGATTTAGAGGCTGCCATTTCTGTCGCGCAGGCGATGATCGGAGCGGGCGGCGTCGGTCTCACTCGCGACCAGCTGGCTGGCGTCATGAGCCAGTCAGCGAGCAGCGGAGCGTTCGTTACGAAGGTAGCGACCGCTCGCATGTTCGGTTTCTTGTCAAACACCCAAGGAAAGTACGAACTTACCAATCTAGGCTTCCTGGTCGTGGACTCGGATGAGAAAAAACAGAGAGCCGCACGAGCGGAAGCCTTTTTAAAGGTGCCGCTCTACCGACGTGTCTACGAGGAGTTTAGAGGCAAGCAACTTCCGCCTCGCCCTCACGGGTTGGAACAGGCATTCCTTAGGTTTGGTGTCGCGCCAAAGCAAAAAAACACTGCGCGGCTTGCCTTCGACAAGTCAGCCGCTCAGGCAGGATTTTTCTCGAATGGCCCCGACCGTCTGATTGAGCCAATTATCGGACCAGTGTCGTTTGAACGTCGCACGACGGCAGAAGAGGACTTTGCCGAACCGGAGCCGCAGACCAGCCGACCCGGCTCCGATACAAGCGGGCTTCACCCTTTCATCCAGGGGCTCATCGGGAAGCTTCCCGAGCCGGAGACAAACTGGACGATTGAGGGAAGGACAAAATGGCTTGTCGCCGCCGCCAACATCTTTGACCTGATTTATAACGGTGACGGCAAAATCACTATTACCGCTGAAACGGATTCCTCCCGAAAGGAGGAGCAAAAATAGCGACCTTTAGGTTGTGATTTGGCAGTATCTGCCCGTAAAAAACGAAACCCCGCGAGGACCCTAGGGCTGTCGCGGGGCTCTATCAGTCCGAAAACCGTTTGCAAGCAGTGACGCGTTTCGGCTCACCAAGGTGGTATACACGTATGACCGACGGGGTTCAACAAACTCTTAACGACTCGGCCATCACAACCTTAACGGAGACAATTTCTCCTGACAGGCTAAGCACTTACCTGTCTGCTTCGGGCCACAACCCGGAGCGAGCCCTCAGGCTCTATATGTGGAATGCCCAGGTTGGTGAAGCGTTCCACGTTCCGATACAAGCGGTCGAAGTTGGCCTTAGAAACCGGATAAACTCGGCCTTGGTTGCTACCTACGGGGCCAACTGGTGGGAGAACGAATCCTTCCTCGGAATCGCCAACGACGAGCGCCGGGGAGATATAGAGACTGTCTTACGAAGGATCAGAAATCGCGACCTCCAGCAGAGCACTAGCCAGGTTGTCGCCGGCCTTTCATTTGGGTTCTGGGTAGGCATGTTGCAAGGCGAATATAATCCGCCGATATGGGGCGCTCATTTGCGCACGACCTTTCCAAGCCTTCCTGTCACCCGAGGGCGAAAAAGCCTCGCAAAATCGGCCGGGGACGTTGCGTTCGTGCGAAACCGGATTTGGCACCATGAACCGATATTCAAGCGCGACCTCTCGAAGGACTACGCAACCGTAACCGAGTTGCTGGCCTGGATTTGCCCCGCCAAGGCGCAATGGGTCCAGCCTCATTGCAGAGTCCCGGCACTCCTTCGGTCCAAGCCCTAACCCGCCCCGACCTCCTACTGAGCCAAGTATATTATTGCCCTAATTAGGACAGCACCGACGGCCTGTGGCGAAACGTAAGCGGAACACATGGCAATCCAATAACTTAGCCAGACTTCCTGGCCGACCAGCAGGTATGGATGGGCCAAGCCGGGTCGTTTGCGACGGCGATCCGGTGCAGCGGATGCCGCTCGTCGGCGGGAACCTTGCCTCAGGCAATCGCTTCGAGCTGTTCTTCGGTAAGCGTTCCCGGCACGATGGTGATCGGCACCGGAAAGGTCCCCGCGCCGTGCGCCGCGATCGCTGTTACGAGCGGTCCCGGTCCCTCCGAGCTTTCGCCGGCGGCGAGCACCAGGATGGCGATGTCCTCGTCAGTCTCGATGAGGTTGCGGATCTCCTCGGCGCGCTTTCCCTCGCGGATCACCATTTCGGGGTCGAGATTGGAGAGGTCGCGCGCCCTTGCCGCGAACTTGGCGAGCGTCGCCTGCGCCTGCTCCAGCGCCTCGGCGCGCATGATGTCCTCCACGCCGGCGAATCCCTGCGGCGCCTCCGGCTCGATGACGAAGAGGAGCACCACCGCGCCGTTCGTGTGCGCAGCCCGGCGCGCCGCGAAGGACAGCGCGATCACGCATTCCGGGGTGTCGTCGACGACGACGAGGAATTTGCGCTTGTGCCCTTCCTCGAGGGCGCGTCTCGGCCGCATCATCGGATCATGCTGCCATCCCGGCCAAGGTCCGGCAAGCCAAAGCCACGCACGACATGGCGCCTCCCTGGCGCTTACACTCCGTCAGTTGCGTCAACGGGTTCGCAGCAGGCCCACGACGTCTTTCACGTCGTTCATGATCGGATGGGCTATGGCGTGCGCCCGCTCGGCCCCGTCCGCGAGCACCTTGTCGATATGGCCGGGGTCCGCGGCGAGGCGGCGCATCTCCGCCGCGATAGGCGAGAGCTTGGTGACCGCCAGCTCCGACAGCGCCGGCTTGAAGCGGGAGAACTGCGCGCCGGCAAAATCCTTCAGCACAGAATCGCGCGTGGTGCCGGCGAGCGCGGCATAGATGCCGACGAGGTTTTCCGCCTCCGGCCGGCCGGCGAGGCCCTTCACCTCGGAAGGAAGAGGTTCGGGGTCCGTCTTCGCCTTGCGGATTTTCTGCGCGATCAGATCGGCGTCGTCCGTCAGGTTGATGCGCGAATTGTCTGACGCATCTGACTTCGACATCTTTTTGGTACCGTCACGGAGGTTCATCACACGCGTCGCCGGTCCGGTGATCATCGGCTCCGGTAGCGGAAAAAACGCGTCGCCGTGACCGTGCGCGGCGATCGACTCGGCGAAGTCATTGTTGAATTTCTGGGCGATGTCGCGTGCGAGCTCCAGGTGCTGCTTCTGGTCCTCGCCAACAGGCACGTGCGTGCCCTTGTAGGCGAGGATGTCGGCCGCCATCAGGTTCGGATAGGCGTAGAGGCCGACCGAGGCGTTCTCGCGGTCTTTTCCCGCCTTCTCCTTGAACTGCGTCATGCGGTTCAGCCAGCCCAGCCGCGCCACGCAGTTGAACACCCAGGCGAGCTCTGCGTGCTCGTGGACCTGGCTCTGGTTGAAGATGATCGAGCGTATTGGGTCGAGCCCGCAGGCAAGGTAAGCCGCGGTCACTCCACGGATGTTCTCGACGAGCTCCTTCGGGTCCTGGGCGGCGGTGATGGCATGGAGGTCGACCACGCAATAGATGCAGGAATGCGTCTCCTGCATGGCGATCCAGTTCACCATGGCGCCGAGATAGTTGCCGAGATGCAGCGTGTGGGTCGGCTGCATGCCGGAAAAGACGCGTTCGGGGAATTTCGTCATGCTGGTTGCCGGCCGGAAGTTCCGAGGCGCGCTTATCGCCAAAGCCGCTGCGCCGCGCAAGCGCCGGCAGGTGTTGACTCAGACGCCGATTCGGCAACGTCCGAAGAGCTCGCTCGACAGAGGCTACCGAAGAGACGCGGTCCAGGCGCGGAGCGCGGGCACGAGGTAGCGCAAATATTGGCGCAACAGGGGAGAACAGCGATCCTCGCGCGCGCGGAAAACCTCGGTCATCCCTTCCACCATATCGAGATAAGGTCCCGGGCTTATCTCCTCGCTTGTTTCGGCAAGCATGCGCAGAAACTCGTCGTTGATCTGGTGGCCGAGATTTTCCTGCCAAATATTCCGCAAGTAGTCGCCTTCCTTGAAGTGCTCGATCATTGGCTCTCCGACGGCGAACGCATGCCCATTCAGGTCCATCAGTGTCTTAAGGACGAATCCGCCCCAGATATCTCCATATCGGTCGATCACTCCGCCATTTATCAGTTCGAGGTGCATGGGAAATTGATATGCCGCCGGAATCACTTCGCGGCGGAATTGCATGTTCATGGCACAGACCGAGACGAGCTTCGAAGCGGCGACTATGACCGAGGGGTGTCGCAGCGTCGCGTTCGGATTGATGTATTGCGGGCGGCGAATTTTGTCGACGGCGTTGATGTCGTAGATGCCCTTCCACATCCCGAGCGAGAACATGACGGGGTGGCTCTCTGCCGCCTCGATCGTCGCGGGGCAGTAGCCGACGCGCGCCGAGTAGGGGAAGCCGCGCGGAAACATTGCCGGCTCGGTCTCGTTGTATAGGTCGAGGATGTTGAGATGCTCGCCCGCGGCGGTGGCGACTGGGCGAAGCGCATCGGACAGTGATCGCTCGACCTCCTCGGCAAAATCCTCGCGGTACACGCGACAATCGTCGTCGAGGGCCACTATCGCCTCTCCCGGATCGGACTCCCGCCAAGCGATGTGGAAGCCGAAATCGCGGCACACGCCGTTCCTCCGCGGAAAGTGCTCGTCCGAGGGGCCGAGAATTCGGCGGCGGTCGTTCCAGTTGTACACTTTGAAACGAGGATGATTGATCGTGATCGTGCCCTCGCTGTCATCAACGATGATGAAGCGAGCGCCGCTGTCGATCAGGGGGCCGAGATAGGAAAGGTTTACGCTGCGATTAGAAGGAATGACGACGATCATGGTGCGATGCCCGACGACTCCGGCAGGTCAGGCAAACAGCGCGAGGTAAGGTGGGTTAGAACGCCGTTCCAGTACGGGTTCGTCACATCCACCCGCCGGTTGTCGCTCTCTGCCGCAATAAGCCAGTTCGAAGCGAGCCGATCAGGTCCGGGGTTACGAAAGGCAAAAAACCCCGCTCCATAGTGCTCCGGCAGCCACGCATCGAGCGGTCGAAGGCAGCAAACCGTAGCATCGGTCCACACTCCACCGTAGCGGCGCAGGAGGCACAGGCGCGTGATCGCCGAAAACTTCTGCACGGTGAGATCGCTCCGGTCGAGATCGATCACGCTCTTCAGGTCCACCCAATCGGATAACGAATCGCGGTCGAGCGCGACGACCCGCCAATCGGGATTGACGCGGCGCCACGACTCCAGGGCGGTGCGCACGATTTGGGGCGCCTCCGCGAATCCTTGATGCCACATCGTCCATATAGTGCGGTTGGAGATCTTCACGGAAACCTTCCATGCCCCGATCTGCCATCCCCGAGTGGGTGCGACAATAGGTTGAAGGAGGCAGAGTGTCGGCGCAAGTGCGGCCCAAAGCTACCTCTCATCGGGTTTCGGCGGATGGATGAACCGCCAGGGCGGCCGCGCTTATCGCGAAACCCGCGCCATCGCGCAGGCTCAAGCTGCCGGCTTCCGCCCGATGTTCCGCAGCAGCACCCGCACATCCATCGCGCCGGTCAGCTGCGCCGCCACGAAATAGACGAGCCCCCCGGCGCCCATGAGAAGAAGCAGCGCGCCGACCTGATGGACGATCCCCGCCTCTGGCTGGAAGTAGGGCCTCAGCACATGCACGCCGCCGAAGAGCGCCGCCGCCATGATGGCGCAGCAGAGGGCGATTCGCGGCAGGTTCTTCTTGCTTGTTGCATCGAGCGTGAAATGGCCGCGCCGCTGCAGCGTGAAGAACAGCATCGACGCGTTCACCCAGCCCGAGACGGATTCCGCCGTGGCGATCCCCGATTCCGCGATGAGCGGAAACAGCGTGAGCGCCAGCCCGACATTCACCGCCACCGAGACGCCGGCGAACATCATCGGCGTCTTGGTGTCCTCGCGGGCGAAATAGCCGGGCGTGAAGACCTTGATCATCACGAAGGCCGGAAGCCCGAGCGCGAAAATGGCGACCGCCCGCGCCGTGATCTCCGTCGTCTCCGGCGCAAAGGCGCCGCGCTCGTAGAGAACGCGCACCACCACGATCGAGATGATCGAAAGCGCGGTCGCTGCCGGCAGCGTCAGGAAGAGCGCGAATTCCAGCGCGCGGTTCTGGTTGTGCGCGGCTTCGCGCTGGTAGCCGGCCTTGAGCGCCCGCGACAGCTCCGGCAAAAGCACGACGCCGATGGCGATCCCGACCACGCCGAGCGGCAGCTGGTAAACGCGGTCGGCATATTGCAGCACCGCGATGGCGCCATCCTTGGTCGAGGCGATGATCTGGCCGATGAAGAGGTTGATTTGGGTGATCCCACCCGCCGCGGCGGCCGGCGCCGCGAGCCACAGGAGCCGCTTCACGCTTGGCGTCAGCCGCGGGCGTTTCAGCCGCGCGGAAAAACCGATTCGGCGCGCGGCGAAAATGACCCAGAGAAGTTGCGCAAGTCCCGCCACCGGTATCGACCAGCTCAGGAGCCGGCCGACGGCTTCGGTCTCAAGCCCGAGAAAAATCGCAAGGACGAGCGCGGAGATCGCCGTGACATTGAGGAGCAGTGGCGCGATCGCCACAACGAAAAAGCGCCGGTAGGCGTTCAAGACGCCGGACACCATCGCCGTCAGCGACATGCAGATGAGATAGGGAAACATGATGCGGAAGAGCTCGACCGTCAGGTCGAATTTTCCGGGGTTGGAGGTGAAGCCCGGTGCGATCAGAGTCACGACGAGCGGCGTCGCGATCATGACGACCGCCGTCAGCGCAGCCAGGGCCAGCACCAGCGCCGCGAGCACGTCCTCGGCGAATTTCCGCGCCGCGTCGTCGCCTTCGCCTTCAAGAGTGCGCGCGAAGAGCGGAATGAAGGCGGCGTTGAAGGCACCCTCGGCGAAAAGCCGGCGAAAAAGGTTGGGGAAGCGGAAAGCGGCATAGAACGCGTCGGCGACCGGCCCGGCGCCGAGCGCGTTCGCGATCATCGTCTCGCGCACGAAGCCGAAGAGCCGCGAGGCGAGCGTCGCCCCGCCGACATTCACGAACTGGCGGGTGAGGCTCATGCGGAAAGCGCTTCCCTGTTGCTGCTTTGACGTCCGCGAGGGCCGATCATCCGGGGGATTCCGGATTCGATTCGCCAAGCGCCCGCGTCACCTGCCTAATCCCGCCCCACCGAAATGAGAAGCATCAACCGCAGAGGTGCCGGACGGCGCGCGCGTCGCCGATCATCGCGCCGATGTCGGGCGGAATCCCCAGGCCGAGAAACACCCCGAAATCATCCGGATCGATGATCCCGTCGGTGATCAGCGCGCGGAACGCAGCAGTGATGTCGTCGTGCATCTTCGCCACCTCGCGGGTCGTTTGATCGAGGTCGTCGGAAAGGGTCTGCCAACTTTGTTGTTTCGCCGCGGCATCCCGATTCGCCTTTTCCGCTAGGTGGACCTTGGTCCAGTAAGCCGTTTCCGAGACTTGGTGAAAATCGGTGGCATGGGCCTTGATCGCCTGCATGAACCAGTCCCGCCAGTAGCTGTCGCAAAGATGCAGCGGTTTGCGGCTTGCGCCGCACAGAAGATAGGTTGACCGCTCCACCATTGCGGCATCAGGGCCGCCAAGGCCAACTCGGTCGGCGCTGACGGCGGCAAGCTTCCGTTTTTGCGCGGTCTCGGCCGCAGCCGTAGCTTGCGTCCCGCAGTCCCGAATGTCCGCGTCGGTCCAGCTGCCGTCGTCGACCGGCAACGGAACCGCAACCGGGTCGCTACGGCCTGTGGCGGAGAGCACGGTCTGCGAAACCTCCGTCTGCGCCATCCAGAAATAGCCGGCGACGACAACGCCCACGCCGAAGGCGCAAGTCAGCAGCGCGGCGAGCATAAAGCCGCCGGCAGACAGGCCCTCGGCGCGTCTTTGCTGCGGCGCTGGTCGCCTGTCTCGTTCCGACGGGATTGCCATTCGACATGCCAAATTTCCGGCGCGGGCTGCCGCTGGAGCCTTACTCCGAAAGGCTCAACGACCGCTTAAGCGGCGCGCTGCAGCGTGCCCGGCCTAGGAGATCGTCACCTCCTGGACGGCCGCATCGGCTGCCGCCAGCCCGATTGCCTCCAACAATTCCCGACGGACGCGGTTCTGCCTCGTCCTGGCAACGATCTTATGGCCGACGAGATCGGTCACGTAAAACGTGTCGACCACGCGCTCGCCGAAGGTCGCGATATGCGCTGAGGCGATGTCGAGGTTGAGCTCCGAAATGGCGTGGGTCAGGTCGTAAAGGAGGCCGTTTCGGTCGAGACACTCTACCTCAATGACGGTGAAGCGATCGGACAACTCGTTGTCGAGCGTCACTTGCGGCTCGATCTTGAAGGCCTCGCGGCGCCGGCTCTTCTGCCGCTTGGCGGCAAGTGCATCGTCGAGGGGGATGCGGCCCTCGAGCGCCTGCTCGATGAGCGCGGCGATGCGCTTGCCGCGCCGCACCTCGTCCTCGTCGTTGTCGAAGGCGCGGTTGATGACGACCGTGTCGAGCGCGCGGCCGTCGGTCGTCGTGAAGATCTGCGCGTCGACGATGTTGGCATCGCATGCCGCGCATGCCCCGGCGATGACGGAGAGGAGCCGCGGATGGTCCGGGGCGAGCACGGTGAGCTCGGTCGCCGCCTCGAAGGCCATCGGCCGAATCTCGAAGGCGAGTTTTAGATCTTTTCGATCGGCGCCGCGGACGAATTCGGCGTGGCGGACTTGCCGGTCCGCGTCGACGCGAAGCCAATAGGCCGGATAATTGAGGTCGAGTGTGCGCTCGCGCTCCTCGGCCGGCCAATCGGCCAGCCGTTCCGCCAGCGCGGCGCGCGTTTCTGCAAGCCGCTGGGCATGTGAGGCGGCGGTGAAGCCACCGGTCAGGATCGGCTCCGTCTCGTAGTAGAGCGAGCGCAGCAGCTGGCCCTTCCAGCCGTTCCAGACGCCCGGTCCGACCGCGCGGATGTCGCAGACGGTGAGGACGAGGAGAAGCTTTAGCCGCTCCGTCGTCTGCACGATCTGGGCGAAATCGAGAATGGTGCGCCGGTCGGAGAGGTCGCGCGACTGGGCGATCCGCGACATCGTCAGATGCTGTTCGACGAGCCAGGCGACGAGCTCCATCTGATTGGCCGAAAGCCCAAGGCGAGGACAGAGCCGCCGCGCCACCTTGGCGCCGGCGATCGAGTGGTCCTCGGGCCGCCCCTTGGCGATGTCGTGCAGGAAGAGCGCGACCGTCAGCACCGTGAGATCCTTCAGTGATGGAAGGATCTTGCCCGACAGCGGATGATCCTCGGTCAAGCGCCCGGTGCGCAGCCCCGACAGCATCCCGATCGAACGGATCAGGTGCTCGTCCACCGTATAGTGGTGGTACATGTTGAACTGCATCATCGCGACGATCTTGCCGAAATCGGGGATGAAGCGCCCGAGCACGCCGGCCTCGTTCATGTGGCGCAGCACCGCCTCGGCGTCGTCGGGATCGCACAGGATCTCGAGGAACAGGCGGTTCGCTTCCGGATCCTGCTGCAGCTTTCGGTCGATCAGCCTCAGCGACTTGCTGATGAGCCGCAGCGCATCCGGATGGAAGGCGATGTCGTTCAGCCCGGCCTCACGAAAAATGCGGATGAGGTTGACCGGGTCGCGTTCGAACACATCGTCGGAGGCGACGTTGATCCGCCCGCGTTCGACCACGAAGTCGGTCGAGCCCTTGAGCACGCGCCGGCGCGAGCGGATGCCGCGGAAAAGGCGGTTGAGCCGCGGCGCATTCTTGGCCTCGCGCTCTTCCAGCTCCGCGCAGACGATGCGGGTGAGGTCGCCCACGTCCTTGGCGACCAGGAAATAGTGCTTCATGAAGCGCTCGGCCGCCTGCAGCCCTGGATGCATCTGGTAGCCGAGGCGGCGCGCGAGATCCGGCTGGAGGTCGAAGGAGAGCCGCTCCTCCGCCCGCCCGGTGATGAAATGCAGGTGGCAGCGAACCGCCCAGAGGAAGTCGGAGCAGCGGAGAAACAGCGAATATTCCTGGCGCGAGAGCAGCCCCGCATCGACCAGCGCTTCGTTGGCGCTGACCCGGTAATAATATTTGGCGATCCAGAACAAGGTCTGCAGGTCGCGCTGGCCGCCCTTGCCTTCCTTCACATGCGGTTCGACGAGATAGCGGGACTGGCCGACGCGGGCATGTCGTGCGTCGCGCTCGGCGAGTTTTGCGGCGATGAATTCGCGCGCCGTGCCGGCGACGATGTCGTTCTGGAAGCGGGTCTGCAGCTCGCCGAAGAGAGCGGTGTCGCCGGCGATCGGCCGCGCCTCGAGGAGCGCGGTGCGAATGGTCATATCGTCGCGCGCAGCCTTCAGCTGCTCGTTCACCGTCCGCGTCGCATGCCCGACCTTCAGCCTGAGATCCCAGAGCATGTAGAGGATGTATTCCGTCACGCTCTCCGACCAGGCGGTCTGCTTCCAGGGAAAGAGGAAGAGGAGGTCGATGTCGGAATTGGGCGCCAGCGTTCCTCGCCCGTAGCCGCCGACAGCGACCAGCGACAGCCGCTCGGCGGCGGAGGGATTGCTCGCCGGAAAGACATGGGCTGTCGCAAAGTCGAACAGCGCCTCGATGATCGTATCGGCGAGCCCGGCAAGCCGCTCGGCGCAGCGCTCGCCCTGGCCGTCCTGTTCGAGCCGGTCGCGGATGAGGCCGCGGCCGTTCGACAGGACTTCGCGTAAAAGCGCCAGCACCGCTTTTCGGGCGGCCGGCGAGTCTCCGCCGTGCTCAGCGGCGATTGTCGCGAACGCGGCCTTCAGCCCGCCGTCGTCGATGGGGCTTTCCGCTGGCTTTGCCCGCTGCACTTGTCCGATTCCGCCTTCGCTGGAGATGCGCGCCCGCTTAGCACGGCCACCCCGCGATTGGCAGGGCGCGAGACGGAGAGGCGGTTCCGTAGGACACGCCGCGTTCGCTGCCGGCACCCCGCCGGGAACGTGGGCGTTCACCGAACCGGTGGCGCGAGAGCGCTTCTTTGCAGGCTGAACAACCACCCGCGTGCAACCTAGGAGTCTTTTCTATTGCCGGTTTAAGTGCAGCAATGTAAACCCTCTTAGGTTGCGTTACTCGGGCGCTCCATGCATCGACACGTTTTGGAGAATCGGGGCGAAGCCGGCCAAATCAATGCCCCGCATGCCGTGAGTGAGACGCGCGAGCAAATCGAATCGACCCTGCCCCCGGGGAACACGAGATGACAGCGACGGACGTGCAGCGCCCGCCCACGCGGGGCGCATCAGAGATAGCGATTCCCTCCTCGGCGGTCCCGTTCATCGGGCTGCAATGGCCCGGCGCGGCGAAGGCGGCGGGGTTTCCTGAACCAGCCGGACAGATTCAAGCCCTCCGTCAGGTGACCGAAAAGCAGGCGAACGTCATCAAAGCATTCTATCTTCGCAACCTGTTGACGGATTGGAGGGTCATTCGCCCTGCACTTCCAAAAACGGCCAGGGCCATCCTCGATCTCGGCTGCGGCCTGGCCGGAATAGACGTCCTGCTCTTCCGATACTACCGGCCGAGAGCAGAGGGCGAGGGCCCTCACATCTACCTCCTGGACAAGAGCGAAGTCTCGGACCGCATGACCTACGGCTTCAGCGGCCGAAACCGTTTCTACGCGTCCCTCGATGAAGCGCGCCGGCTGCTGATCCAGAACGGCGTGCCGAATGACAAGATTCATTTGGTCGAGGTCGGCAAGCAGCTCCCATGGGCGGGCGACATCGACCTCGTCCTCTCCCTCGCATCCTGGGGCTTCCACTATCCTCTGGCCACGCATCTCGACTACGTGCGCGCGGTTCTCCTGAACGGCGGCGTCGGCATTACCGATGTCCGTAACGAGAAGGAGTCGATCGACACGCTGAGGGCGGCCTTCGCCGACGTTGAAATCATCCAGGAGCACGCCAACCGGAAACGGGTTGCCTTTTCGAGTGTCGTTTCGCGTGCGCAGCAGCCCGGCGCGACCGCGGCAAAGGATGCAGCGCGCGGCCGATGACGATACCGGAAGACAAGCTGACGATTGTCTGGGTCGGCCGGTTCCTGCGCAGCGGCGGCTATGGCGCGGCGACGCGCGGCATCTATCGCGCGCTGCAGGAGGGGCCGTTCCACCTCGTTGGAATCGACATCGACACAAGGCGTCCGATCGACGACCGCCTGTTCCCGCATTTCTCCGTCACCGAGCAGGGCAGCTCGTCGCTCAGCCTGCGGGCGAACGATCCGGAGCGGCGCGTGATCGTCGTGGTTCACGAGCTTCCCGCGCTATGGAACTCGGTCGCTGTCGAGGGAAGGAGCCACCTCGCCGGATACACCGTGACCGAAACCGAACAGATCCCCTTCGACTGGACCCAGCCGATGCTGGGAGTCGACCGGGTTTTCGTGGCGACGGACTTCAACAAGGCGATCCTTGTCTCCGCCGGGCTGCCGGACGCGATGATTTCGGTGCTGCCCCATGCCGTCGATGCCAGGCACTTCAGCCCGCGCTCCGAAACGATTCCGCTGCGCGGCGCGAACAGCTTCAGATTTTTGAGTCTCGTCTCAAATTTCAATCGCAAGGACATCGGCCGCGTGATCCGAGCCTATTGCGACGCCTTCTCTCCCGGCGACGATGTTTCGCTCGTGGTCAAGCTCCCGGACTCGCCGACGGAGACGCATTTCTCCAGATACGTCGTCGACGCGGTGTTTCCGTGGATCGACCTGAAGAATGATGCCCTGCCGCACATCATTCTCTTCTCGGAGAACATGACCGACGAGAAGCTGGTGGAGCTCTATGCATCGTGCCACGCCTACGTTTCGCTGGAGCGCGGCAAGGGCTGGGATCTGCCTTCCCTGGAAGCCATGCTGATGGGGCTGCCCTCTATCGGGATCGACTGGGGCGGCAGCACGCAGTTCCAGAACAAGCACAACACCCGTCTCATCGAGCCGCTCGGCGCGACCGCATTCACCAGCGACGATCTCGTCTTGAACAAGGAGCTCTACTCAGGTCACACCTGGTCCACGTTCGACATCACGCGCGTCGCTACGGAGATGCGGCGGATGCGCGAGAATTATACGTTCGAGCGCGCCCGCGTGCGCAGTGCCCGCGCGGACCTGGAGCGCATGAGCGCGCCGAGCGCGGTCGTCGAGGCGATGCGGGCCTACGTCTCGCGCCTTGAGGCGTTCAACTTCCGCTCCAACGCCGCGGCGTCGATCACGCTCGCGGCCGAGGCCGGCGCGCGGACCTTAGCGGCGCCTTCGACCAGGGGCGCATCCTACGAGTCGCTCGACCCCGAAACGCGGATCGAGGTCGACCGGGCATCCGTTCGGGGCAGCGATCTGGAAGCCTGGGTCGGCAATCGGCGCAAGATCTGGGGAAAGGTCGGCCCCGTGCTTCCGCCGGAACCGGAACTGGAAAGGACGCGGCGACTTCGCAACTGCCACCTTGGCGAGTCGATCTTCATCATCGGCAATGGACCCAGCCTCAGCAAGGTCGACATGGGGAGGCTGGAGAACCACTACACGTTCGCGGCCAACCGCATCTATCTCATGTTCGACCGGACCCCATGGCGTCCGGATTTCTACGCGGCGCTCGACTGGCGCGTCACGCCCGACAACTACCAGGACATCAATCGCCTCCGCGACATGACCTTCTTCTTCCCGCACCGGTTCCGCGGCCTGCTGCGCGAGGGCGCCGACGTCTATTGGTACGAGTCGCTTTCGCCCGGCAGGAACCTGCTCGAGCGGTTCGAGCAGGACCTCACCAAGGGCGCGCGCGGCGGCGGCACCATCCTGACTGCCGCGCTGCAGATCGCCTGGTACCTCGGCTTTCGCCGCTTCTTCCTGATCGGCGTCGACGCCTCCTACACCATACCGCCGAGCGTCGCGCAGTCGGGCGGCGACAGATTTGGGACGGGAGTCCAGATCAACCTCGAAAGCCGGGCCAACGACGACCCGAACCATTTCGACCCTCGCTACTTCGGCGCGGGCGCCAGATGGCACGATCCCAACGTAGACGAGATGAAAACGCGGCTTCGACGCCGCGCGCCGTGCGATCGAGTTCCTCGGCGGCGAGATTTTCAATTCGACCGAGGGAGGCAACCTCGACTGCATTCCCCGCCTGCCGCTGGAGGATGCGCTGCGCCACGCGACCCAGAAGACGCAAGCTGCGCTGCGGAATACGGCATGAGCGCAACCGGCGTCCATTGGGGGCTGTCCGTCCTGCCTTCGGGAGGCTTAGATCCGACCGTGCAGAACCACCCAAGACAAGATGATCTTCGCCAGATCCATAGCGGAGCGGTTGATTGGACGCCGCCATCGTCGGGGCAGCTGGGCCCGGCTCTTTCCCATCGCGGGATGGTGGAGACCGCGCCATCGTCGTCGGGGCAGCTCGCCCTTTTTCTTTCCAATCGCCGCGCGGTCTACAGAATTGTGAGCGTCGGCACCGTGCTCGTCGTCCTCTCGGCGGCCTTCCTGTTCGCGGTCTTGAGCGCAGCGCTGACCACGGCCCTCATGATCCTGTTCTTCGCAACCGTCGCCGCGCTCGCCCTCGGCTGCATGATCACCCACAGGATCCTGATGGGCTCGATCCGCTATCGGGCGGAAAAGACCTATGACCGCGCAATCGAGGCCATCGAGGCGAGATTGCGCAATTCCGGCTGAGCCGGCAAAAGCGCCTCCGATCACGTCCGGGAACGCGATGCCGCAGGGAACGGAAAAATTCCCGCTGGCATTTAGCTTCGCGGCGAATGATTCTAGGGTTTCTCTGGCGTCGCGGCGTCCGGGCCGCGGCAGCGTTGTGGGGACGGGCGTAAAATCTTGGACCGGCGGCTCGACAACTCCCTCGGCCTTGAGCGACCGAGCGCGCCTTATGGCCTGGCGCGCCGGTGGCTCCGCGGCGCGATCCACTTCTTTTCCTATCACCTCATCCTGGCGCGCCGCAGCACGCGAGAGGCCCGTGCCGCCGGCTTCCGCCTCGTCGTCCGCCCGACCGTCTTCCATCCGCGCTATTTCCTCACCAGCGAATACTTTGCCGGCTTCATCGATCGGCTGGACCTGAAGACAAAGTCGGTCGCCGAGGTTGGGACCGGCTCCGGCATCCTCTCGCTTGCTGCGGCGCGGGCCGGCGCGGCGCGGGTCGTCGCCATCGACATCAATCCGAATGCTGCGCTATCGGCCGGCGACAATGCGCGCCTGAATGGGCTCGCCGATCGGGTTTTTCCGCTCTGCTCGAATCTCTTTTCGGCGGTCTCGGCCCGTCCGCTCTTCGACGTGATCCTGTCGAGCCCGCCGTCTTTCGCCGGCGAGCCCCGCGACGTCGCCGACCGCGCCTGGCATGCGGGCCCCGCCTATCGCGACATCGCAAAACTCTTCGCCGAGGCGCGCGAGCGGCTGAAGCCCGGCGGTCGCTTCTATATTCTGCTGTCGTCCGATTCCGACCTCGGCCTGCTCGGGCGCCTGATCGATGAGGCAGGCTTTCGTGCGCAACTGGCCGGCGAACGCTCGATCGTCTTCGAGTCCTTCATCCTCTACGAGCTAACGGCGGATTGACGCTCTCAAGAGCCAAAGGCTGGATTTGCCCCACCAATCGGCGTAACGCTCCGAAAAGTGTTCCGAAGTCCGCGCAACGTGATCTCCCAAAAGGCAAAATACGCGTTCAAGGCGCTGGTCGTTCTCGGCCGGCGGGGAATGGGCGCTTCGCTGCAGACCGACGAGATCGCCGCGCAGGCCGCGATCCCACGAAAATTCCTCGAGCAGATTCTTCTGCAGCTGAAGGCGGCCGGCCTTGTCGCCAGCCGTCGCGGCCGCGCCGGCGGGTATCTGCTCGTCGCCGACCCCGAGAAAATCACCGTCAGCCAGGTGCTGAGGATTGTGGACGGGCCGATCGCCCCGCTCACCTGCATCTCGCGCACCGCCTACAGCCGCTGCAAGGATTGCCCCGACGAAACGCATTGCGCCGTCCGCCGGCTGTTTGCCGAGACCTACGCCGCGACGCTCATACGGATGGAGAAGACGACGCTCGCAGTCGCGCTCGCGGGCGAGCCATCCGCGGGGCTTCAACAGCCCGTCGTCGATCGGCTTCGGGAGCTCGTCGACGCAATCTGAGTGTTGCCGGATCGCTTTCTCCGGGAAAGCGTTTCTACAGGGCTGTGGCGACGATCGAAGGATTGTGCCTTTAAAAGCCTATGAAGTCGGTAGACATTATCCGGGTCTTTCAGCAGCCGGGGGATCCCGACATGAAGCATCTCATCCGAAGCATCACTGTCGCCGGTTTCGTCGCGTTTGTGATGGCCGGGTCGGCGGCAGCCGATACGACACTGCTCAACGTCTCCTACGATCCGACGCGCGAGCTCTACAAAGCCTACGACGAGGCATTCGCCGCATACTGGAAAGAAAAGACCGGCGAGACCGTCATCATCGAGCAGTCGCATGGCGGCTCCGGGGGGCAGGCTCGCGCCGTGATCGACGGCCTTCAGGCGGATGTCGTGACCCTTGCTCTCGAGGGTGACATCAACAAGATCGCCGAGGCCGGCAGCATCGCGAAGGACTGGCGCGGTCGGCTCCCGAACAATTCGACCCCCTACACCTCGACGATCGTCTTCCTTGTCCGCACGGGCAACCCGAAGGGCATCCTCGACTGGGGGGATCTCGTGAAGGAAGGCGTGGAGGTCATTACGCCCAACCCGAAGACTTCCGGTGGCGCTCGCTGGAACTATCTCGCCGCATGGTCCTACGCGAACGATCAGTTCGGTGGCGACGAGGCGAAGATCAAGGAATTCGTCGCCGCTCTCTACAAGCACGTCCCGGTCCTCGATTCCGCCGCCCGCGGCTCGACCACGACATTCGTGGAGCGTGGCATTGGCGACGTCCTGCTCGCCTGGGAGAACGAGGCGTTTCTTGCCATCCACGAGCTCGGGCCCGACGAGTTCGAGATCATCGTGCCGCCGAGCTCGATCAGAGCCGAGCCGCCTGTCGCCGTCGTCGACGCGAATGTCGACCGGAAGGGGACACGCGAGGCGGCCCAAGCCTATCTCGAATATCTCTACAGCGACGAGGCGCAGAACATCATCGCCAAGAACTACTATCGCCCCGCTAAACCTGAGGTGGTCGATCCGGACGCGCTGGAGCGCTTCCCCGACGTGAAGCTCGTTTCGATCGACGATCCCGTCTTCGGCGGTTGGGCGAAAGTTCAACCGACGCACTTCGACGAGGGCGGAATCTTCGATCAGATCTACCAGCCGGCGCAGTAGCGCTCAGATGCCGCCCGTCGCCTGGGGCTACGTCCCGAACGCGCCGAGCCACGTCTTCAAGAAGCCGAGCGTCCTCCCGGGATTCGGGTTGGCGCTCGGCTTTAGCCTGACGTATCTCGGGCTTATCGTCCTGATCCCGCTCGCCGGCCTCGTGCTGAAGACCTCAGCGCTCGGCTGGGAGGAATTCTGGCGGATCGCGACCGACCCGCGAACTCTCGCGGCGCTTCGCGTGTCATTCGGCATATCGTTCGCCGCCGCGACGCTGAACGCGGTCTTCGGCTTCATCGCCGCCTGGGTGCTCGTTCGCTACGACTTCCCGGGACGCCGCATCCTCGACGCCATCGTTGACCTGCCCTTCGCGCTTCCGACCGCCGTCGCCGGCATCGCGCTCACCGCCCTCTACGCCAAGAACGGCTGGATCGGTCAGTTCACCGAACCGCTCGGCATCAAGATCGCTTACACCCCGAAAGGCATCTTCATCGCGCTCGTCTTCATCGGGCTCCCCTTCGTCGTCCGCACGGTGCAACCGGTTCTGGAGGATCTGAGCAGGGAAGCGGAGGAGGCGGCCGCAACGCTCGGCGCCTCACGAACCCAGACGTTCGTCCGCGTCGTCCTTCCCGTTCTCTTGCCGGCGATTCTGACCGGCTTCGCCTTGGCGCTCGCGCGCGCCGTCGGCGAATACGGGTCCGTCATCTTCATTGCCGGTAACCTCCCGTTCGTGTCCGAGATCGCGCCGCTCCTCATCGTGATCCGGCTGACGGAGTTCAACTATGCGGGGGCGACGGCGATCGCCACCATCATGCTGGCGATCTCCTTCGTGCTCCTCTTGATCATCAACCTGCTGCAGGCTTGGAGCCGGCGGAGGCTCGCGCATGAGTGAGGCAGTCGTCGCCGCGCGCCGGCCAGTCCGCCGCTTCAGGTCCGCCAGCACGGAAGCGCCGGCAATCCGCTTTGCGCTAATCGCCGTCACCGTCGCCTTCCTATCCTTCTTCCTTCTCTTGCCGCTCGCCATCGTCTTCTTCGAGGCGTTCCAAGAGGGAATTGGCGCCTTCGTTGCCGGGATCACCGAGCGCGATGCGCTGGCCGCGATCAAGCTCACGCTCATCGTGGCGGCGATCTCCGTGCCGGCAAACCTCGTTTTTGGGCTCGCCGCCTCCTGGGCGATCGCCAAGTTCGAGTTCAAGGGAAAAAGCCTGCTCATCAGCTTGATCGATCTGCCCTTCTCCGTCTCACCGGTGACGTCGGGCCTGATCTACGTCCTTCTCTTCGGCGCGCAGGGGTTTTTCGGTCCGTGGCTGCAGTCGCACAACATCCAGATCATCTTCGCCGTGCCGGGAATCGTGCTCGCCACGATCTTCGTCACTTTTCCCTTCATCGCGCGCGAGCTGATCCCGATCATGGAAGCGCAAGGGACGCAGGACGAGGAAGCCGCGCTGTCGCTCGGCGCGAGCGGCTGGCAGACTTTTTTCCGCGTCACGCTACCGAATGTGAAATGGGCGCTCCTCTACGGCGTGCTTCTTTGCAATGCGCGCGCCATGGGCGAGTTCGGCGCCGTCTCGGTCGTCTCCGGCAAGATCCGCGGCCACACCAATACGATGCCGCTGCAGGTGGAGATCCTCTATAACGAATACATGCAGACGGCGGCATTCGCGCTTGCGGCGCTGCTCGCGCTCCTTGCCCTCGTGACTCTTCTCGTCAAGTCGGTCTTAGAATGGCGTTATGCCGACGAAATCGCCGCAACCCGCAGCTGAGGCCGAACCGATGAACGCTCTCAGCGAGATTGAAACCGAAGCCGCCCTCGCCCTCGGCGCGCCCGTCGGCGTCACTGTCGAGGGCGTTGTGAAGAGATTCGAGGATACGCCGGCGCTGCATGGCGTGTCGCTCGATGTGGGGGCGGGAGAGCTCCTCGCTTTGCTTGGACCGTCGGGCTCGGGCAAGACGACGCTACTGCGCATCCTCGCCGGCCTCGACGCACCGACCGAAGGCCGCGTTCTCTTCGGCGGCGAGGACGCGCTCGGAGTCGACCTGCGGCAGCGCAATATCGGCTTCGTCTTCCAGAACTACGCGCTCTTCCGCCACATGAGCGTGTTCGAGAACGTTGCCTTCGGTCTCAAGGTCAGGCCCGGCTCGCGGCGCCCGCCGCGCGCCGAAATCAGGAAGCGCGTGCTGACCCTTCTCGACCTCGTGCAGCTTTCCGGCCTGGAGAAGCGCTATCCGGGGCAGCTTTCGGGCGGCCAGCGTCAGCGCGTGGCGCTGGCGCGGGCGCTTGCGATCGAGCCGCGCGTGCTCCTCCTCGACGAGCCTTTCGGCGCGCTCGACGCAAAAGTGCGCCGCGAGCTTCGCCGTTGGCTGCGCGAGATCCACGACCGCACCGGCCACACCACCGTCTTCGTCACCCACGACCAAGAGGAGGCGATGGAGCTCGCCGACCGCGTCGTGGTGTTGAACCAGGGCAGGATCGAGCAGATCGGCACCGCCGACGAGGTCTACGACGCCCCGGCCTCGCCCTTCGTCTTCTCCTTCATCGGCGAATCGAGCGCCCTGCCGGTGACGGTGCGGGAAGGGCATGTCTTTTTGGGCGATCGGGCTCTCGAGCTCGGCGCGGCGAGCACCGCCGACGGTCCGGCCATGCTGCATTTCCGGCCGCACGACGCGGCGATTGGAAAGCCCGGCGAAAACGCCATTGACGGCACAGTCACCTCGGTCCGCCGTCATGGCTCGATGCGCCGGCTGGAGCTTGCGATCGGCGATAATGGCACCCGCGTAGAGATCGACGCCCGTCCCGATTTCTATGTGCGCCCGGGCGGCACCGTCGCCTTCATGCCGACAAGGTGGCACCTCTACCCTGCGGCTTGATCGAAGCTCTACAGCGCTCCGAGTGGAATTTTCAGATAGCGCCGGCCGTTGTTCTCCGGCTCGGGCAGGCGGCCGCCGGCGAGGTTCACCTGCAGCGCGTGCAGGATCTGCCGCGGCATCGAAAGCTCCGCGTCGCGCTTGCGACGCAGCGCCGCAAATTCGGCTTCGCTCGGATCGTCCTTCAAATGCAGGTTCGTGCGCTTCTGCTCGCCGACCGTGCTCTCCCAACGCGGCTCGCGCCCCTCCGGCATGTAATCGTGGCCGGTGAAGAGCCGTGTTTCCTCCGGCAGCGCGAGGATTGCTTTGATGGTTCGGTAGAGCTCTTCGGCGCTGCCACCGGGAAAGTCGGTGCGCGCAGTGCCGAAATCGGGCTGGAACAGCGTGTCGTGCACGAAGGCGGCGTCGCCGATCACATAAGTGACCGAAGCGAGCGTGTGCCCCGGGGAATGCATGACCCGCGCGTCGATCGAGCCGACCTTGAACGTCTCGCCGTCGGCGAAGAGCCTGTCCCATTGCGAGCCGTCGGCGGGGAAGTCGGAAAAATTGTAGATATCCTTCCACAGCGCCTGCACTTTTTTCACATGTTCGCCGATCGCTATCGGCGCGCCGAGCTTTCCCTTCATGTAATGCGCCGCTGTGATGTGGTCCGCATGCGGATGCGTATCGAGGATCCACTCGACCGTAAGCCCCTCGTCCGCGACGATGGCGAGCATCGTGTCGGCGAAGCCGGTCGAGACGCGGCCCGCTCGCTCGTCGTAGTCGAGCACCGGGTCGATGATCGCCGCGCGCTTCGTCGCCGGATCTGCCGCGACATAGGCGACCGAGAACGTATCGGTGTGGAACAAGCCGAAGACTTCGGGACGTTCGCTCATCGCAGGGCTCCGGGACGCCGGTCGCGGCGGTCGGCTGTTGCCTAGCCTATGCGCTCTCGCGGGGCTGGAGAAGGCGGGAGCCTACCTCAGTCTCACGCCTCGGTGGGGGCAACCGCGTCTTTGCCTTGGGAATCGGCGATCGCAGCGTCCGCAATTGCCGGCGGTTTCAATGCATCGAAGAACGCCTGGATGGTGGCATATGACGCGTTCTTGCCGAGCGTCGACACGAGTGTCTCTCCAAGCCGCCGGTAGCTTTCGAATTGCGATTCGCTGAACCACTGGTCGGCGGTCGACTCGTGCGGGAACTCGTCGTGCAGATTGGCGTATGAGCGTATGTCGACGGAAAGCTCATTCGTGAAATTCGCCGGCTTCGATGTGAAATAGCTCGGTTTCACATAGAGAATCTTACCCTCTTGCCCGTTGCCGTAGTCGATATCGCCGAGCGCAAAGGTCACCGGCGGGTCGAGCTGATTCTCCCGCGATCTGAGCTGCAACTCGGAGAAAGTGATCGCCACGCCATCCAGGTCCGCCATGATTTTCCGCACGGCGTTCCCTAAGTCTTCGAACTTCGCATCGGGATCGTGGCCGGCATCGCTGACGACGATGTAGCGGCAGCGCCGCCGTATCATCTCGTAGAGGCCGAGATTCTCGAAGTGGCCGCCGTCGGACAGATAGATGTTTTGCGACCTGCCATTCGTCTGGCCGGTCAATTCGCTGAGGAACGGCCGAAGCGCATTCGATGGCCCCGATTTCTGCATGTCTTCAGCGGTGTGCTCGTAGCCGGGATTGGGCAGCCAGGCGCCGAGCCTCACGTTGAACAAGGTCATCAGAAAGGCAGTGGCGGGCGCTGAATTGTACCCCATATTGGGGCTCGCGGCGGCGCCGGATATCGCCATGGCGGTCGCGAGCGTGATGCCCTTGCCGCGCATTCGGCCGTCTCTTTCGCTTCCTGCGTATTCTTCCGTCCCAACGTAGGAGCCGGAAATCTCGCCGATTGCGTCGGGCGCCCCAAGCACGGCGCTGCCGCACGCCAAAGGGGTGACGGTGAAGGAATGGGCCTTGCGCTCCTGCCACGCAAGCCGGTCGCCGCCGACCAGATTGAGCGCCAGATTTACCACCGGAAACAGGACGCGCTTGGGTCCGTCGGCCGTGGAAGGGGGGGTGTACCTGAGCTTGCCCATGCGCACATTGTCGGTGGGATCGAAGTTCGTGAACTGGTCGCTTTCGCGCTTCCGCACCGCGCCGAGGAACGCGCGGCAGAGCCGGTTGCTGTAGACGGCGTTGAGCGAGAAGCGATTGACGTCGACGTAGGTCGAGGTGAACCAGACCAGGAGTCCGGCAACAGCCACGATGGCCACGTGGCCGAATATGGCTGCCAGTCCGGGCGTGTTGTTGGAGACAGCAAGCACGATAAAGCCGGCAAGCGACTTCTCTCCCCAGGACAGAAGAATCGTGAGAAGCGCGATGAACACGAGCGTCGCCAGCAGCACGATGCGATTGAAGGTCAGTGCCTTGCCCCATCCTGCGGGTTTGGCGCTGCCGGTCTTTTCGGCCCTTCCGCCAAACACCGCGGTCAGTCCTGAGCCGCTGCCGAGGACACCGAGCAGCCACGGCCCGAGATCGTGGAGATATTTGAAGAAGAGGAGAGGACCGACCAGGACGAGCCCGGTGAAGACGGCGACGACAACGGCAAACCGCAACTTCACGGCGCTGAGCCGCGCCAGCCACTCGCGGTCGAGGTCGGGAGAAAGCTTCGGATCCTTCTTGCTCGGAAGCTGCCGGAATGCCGTGTAGAAGATCGTCAGCAGCAGCTGCGAAATGACGACCGCGAGGGGCGCCAGCGAAGCATAGAGGCTGTTGTGCCAGTCGCACGCCGATGGGGTCTCGGCCAACGACCAGCGGCAATCCGGCAGTTCGGCGAGATGGGCTCCCAATCCCACAGCGACGCCCGAGACCAGCGCTCCGAAGGCCCAGACGTGC
Organism: uncultured Propylenella sp.; assembly: GCA_964440525.1. Lineage (GTDB taxonomy): Bacteria > Pseudomonadota > Alphaproteobacteria > Rhizobiales > Afifellaceae > DASWJZ01. The sequence goes on along the minus strand of CAYTTC010000016.1, from coordinate 7,265 downwards.
GGATTGCGCGTGAAGGTCGCGTCGTGGGTGAGCATCCAAGCCCAGACGTAGCCAAGGATGAGCCCGAGTGTCATGACGATTCCGGCGAAGACGAACGCGTGGTCGCCGAACGAGAAACCCAGGATCGAAACGCTGAAACCGGACACCAAGGCGGGCGCCAGGGCTGCGGGCAGCAGGAACGACGCAAGCAGCGAGGGCGACGCTACCCGCCAAAAAACCTGCTTGCTGCTGATCGGGGCGGCCGCATGGCTCGGCAGGTCCCGGCATGTGGAATAGGTCGCGAACGTGATGAGCGCGAAGCTCAGCACCAGCAAGGGTCCGGCAGCGCCGGGCGGGATGGCGCGCAGGATCGCAAGGTAGAGGTTGGGAAAGCCCACCGCGACAAGGAAGAAGGGCAGGAACACGAACCAGTTGATGAGGGTATTGCGGATCCAGAGGACGGCGGCGGTCCATGTATCGGCCGAGGCGAGGCCCGTTCTCGGCGTCAGGAAGTTCGAGTATTCGCGCAGCCACTGTGTGGGCGCGGGCTCCGGCACTCCGGGCGTCGCGGCAACCTTGAGCACGGACTGCACGGCCGCCGCGTCGCCCTCCTTCTCGTGAATCCAGCGGGTGAGGAAGCCGCCGATGTAGCCGCCGCCGGAGACGGTGGAGAGATAGTGGAATTTGGTCAGCAGATCCTTTTTCGCCAGCGCCTCGAGCACGCCAAGACCGAAAGCCGCACTGCGGATGCCGCCGCCCGAGAGGCAAAGCGCGGCCTGCTCCTTGAGGTGCGCCGCCATGTAGTAGGACTTTAGAGAAGAGGGGGTCGGAAAATCCCCCCAGATTTCCGCGAACTCGCGTTGCAGCACCGTCTCGGTCGAAAGTGGTTCGACCTTGGCGTCTTTTCCGAACATGACCGCCCCCCGCGCCACCTCGCTTCGCGCCGCCGCTACCAAGCATAGGCAGAACGCGATGATTCCCCCGATGTAAGCGCACTTAGGGTTGAGAATCCAGAGGTTGAGAATCGAGCGGAGAAGAAGCCCAGGCGAACGCCGCTACTTCTGCCGTGGCTGCTTCAGCCCGGCGCCCGCATCGACGAAATTTCCCGCTCGCTGTGCCTTCACCGCGTGCATGAGGGTCCGCGCTGCATTCCGCACCTCCTCCTGTACCGCCTCGTCGGCGTCGAGGTCGTCGTGGCTAGTGGCGTATGGCCGATAATAGCCGATGTAGCGGTCGAGCTCGGCGCTTGCGCCCGCCGGGATGAGGTCCATGGAGCTCAGCCAGTCGGCGAGTGCTCGGCGGACACCCTCCGCCCCCTCCACGTCACCATGCACCACGACGGAGAAGAGCCGCCCGGCGAGATGGCGTGGATAGTCCCAGCCCTTCAGCTCGATCTCCTTGGCCTTCTTTGCGTCCTTGCCGTGCGTGCGAGTCGGGTCGGAATTGCCGCCGTCGGCGCAAACCATTCGGTCCATCATCAGCTTCAGGGGTGAGGTGACCTGGTACCAATTGACCGGCGTTACGATCATGATGCCGTGCGCCGCCACCCACATCGGATAGATGTCGTTCATCCAGTCCTGCGTCTGGCCGAGCGAATAGTTCGGGTAGCAGGAGCATGGCCAATGGCAGAGCGCAGCGGCAGTGGAAAAGCAGGCCTTGCAGGGATGGATTTTTCGTCCGTATTCCGATGCCAGCCGGGAAAGATCGAGTATCTCGATCTCAACGCCGCTTTCCGCTTCAAATACCGCCTGCGCGATTTCAACCAGCCGCCAGGATTTCGACATCTCGCCCGGGCAGGTGTGCTCCGAGCGCGAGGAGCAATTGATCAGCAAAACGCGCGCTGGGCGCGCCTCGTCCTCGTGCCGCCGCTGAGCCTCCATGATCGCTTCGCGCGCCGCCAGCCATTCGACGGCGAGGTCGTAGTCCGGATCGGCGAAGTTCGGCCCAGCCTTACGCGTGCGTGGAGCCTTGCGCGAATTTGCATAGGCGTCCCAGGCCGCCCCCGCCACCTCCGCAAGCTCAGCTTCGATCGGCGCGAATGCCGGGTCGATGAACTGATCGAGGAAGCGCCGCTTGAACTCCGCCTCGCCCAGGCGCGGGCTCGGCATCCCTTTTCGCGGCTCCGGCGCCGTTTTTCCAAACAGGCTCACCATACGATACCCGCCACCTATTTTGTCCGATTTAAGAAAAAGCCGCTGGGCCGGACCGCGTTCCCGTTGCTAAGCGAAAATGTCCGGAGTCGCGCGATAGAGAGGCCGGTCCCTCGAGGTCGCACGTCATGCCACGCCCTAGCGCCCGCTCACGCGCCGAGCGGCGCGAAGATCGGTTCTTCGCGCTCGACGCCCTTCAGCTTGAACGCGCCGAGATTGCGGATTTCGGCGTCGACAAGTCGGCTCTGAAAGGCATCCGAGATGAGCAGGCGTTGGTTGAGCGTGCTGCAGAGGCCGGCGATCCGCGAAGCGAGGTTCACGTCGCGGCCGATCACGGTGTAGTCGAGCCGCGCGCCGGAGCCGACATTGCCATAGGCCGCGTCGCCAAAGTGGAGCGCAATCCCGACGTCAAAGCGCACCAGGTCGTCATCGCTCGCGTTACGCCGATCGACCTTTTCGAGCCCGGCGCGAGCCGCCGCGAGCGCGCGCCAGCAGGCTTCCACGTCGTTGTCCGCGCCGGCACGGAAGATGGCCAAAATTCCGTCGCCGATGAACTTCAGCACCTCGCCGCCGCGCTCGTCGATCGGCGGCACGATGCAGTCGTAATACTGGTTGACGAGATCGGTCGCCGCCTCCTCCGCCATGGTCGAGGTGATGCCGGTGAAGTCGCGCATGTCGGCGAAGAGGATCGCGGCGCGGATGCGGAGCACCTCGCCGCGCCTCACGTCGCCGGAGAGGATGCGCTGGTGCGGCTCGTTGCCGACATACATGCGCATCACCTCGCGCATGACGCGCTGCGTCGCCAGGATCTCCTGCAGCGCCGCGAGCGTCGGCATGATCGAGCGGAGCACCGCCACGTCCTCTCCCGAAAAACCGGCCGGCTCGCGCGTCGCAAAGGTGAAGCCGTTCCGCATGCCGTTCGGCAGCACGACGGGAATGGCGATGTGATGGAAATAGCCAGCGGCCTTCAGTGGCGCGACGATGTCATAGGTGTCGTCGCTGAGATCGGGGAGCCATGAAAAGACCCATTCGTTGAGGCGATGGGCTTCCGCCAGCGGCCGCTTGCCCGTCGAGTCCGAGCCCCTCTCATGCGCGAAAACGTCCTCGTGGGCGCGGCCTCCCCGCTCCCAGACGCGGGCATTCGCGGCCCGCTCGGCGTGGCGAAGCTCGATCGCGCTGACTGCGCGATCGATCGGAACGCCGGCATCGCGAAGTTTTAGGCAAAGCCCTTCGAGGATGACGTTCGGATCACGGATTCCTCGGGCTTCGCCGAGCAGCCAGTCGCGCACGGCAAGCGCCTGCCTCAGGCGCTCGTTCGAAAGGATCTCCGCCGCAGCCGGCTCCGGCAAGGGCCCTGCCATGCCAACCCTTCCGCGCAAAGGGCGCTTCCGTCCCCGGCGCCGAGCTTATGCCCTCCCGGCAGGCGCGAGAAGGGCGACGACGCTACGAAGCCCTGCCGCCTTTGGCTCGCGACGGACGGTCCGCTACTGCGTCGGGGTTTTCGCCTCCGGGATTTTCAGGCCGAGATACGTGCCGGCGCTCAGGCCGAGCAGGCCCATCAGCGTCGTGTTGAAGACCGGCATCGTCAACGTCTCGTAGACGGCGAAGATGAACACGATGCTCAGGATGAGGGTGAAAGCCGCCATCTGGAACCGGTGGAAGCTGATGCCGTTGGCGTCGCTGAGTATGTCCGTCAGAATGCCCTGCGACTCGCCCTTCAGCATGCCGAGCTGGATGTTGAGCCGCTTCTCTAGTTTCTGCTGCTGCGCCACGGTTAGCTCCAGATTGCGTTTCGCGGTTCCGGTCGGCGCAGGGCTGGCGGCGAGGGCCGCTTTTGCCGTGGCTATTGCGGTATTGGCAGCGGCGATCTGAGTATCGAGCTCGGTTATGGCGGCGTCGGTCTGCGCCTTGTCGATCACGGGGTCGGCGTTCGCGTCGATCGCAGCGGAGCCGATCACGGTGCCGGCGCCGATGCCGATCAGAATCAGCGCGGTGCTGTTGATCGTGTCGCCGAAATCGCCGGTGATGGTGCCGATGAACAGATAGGCTGCGACGATCACGAAGAACCACCACGCCCCTTGCAGGCGCGACAGGCTGAACAGTCCGCGCGATTGCGTCACCGCAGGGCCTGGATCGCGGATGATGTTCGTGAAGCAGGCGTAGCGGATGAAGACGGCCAGCATCGCGGCGAAGATGAGCAGCCAAAGGAGGAACCACTTCATCGGCACGATGGTGAACGCCAGTCTCGTCGCGTCCGGCTTTGTGCTCTTTAGCGCAAAGCCATCCGCGAACCCCATGCTGATGTCGACCTTGTCCTCCTGGCTGAGCGGGCTGCCGAGAATCCGCGTCCACGCCTCGGCGGCGTCGCTGGTGCGCTTCAGCGTAAAGTGCACGGCGCCCTCTTCCGGGTCGGACTGCGGCGCGCGCGTCAGCCCCTTCATCGGCCATCCGTTGAGATAGAGCACCACCGGCCGGTTGGCGCAGGCTTCGGTGAACATCTGGGCGAGATTGTCGCCTTTGATTGTCACTGTATCGCCGAGTTCGATCGTATCCCGGCCTTCGGTGCCCACCGGATTATCTGCAAAAGCCGCGTTGTACGCGCTGCTGACGGTCGGTGCTGTCGGTCCGGCGAAATCAACGGAGCAGCTTTGCGCGGCCGCCCCGCCGGCCATTCCGGCTGCGATGGTCAACAGCGCCGCGCCGAAAACGGCGCGGAAAGATGCGGTCCTCATGGTGTCCCCCCGAACTCCGACGTTCGCAGGTTGCGGCTACTTTTGATTGAACGCAAGCGCTATCTCTGCGTGCGGCGGCCTAAGCGCCCCTTCGCCGCCAGGGCGTTGAAGACACGGTCTAGATGCCGCCTACTCTATTCGTCTGAAATAGGCGCCGCGAAAGCCTGCCATGCATTTCTTTCCGCCGACGCCGGGGTCATTCCCCATGTTGTAGATGTAGCCCTCCACGTCGATGTGCTTCGTCGCGATCGTGATCGTCGCCGGGACTAGGAGCTTCAGAAAGATCTTCGCCTGGAAGGAATAGTGCAGATTGTCGAACCCGTTGCCCTCCACAATCATCCATTGGTTCAGGCTGAAGGACGCGCCGCTCAGCTCGTAGACGTCACCCGAATATTGGTTGAGCTGGCTGAGCGACGTGACGTTCGGATTGCTGCCGATGTTGGCCGGGCGGAAGGCCGAGTTGAAGGTCTCGCCGACATAGCGCGCCAGGCAATCCTTGACCGAAGTGAGCGTGAAGCCGCCGCGAAAGCGAACCTCCGCGGCCGAAGCGGCGGAAGTGAAGATCAAAACACTGGTGAGTGCTGCAAACGCAACCGGCCGTCTCATCGCTTCCTCCTCTATTCCCACCGGCCGGGTAGCACGCCGACCCCGCCTCGGAGAAAGTCGGCGTCGAAGGATTGTGAAGCGGGAGGGTTAACCCGCGCGCTTGGCGTTGGCGGCGGTCAAGCGCGATCTAATCACGGCGAAACAGTCGCTTCAGCTCATAGAGCTGCTCCAGCGCCTCCTTCGGCGAAAGCTCGTCGGGATTGACCGCTTCGAGCGCTTTCAGCGCCGGGTGCGCCGCCGGTTCCTCGTCCGTCGGCTTTGCCGCGAAAAGCGGTAGGTCGTCGATGATCGGCACGGGCCGCGCGCGGTCGCCTTTTTCGAGCATGGTCAGCACCTGCTTGGCGCGCTGGATCACGCTTCCGGGCAGCCCCGCGAGCTTCGCCACCTGGATGCCGTAGGAGCGGTCGGCGGCGCCCGCCGCCACCTCGTGCAGGAACACCACGTCGCCCCGCCACTCCTTCACTTTCATGGTGGCGTTCGTGAGCCGCGGCAGCTTCGAGGAAAGCGCCGTGAGTTCGTGATAGTGCGTGGCGAAGAGCGCGCGGGATTTGTTCTCTTCATGCAGATGTTCCACCGTCGCCCAGGCAATGGAGAGCCCGTCGAAGGTCGCCGTGCCGCGGCCGATCTCGTCGAGGATGACGAGCGAGCGTGGCCCAGCCTGGTTCAGGATCGCGGCGGTCTCCACCATCTCCACCATGAACGTCGATCGGCCGCGCGCAAGATCGTCGGCCGCGCCGACGCGGGAAAAAACCGCGTCGACCACGCCGATATGCGCTGCCTTCGCCGGCACGAAGCTTCCGGCCTGCGCCAGGATCGCGATCAGCGCGTTCTGGCGGAGAAAAGTCGATTTTCCCGCCATGTTGGGACCGGTCAGCAGCCATATGCGGCCAGTGTCGGAGGGCGAGCGCGAGCCCTCCCCCCTTGAGGGGGAGGGCGGCTGCGGCTTGCCCGCCGAAGCGGTGGCGAAGGCGGGAGCAGCCGGGAGAGGGGGAGCTCTGCGATTGGCGTGTGAGGCGAGATCGTCGACCTCCCCCTCATCCGTCCGCTCCGCGGACACCTTCTCCCTCAGGGGGAGAAGGTGCCCGAGATCGCAATCGTTCGCCACAAAACTCTGCCCCTCGGATCGAAGCGCCTGCTCCACGACCGGATGCCGTCCGCCCTCGATCGTGAAGGCAAGGCTCAGATCCACCTTCGGCCGCACATAACTCTCGCTCGCCGCAAGCTCGGCGAGCGCCGCCGCCACGTCGATCTCCGCAAGCGTCCGCGCGGCGCCGCGGATCGCTCTCTCCTCCGCCGCGATCCGCCGGCTGAGGTCGTCGAAGATCGAAAGCTCGATCGACAGCGCCCGGTCGGCGGCGCTCGCGATTTTCTGCTCAAGCTCGGCAAGCTCCGTCGTCGTGAACCGCATGGCGCTCGCGAGCGTCTGCCGATGGATGAACTTTTCTGCCTCACCGTTGCTCTTGAACGCCGCCGCTTGACCGGCCGTCACCTCGACGAAGTAGCCGAGCACGTTGTTGTGCCGGATCTTGAGTGATCGCACGCCGGTCTCGCTGGCATAGCGCGCCTGCAGGCCGGCGATCACCTTTCGGCTTTCGTCGCGCAGCCCGCGTGACTCGTCGAGAGCGGGATCGAAGCCATTCCGGACGAATCCGCCGTCGCGCTTCAGGAGCGGCAGCTCGTCGGCAAGCGCTGATCGAAGCGTGGCCGCCAAGTGAACCGGGATTTGGTCCAGGTGGACACCCGCACGAAGGGCCGTGCGCCCTGAGTCCGGGTTTTCGCCATTTTCTGCAATCCGCAA
>CAYTTC010000015.1:0-55387 GCA_964440525.1 uncultured Propylenella sp. | reverse complement strand
CGGTTCTCCTTCGCCGGCACCGAGGCGGATATCGGCGAGGGGATCGATCGGCTGGTGCACTGGCTGAAATGACCGGTCTCACCGCGGCGCTCTCGGCCGCACTCGCGGGCTTCCTCCTCGGCGGGAGCCTGATCATCGCGATCGGTGCCCAAAATGCCTTTGTGCTGAGGCAGGGGCTGCGGCGCGAGTTCGTGCTCGTCGTCTGCCTCATCTGTGCGCTCTCCGACGCGCTCCTGATTGCCGCCGGCGTCGCCGGCTTTGGCGCGCTCGTCGCAAGGTCGGAGACCCTGCTCGCGTGGGTGACGGCGGGCGGTGCGCTGTTCCTGTTTGTTTACGGCATCCGAAGCTTTTCTCGCGCTTTGAGACCGGAGGCGATGCAAGCGGGGCAGGGTCGACCCGAGCTCAGGTCAGCCATCGCCACCTGCCTCGCCCTCACTTTCCTCAACCCGCACGTCTATCTCGACACGGTGCTTCTGATCGGCAGCCTCTCCGGCCGCTATGAAGGCGCGTCGCGGCTTGCCTATGGCATCGGCGCGTCCGCCGCGTCCTTTGTCTGGTTCTTCGGGCTCGGCTACGGGGCTTCGCTGCTTGCACCGGTTTTTGCGGACAAGCGCGCCTGGCGGCTGCTCGACATCGGTGTCGGCATCGTCATGTGGGCGATCGCCGCGCGGCTCGCGGCAGGGCTCGCCGGCTGAAATGCTCGTTGGCTGAAACGACCGGCCGTGTTGATCGGCCTTCAAATGCCTGCAATGACGGGCCGTGCGGCGGAGCGAAGCGCGAATGGCGCGGGTCGAGATCAGAAAAGTCCGAAAAAGCTTTGACGATGTGGAGGTGCTTCACGGCGTCTCCATAAATATCGCGGACGGCGAGCTGGTCACGCTGGTCGGCCCCTCGGGATGCGGAAAATCCACGCTGCTGAAAATCGTCGCCGGCATCGAGGAGCTCACCGACGGTGAGATCGCGATCGGCGGCCGGATCATCAACGATGTCGCGCCGAAGGACCGCGGCGTCGCCATGGTGTTCCAGAGTTATGCGCTCTACCCCCACATGAGCGCGGCTCAAAACATCGGTTTTTCGCTCCGGATGAAGCGATGGCCGGCGGCCGAGATCCGCGCGCGCGTGGAAGAGATCGCGGACATGCTCGGACTGACCGGGCTGCTCCACCGGCTGCCCCGCCAGCTCTCCGGAGGCCAGCGGCAGCGGGTCGCGATCGGGCGGGCGATCATCAAGGAGCCGGATGTTTTCCTGTTCGACGAGCCGCTCTCCAACCTCGACGCGACGCTCCGCGTGCAGATGCGCACCGAGCTCAAGCAATTGCATCGGCGGCTCGGCACCACGACGATCTTCGTCACCCACGATCAGGTCGAAGCCATGACGATGTCGGACCGGATCGTCGTGATGAACGCCGGAATCATCGAGCAGGAGGGGACTCCGCTGGAACTCTACGACCAGCCGCGCAACCGCTTCGTAGCGGGTTTCATCGGCTCGCCGGCCATGAACTTCTTCTCCGGCCGCATCCGAGTCACCGACATGGCTCACTTCGTCTCCGACGGTGGAGTCACGTTTCCGCTGCACAAGGCGCCGAAAAATTCAGATGGCAGGCCGGTGACCTGCGGCATCCGGCCGGAGCATTTCGAGCTCGGACGCGGAAACGTAGACGCGGAAATCCTCGAGATCGAGCCGACCGGATCGGAGACGCAAGTGCTCGCGCGTGTCGGCAGCCATGACGTTGTTGGCGTGTTTCGCGAGCGTATCTCCGCGGCGCCCGGCGAGAGGATACGCTTCGCCACCTATTCGTCGCGAGTCCACGTCTTTGACGAAAAAACGGGGCGGAGGATCGCTTAGATCCTCCGCCCGCCGGGTCTAAATGCGGGCTTTCACCCGCCGCGGGTCAGTCCGTCTCAGTGAGAAAAATACTCGTCCGTGCGTCTGATCGACTCGGCGATGATCTCGTCGGCGCTGGCCTGGCCGTACATGCCGCGTTCCAGTTCGTTGCCGACGGTCGATTCGATGTCGACCCATGTTTCCATGACGGGAACGCCGCGGATGAACGGGATCGAGTCGAGGAAGACATTGCTCCGCGAGGGCTTGGCATTCGGATCGAGAAAAGCCACCGACTCGGCGACCGACTTCAGCGACGGCACCGTGCGCCCGGACGCCGCCACGATGGTCTGACCCTCAACCGAATTGGCGAACTCGATGAAGGTCCACACGGCCTCCTTGTTCTCAGCCGACTTCGACATGCAATAGGCGTCGGCGTGCAGGATGCCGGCCTTCTCCTTGCCCTGCGGCAGCGGCGCCACGTCCCAGTCGAACGCCTCGATTTCCCGATAGGTCGGCACGCCGCGCCGGCTGTTCAGGAACATGGCGAGGCGGCCGTTCTGAAAACGGCTCTCGCTGTCCTCGGCGGCTTCCTGCACCGCGTCGGGCACGACCTTGTGCTCGACCTGAAGATTGATGAACCATTTGACGGCCTCGCTCGCCTCCGGCGTATCGAGCGTAAGCCGCGTCGGATCGGTAGGATTGTCGACGATGTCGCCGCCGTTCTGCCAGACGAACGGCGCCAGGCGGAAGATCGACGCTTCGGTGCCGAGCCCGAACTGATCGGTAGCACCGTCGCCATCGGTGTCCTTGGTCAGCGCCTTTGCGGTCGCCAGAAAATCGTCCCAGGTCCAGTCGTCGGAGGGGTAGGCGACGCCTGCATCGTCAAAGAGCTTCTTGTTGTAATAGACGACGAGGCTGGAGAGATTCTGCGGGATGCACATGAGCTCCGTCTGCCAGTAGAACGGCTGCATCGCCTCCGGATAGAAGTCGGCCTCCTTGATGACCTGGCTGTTCGCGAGATAGGGGCCGAGCGGCTCCAGCACACCCTTCACCGCAAAACTGGCGTAGCGGCGGTAGTTGATCAGTGTGATGTCGGCAGGCGAGCCGCTGGCGAAGTCCGTCGCCATGCGTCGCCGGTAGTCGTTCTGTCCCGGGATGTGGATCAGATTGACATTGATCTCCGGGAACTTCGCATCGAAGGCGGCGACAAGGCTCTCATAGGCGGCCTTTTCGGCGGGGTCGCCGAAGATCATGAACGAGACGTCTCCGTCGGCAGCGTAGAGCGCCTGCGGCTGCACGCAGGCCAAGGCCATCGAGCCGAGAAAAATCGCCAATGTTTTCCGCATCTTCCATGCTCCTTGAATGTTACTTCCTGCTCCCCTGCGGCCAGAAGTACCGCTGAACGAAAAGGAACATGATCAGGATGGGTGCCGTCATGATGACCGCGCCTGCCATCAGCAGCGGCCAGTTGGTGGAGTCCATTTGTTGCAGAATTTGCACCCCGACGGGGAGGGTATAGTTGACCTCGGTTTTCAGATAAATAAGCGGACTGATAAAGTCGCTCCAATAGAGCGCGAACGTCAGGACCGCGACCGCGACGGTAGTCGGCCAGGCGAGCGGCATCGCGATCATGGCCCAGAGGTGCAGCAGGCCGGCGCCGTCGAGGCGTGCGGCGGCAAACACCTCGGCGGGGATGCGGCGAAAACTCCAGTAGAAGAGCAGAATGAACAGCGGGCTCGTGCCCATGATCGCAGGCGCGACTAGCGCCCAGGGCGTGTCGATCAGCCCGAGGTAGCGGAAGATTACGAACCGCGTCAGCCATAGGGCGGTGATCGGTACCATCAGAAGCATGATCGACAGCACGATTAGGCGCCGCCGCGTCGCCTTCGACATTTGCGCCATTGCGAACCCGGCCCAGGACGATGTCACGATTGTTAGCGGCACACCCACCGCCACGATGAAGAGTGAGTTGCCGATATAGGTTCCGAGCGGAACGAGATCGAAGACCCGCAGATAGTTCGACCACGCGATCGGATCCGGGATCCATTCGATCGTCCGGGGCGGCGGCTGGTTCGGTTTTCGCAGCGACGCCGACACCACCCACACAAGCGGAAGCACGAAGAGCGCCGCGACGCCAAGACGCGGCAAGTGATGCAACATCCCCGCGATGCTCCGGGCATTCAGCCGCGCTGGCCTAGACATCGTCCTCGTATCCCCAGCCGCGAAGCGTGAGAAAAACCAGGTAGAGCAGAAGCCCTATCGCCAAAAACATCACCAGCATCATTGCCGAGCCGAGACCGAAGCGGAACCGGTCGAAAGCCTCCTCGTAGATCAAGAGCGGCATGAAAAGGGTGGCGTAGTAGGGGCCGCCGCCGGTCATCAGATAGGCGGCCGTGAACGTGTTCTGCGACGTGACGAGGATGTCGCGAATGGTCAGCAGGACTAGCCACGGAGCGAGGAGCGGCAGCGTGACATGGCGGAAGAGTTGCCATCGGCCGGCCCCGTCGAGCGAGCCCGCCGCGTAATAGTCGGGCGGAATGCTCCGCAACGCGGCAAGCAGCAGGATGAAGCCTTCTCCGATCTGAAAGACCGACATGACGGCGATCGATACGAGCGCGGTGCTCGGGTCCACGAGCCAAGCTGGCTGCGGCAGCCCGAGCGCGCCAAGCACGAGGTTGAGTGGCCCGTAAAGCGGATTGAAGATCCAGAGCCAGATCAGCGCATAGGCGATGTCCGGGACGACGGTCGGCAGGAAGACAGCCACCCGATATAGTCCGTAGCCGCGCCGGCGCTGGTGGAGGAGCATCGCCAAGGCGAGCGCGCCGATAACGCGGAGCGGCACTGCTATTGCGACGAACAGCGCCGAGTTGCGTACCGCGATCTGAAAAACCCGTTCATGAAAAATGTCGGTGAAATTCTGGACGCCTCGCCAGGTGGGTGGCGAGAGGGCATCGAACTCCGCGAAGGCGAGCGCGAACGTTAGAAGGGCTGGCGCGGCGACGAGAGCGGCTGCGCCGATCAGAAACGGCGCGAGAAGCGCCCACAGGCCGAGCCGATGCCGTGTTGCAGCGGTGGGACCGGTCGTCAGCCAATTCCGCGGAGGTCTTGCAACGAGCGGCGCAGCCTCACTTCCGGCAACACGTCGCTCCACAGCCCGCCCCGCCTGACCAAGCGCCTCGCAGAATCAGGATCGCACAATCAGAGCGCGTCGGCGAGGGGCCCGCGGATATTGCGATCAGCCGACATTCGCTGCAGCACATCAACGGATGCACGCGCCAGGCCGAGAAGAGTCTTGTCCATCTCTGCTTCCTCGGAAACGGGGAAGCCGGCCTTTTCCGTTCCGACCTGCAGGAAGAAGTCGCTTCCCTCGTCGTTGAGACGCACGACGCCCATCATGCCTTCGCCATTTGGCGCTGGCAGCACAAAAACGAGATCGGCGCCTGCCGTCTCCGCCGCGCGCGCGAGCGCCTCCGCGACCGGCCGCCCCACGACGCTGAGGTGGAGCGCCAGCTCGAATTGCAGCCGCTGCAGCCCGCGGCCGCTGACCCCTGTCGCGGCCTCGCGGGCCGGCTTTTCATGCGAGTCCATCATGGCGCGCATGCTGGCCAGAGACCATCGCCCGATGGCAAGGCTTTGTTCGGATTAAGGTTTCTTATCAAAGACCGGCTCCCGCACGAGCCGGCTTGCCAGCGCGGTGCAAGCAGCGAAGAATTCGCCGAAACCGGGAGGAATCGATGCGCGGACTGATGCAGGACTGGCCGCTGCTTTGCCACAAAGTGATCGATCACGCGGCGACCCAGCATGGCGACCGCGAGGTGATCTCGCGCTCAGTCGAGGGGCCGATCCACCGGACGAACTACCGAAAGGTGCGCGCCCGGGCCCGGCGCGTCGCCAGACGCCTCGACAGCGTCGGGTTTCGGCTCGGAGACCGCGCCGCGACGCTCGCCTGGAACACCTGGCGGCATCTCGAGGTCTGGTACGGCCTGCTCGGTCTCGGGGGCATCTACCACACCGTCAATCCACGGCTCTTCCCCGATCAGATCGCCTGGATCATCAACAACGCCGAAGACCGGATGCTCTTCGTCGACCTGACTTTTCTGCCGATCGTGGAAAAGCTTCGCGATCAGGTGAAGTCAATCGAGAAGATCGTCGTCCTGACCGACGCGGCGCACATGCCGGAGACGAAGCTCGACGCCGAGCCCTATGAAGAATGGCTCGCCGCCGACGAGGATTTTGCCTGGCGCGAGTTCGACGAAAACACCGCCGCCGGCATGTGCTACACCTCCGGCACCACCGGCAATCCGAAGGGCGTCGTCTATTCGCACCGTTCCAACGTGCTGCATTCGCTCGTCTCGAACGGGCCCGACATGATGGGGATCTCGAGCCGCGATCGGGTCATGCCGGTGGTGCCGATGTTCCATGCGAATTGCTGGGGCCTCGCCTTCACCGCGCCGCTCGCGGGCGCGACGCTCGTCATGCCGGGCGCGAAGCTCGACGGCGCCTCGATCCATGAGCTGCTCGAAGCCGAACGAGTGACCTTCACGGCGGCGGTGCCGACGATCTGGCTGTCGCTCTTGCAGCATCTCGAGGCGACCGGCGGCATGCTCCCGCACCTTGAGCGCGTCCTCATCGGCGGAGCCGCCTGTCCGCGCTCGGTCGTGGAAGTTTTTGAGGAACGTTACGACGTCCGCGTCATGCATGCCTGGGGCATGACGGAGCTCAGCCCTCTCGGCACGATCTGCACGTTGAAGCCGGAGACGGCGTCGTTATCGCGCGAAAAACGCTACGACGTACAGGAAAAGCAGGGCCATCCGCCCTTCGGCGTGGAGCTCAGGGTGGCCAATGACGAGGGGAGGGACCTCCCTTGGGATGGCAAGACCTTCGGCCGGCTCATGGTGCGCGGACCGGCTGTTGCCGGCGCCTATTTCGACGACAAAGCTGAGATCCTCGACGATGCGGGATTTTTCGATACCGGCGACGTCGCCCATATCGACGCGCAAGGCTATATGCGCATCACCGACCGCTCCAAGGACGTGATCAAATCGGGCGGGGAATGGATCTCCTCGATCGAGCTCGAAAATCTTGCCGTCAGCCACCCCGGCGTCGCCGAGGCGGCGGTGATCGGCGTCCGCCACCCGAAATGGGACGAGCGCCCGCTGCTGATCGTCGTGGTGAAGAAGGGGAGCAGCCCGACCAAGGAAGCGCTCCTCGACTTCATTCGGCCGAAAATCGCCAAATGGTGGCTGCCGGACGACGTGGTCTTCGTCGACGAGATCCCGCACACCGCGACCGGCAAGATCAAGAAGACGGAGTTGCGAGAAAGCTTCCGCGACTACCGCTTGCCGGGCGCCTGACGGCAGGGATATCTCTCCCGTCGATCGCAATAGAGAAGGCCGCTGATGAGACGAGGCATCCCTGTCCGGAGTTCGCGGGCGGCCGGTTGGGCGCGGCTGAGCGGCGGCCTCGCGCTGCCGGTGCTGGCGCTCGGCGTCGTCGGGATGCGCGTCGGGATCGTGCCGGATGTGGCGCTGCAGCCCGTCCTCATTGTCGGCTTCGTGCTCGGCCTCGCGGCGCTCGGTCTCGCGGTCTATTCGCTCGCGGACATCTGGAACTCGGGCGCAGAGGGTGCGTGGAGCGCGGTCGCCGGCATTCTCTATGCCTCTCCCGTCCTCGTCATTCTCGGCCTCGTCGCCGCGGCGGCGATCGCCTATCCCCGCCTGACCGACATCGCCACCGATGTGAGCGATCCTCCGGTGTTCACCGGATCGGGCGCACTGCGCGGCACACCAGACGTGAGCCGCGCCGCGGTGCAACGCGAGGCCTATCCCGAGATCGTGCCCCACCTCTATCCGCTGCCGCTCGGCGAGGTTTATGTCGCGGCGCGCGATATCGTCGAGGCGAGAGGCTGGACCGTCACCCGCGACGTCCACCCGGTTTTTCTGCCGACCGCGACGGTAGATGCCGCGCCCAGCGAGGTGGTGGCGGAAGACGACGAGCTCGTTCAGGCGCTGGCGCTGAAGAGCGTCGTGACGCAATCGCGCGGCGGGATGGCGACTGAGACACTCCCGGTCGCGGCGCCGAATACCGCTTCCCCGCTGGCGCTGAGCCCGACGCAGTGGAACACGATCCCCGCGCCCAGTCCGCCCAGCGATGAAGCAACGCTCGAGGCGTTGGCGCCGACCCCCGTCTTCGGCTTTCTCGACGATGTGGTCGTGCGCGTAAGGTTGGCGCCAGACGGCACCCAGGTCGACATGCGCTCAGCGTCCCGCATCGGTGAGCATGATCTCGGTCAAAATGCCCGTCGCATCAGTGGCTTCTTTGCCGATCTTGATGCCGTACTTCAGCCAGACCCCGCCACGGCGGCCCCTGGCGCCGCGTCGACGACCCAGTAGCGCCGGTCGAGCGCCGGCGGACCGTCGGCCGCGACCATGCCGCGCGCCACGAGATCCTCGAGATGCGCGAGAGTCGATAGGCCGGCCGCACCGGCAAGCCACGCGTCGAGCCCCGCATAGACTCGCGCAACCAGCTCGGGGATCGTGCGGTCGCCGCGCCGCAGACCCTCCAGAATCGCCGCTTCGCGCATTTTTCGGTGGGCTTGGAGCGCGCGCACATAGGCGTGTGCATCGCGGATCGCTCCGCCATGCGCCGGCAGATAGAGCTGCTCCGGCCGGACGAGCAGGCGGTCGAGCGAGGCCATGTAATCGGCCATCGAACCCTCGGGCGGCGCAACGATCGTTGTCGACCAGCCCATGACGTGGTCGCCGGAGAACAGGATGTCGCGGCCGAGAAGCCCAAAGGCGACGTGGTTGGCCGTGTGTCCGGGAGTCGTCACGACCTCGAGCCGGAGATCGCCGACTGTGACGATCGCTCCATCGTCGAGCGACATGTCCGGGACGAGATCGAAATCGCCGCTCGCATCGAGACGGAGCTCCTCACCCGGGCGCGGCGGTCGTGACGGACGGTGCGCGCCCGCGGCGAGGATCGGCGCGGGGAAGCGCGCTTGCAGTAGCCGTGCGGCCGGCGAATGGTCGCGATGGGTGTGGGTAACGAGGATCGCCACCACCTCAGCGCTACCGATCGCCCGGTCGAGCGCTTCCACGTGATTCGGGTCGTCAGGACCCGGATCGAGCACCGCGAGCCGCTCCTCGCCGATCAGAAAGGTGTTGGTGCCGCGGAAGGTGAAGGGGCCGGGATTGGGCGCCGTCACCCGCCGCACTCCGGGCGCGACCTGCACCACTTCGCCGGTCCGCGCCTCAAAATCCCGGTTGAAGACAAGCGCCATGCGTCTCGTTTCTTGCCGGCCTTGGAGCCGCTGTCTATAGGAGTGACGAGCAAGAGCGTGGGGGATTGATGAGATGAGCGCCGTTTCCGTCACAGGGCCGCTGGTCGGCCGGTTCATTCCCGGTGAGGGCGCGGCACGTGCCGCGGCGCTCGTCGGCTTTGCCGTCATCGGCAGTCTGATCCTTTGGGCCTCCGCCAAGATAAGCGTGCCGTTCTGGCCGGTGCCGATGACGCTGCAGACCGGGGCCGTGGCGCTCATCGCCGCCGCTTATGGCTGGCGGCTCGGGGCGGCCACGGTCGTGCTCTATTTGGCCGAGGGGGCTTTCGGCATTCCGGTGTTCCAAGGCACGCCACAGCAGGGAATCGGCATTGCCTACATGGTCGGGCCGACGGGTGGCTACCTCATCGGCTTTGCGGTCGAGGCGGTGGTCATCGGCTGGCTCGCCGAGCGCGGCGCCGACCGCAACCCCATCAAGCTCTTCGGCGTGATGGTGCTCGGCGATGCGCTCGTCTTTGCGCTCGGCCTTCTCTGGCTCGGGTCGGTGATCGGCTGGGACAAGCCCGTGCTCTCGTTCGGCCTCTACCCGTTCGTGCTCGGTGACCTCGTCAAGCTTGCACTCGCCGCGGCGCTCGTGTCGGCCGGCGCGCGTCTCGTCAGGCGTTGAGCGGCACGCCTACGGGCGTATCCGGTATCCAACCCTCCGCCACGCCAAAGCAGGCGTGCAGGCCCGCGCCTGACGGCATCAGCTCCGGCCGCGCGTCGACGCAGATCGGCGCGCGGGCGTACGGACAGCGCGGATGGAAAGGGCAGCCGCTCGGCGGGTCGAAGGGGGAGGGAAGCTCGCCTTCGAGCTTGATCTTGGCGCGGCGTTGTTCCGGGTCGGCGATCGGCGTCGCCGAGAGAAGCGCCCGCGTATAGGGGTGCAGCGGCCGGCTGAAGATCGCCTCAACCGGCGCGATCTCCACCGGACGGCCGAGATACATGACCATCACGTCGTCGGCGACGAACCGCACGACCGAGAGGTCGTGGCTGATGAAGACATAGGTCAGGCCGAACTGGTCCTGCAGATCCGCGAGAAGATTCAGAATTTGCGCCTGGATCGAAACGTCGAGCGCCGAGACCGGTTCGTCGAGTACTACGATCTTCGGCTCCAGCATGAGCGCGCGGGCGATCGCGATCCGCTGCCGCTGGCCGCCTGAGAACATGTGCGGATAGCGGCTGTAGTGCTCCGGCCGGAGTCCTACGCGGTGCAGCATGTCGAGTGCCTTGGCCCGCCGTTCGGCTGCTCGGAGTTCGGTGTTGATGACCAGCGGCTCCTCGAGGATGGCGCCGACCTTCTGGCGCGGATTGAGCGAGCCATACGGGTTCTGGAAGACGATCTGCACGGTCCGCCTGAGCCCCTTGAGCTTGCGCCGGTCGGCGCTCCCCACATCGACGCCGTCGATGACGAGCCGACCGTCGCTTGCCGGCTCGATCATGGTGATGATGCGGGCGAGCGTGGATTTTCCGCAGCCGGATTCGCCGACAACCGCCAGCGTCTTTCCGGCCTCGACGGAGAATGTCGTGCCGGCGAGTGCCCTGACGATGGCGGGCTGGCGAAAGGCGCCGCGGCTCACGGCATAGTTCTGTGCGAGATCGATGGCTTCGATGACCGCGCTCATGTGGCCTCCAGGCGGGAATTCCGCGGGTAATGGCAGAGCGCCCGGCCGAGCGCGCTCGATTGCACCGGCGGCGCAACCTTGCGGCAAAGCTCGGTGGCGAAATCGCAGCGCGGGTTGAAGAGGCAGCCGTCCGGGCGGTCGCCCTGGCCGGGAACGACGCCGGGAATGGCCGGCAGACGGTCGCCCTTCGCGCGGTCGGGCAGCGCGTCGAGGAGGGCGACCGTATAGGGATGGTGCGGGGTGGCGAAGAGGCCGTGCACATCCTGCCGCTCCACCTCCTGGCCGGCGTATTGCACGACGACACGATGCGCCGTTTCCGCCACCACTCCCATCGAATGGGTGATGAGGACGAGACCCATGCCCGTCTCCGCCTGCAGTGTGAGCAAGAGGTCGAGGATTTGCGCCTGGATCGTCACGTCGAGCGCCGTCGTAGGCTCGTCCGCGATGAGAAGCTTCGGCCGGCAAGAGATCGCCATGGCAATCATCACGCGCTGGCTCATGCCGCCGGAAAGCTGGTGCGGAAAGGCCGAAAGCCGCCTTTCGGGCTCCGAGATTCCGACCTCGCGCAGAAGCGCGATCGAGCGTTCGCGCCGCTCCGCGCGATCCATGCCGAGATGCGTCTTCAACGCTTCGCCGATCTGGAAGCCGACGGTGAAGCAGGGGTTGAGGCTGGCGATCGGCTCCTGAAAAATCATCGCCATGTCTTTACCGATGACCTGCCGGCGCCTGCGCGAGGAAAGCGCAAAAAGGTCCTCGCCGGCGAAAGCCAGGCGATCGGCGGTGATCGTCGCCGTCTTTGGCAGGAGCCCCATGACGGCAAGCATCGCGACCGATTTTCCCGAGCCGGATTCCCCAACGATCGCCACCACGTCGCCGGCATCGACGTCGAGATCGACGCCGTCGACCGCCTTGAACGGCCCTGCGCTGGTGGCGAAGGTGACAGAGAGGTTGCGGATCTCGAGGAGGGGCATGCTGGTTGGTGATCCTGTAAATAGGCTCTATATCTTTCCCATGGAGAACATTGCTATGGCACCCAATCCGCGTCCTCTACCGCCGCCGACGCCGATTTCCGGCCCCACCGGGCCCAAGCCCGGCTACTGACGAATCTTCGAGGGCACCGATCGCTTGCTCCGCAAGCTCGAGAGCGTATGCGCCCATCGCGATGTAATCGCGGTACATCTCTACCTTCCGCGGAGCTTCAAGTTTCGAGAAGCGGTCGCTTCTCAAATGGGCTTCCCGTGGCACAAACGGCGTGTAGTCGGCCCCCTTTGTCGCCGCCTCCAATATCCGCTCAGTAATCTGATCGGCTGCCGGGGCCTTGAACAGCAGGAGGCGCTGGCGGTGGCTGCGTACTTCCGCGCGAATCGCGGTTGCGACGTCCTGTATGCGTTCGCGCCGTCGGACGGATTCGAGGAATCGGGCCGCGATGTTCGAAAGAATAACACCGAGTACAACACCGAGAATGCCGATCAGTGCGGCTTCCATCCTCAGCTCCGCTTGAGCTTCGGATCGAGCGCGTCGCGGAGGCCGTCGCCGATGAGGTTGATGGCGAGCACCGTGATGAGGATGGCGAGCCCTGGGAAGGTGACCACCCACCAGGCGCGCAGGATGAATTCGCGGGCGCTCGCCAGCATCGTGCCCCATTCCGGCGTCGGCGGCTGTGCGCCCATGCCGAGGAAGCCGAGCGCCGCGGCTTCGAGGATCGCGTTGGAGAAGGAGAGTGTCGCCTGCACGATGAGCGGCGCCACGCAATTGGGAAGGATGGTGACGAGCATCAGCCGCAGATGCCCCGCGCCGGCGACCCTGGCGGAAACCACGTATTCGCGATTGGACTCAGCCATGATGGCGGCGCGCGTCAGCCGCGCGAAATGCGGCTGCAGCACGAGCGCGATGGCGAGCATGGCGTTGAACAGGCCGGGACCGAGGATGGCGACGAGCACCAGCGCGAGCAGCAAGGACGGGAAGGCCAGGATGATGTCCATGATGCGCATGATGAAGGTGTCGATAAAGCCGCGGAAATAGCCCGCGAGAAGTCCAAGCACGACTCCGCTGCCGAGAGCGACGACGACAACGACGAGGCCGATGAAGAGCGAATAGCGCGCGCCATAGATGAGGCGGGAGAGGATGTCGCGGCCTACGGCATCGGTGCCGAGCAGGAACGCCGCCTTGCCGCCCTCCTGCCAGGATGGAGGCGTGAGCAGGGCGTCGCGGAACTGCTCGTTCGGCAGGTGCGGCGCGATCAGCGGTGCGAAGACGGCGACGAGCACCAGGAGGACGAACACGGCAAGCCCGAGGATGGCGCCCTTGTTGATGGAGAAATAGCGCCAGAACTCGATGAGCGGTCCCGGCGGGCGCTGGGCCTTGATGGGGACGGAGATCGCGTCGTCGCTCATCGTTTCACTGCACCCGGATGCGCGGGTTGATGACGGCGTAGAGCACGTCAACCGCCAGATTGACCGCCATGACAATGAGCGCGATGAGCAGCAGGCCGCTTTGCACGACGACGTAGTCGCGCTTGCCGATGGAATCGATCATCCACTTGCCGATGCCGGGCCAGGAGAAGATCGTCTCGGTCAGGATTGCGCCCGCCATCAGCGTGCCGACCTGCAGGCCAATGGTCGTGACGACCGGGATCAGCGCATTGCGGAAGGCATGGAGACCGATGACGCGGCGGGGGTCCAGGCCTTTGGCGCGCGCAGTGCGTACATAGTCCTCGCCGAGCACCTCCAGCATGGCGGAGCGCGTCTGCCGCGCGATGACGGCGAGCGGAATGGTGGCGAGCACGATCGAGGGCAGGATCAGATGGCGAAGCGCCGAGACGAAGGCGCCGCTCTTGCCGGAGATGAGGCTGTCGACCAGCATGAAGCCGGTGACTGGCTTGAAGAAATGCGACAGGCCGATGCGGCCGGAAACCGGCGTCCAGCCGAGATAGCCGGAGAAGAGGATGATCAGCAGCAAGCCCCACCAGAAGATCGGCATCGAATAGCCGACGAGCGCCGCGCCCATGGTGAGCTGGTCGAACCAGGAGCCGCGCTTCACGGCGGCGAAGATGCCGGCGGGGACGCCGATGAGGGTCGCTAGGATCATCGCGATCACCGCGAGTTCGACCGTGGCGGGGAAGAGCGTCAGGAACTCGCCGATGACCGGCCGCTTGGTGGCGATGGAGATGCCGAAGTCGCCCTGCAGCACGCCGCCGATATAGCTGAAATACTGCACCCAGATGGGGCGGTTGTAGCCGAACCGCTCGAGCAGCTCGGCGTAACGCTCGGGGCTCACACCGCGCTCGCCGGCAAGTGCCAGGATCGGATCGCCGGGCAGGAGCCGGACAAACGCGAAGGCTGCAAGGGAAATGCCGAACACCGTCGGCACGATCAGGGCAAGCTTATAAAGAATGTACCTGAGCATGGTGGGCGCGGGGAGCGTGGCACATCAGCACCGCGCCCCCCGGTTCGCTCGCCTTACTCGGTGACGTCGACACCGTCGAAGCGATGGATGCCAAGCGGATCCATGACGTAGCCGACGACCTTCTTGTTCATCGGCATGAAGACCTTCGAGTGGGCGATCGTCAGCCACGGGGCCTCGCGCTTGAAGACGACCTGGGCCTCTTCGTAGATCTTCGTGCGTTCGGCCTGGTCAGTGATCGACTTGCCCTTCTGGAGAAGCGCCTCGAACTCGTCGTTGCACCAGACCGCGTAGTTGGACTGCTCGATCGCGTCGCAGCCGAGCAGGAACAGGAAGTTGTCCGGATCGCCGTTGTCGCCGGTCCAGCCGATCTGAAACGCGCCGTCGCGATCCTTCGCCTTGCCGCGCTCCCGATACTCGGTCCACTCGTAGCTCACGATCTCGGCCGTGACCCCGATCGCCGCGTAGTCGGCCTGGATGAGCTCGGCAACACGTTGCGCATTCGGGTTATACGGACGCGACACGGGCATCGCCCAGATCTTCATGTTGAGATCGGTGACGCCGGCATCCGCCAGCATCTTCTTCGCCGCTTCCGGATCGTACGCGTCGTCGGCGATCGAGGTGTTGTAGCTCCACATCGTCGGCGGGATCGGGTTGATCGCCGCTTGGCCGGCGCCTTGATAGACCGCGTCGAGGATGGCCTGCTTGTTGACGGCCATGTTGAGGGCCTTGCGGACCTCGACCTTGTCGAACGGGGCCTGCGTGGTGTTGTAGGCCAGGTAACCGATGTTGAGGCCTTCCTGCTCGTCGACGACGAGATTGGGATCGGCCTGCAGCCCAGCGATGTCGGCGGGAGCCGGATACGACATGATATCACATTCGCCGGCCTTCAGCTTCTGCGCCCGTACGGCCGCGTCCGTGGTGATGGCGAAGATCAGCTCGTCGATCTTCTGCCGGCCGCCGTAGTAGCCGTCCCATGCAGCGTAGCGGATGACGGAATCGAGCTGGTAGTCGACGAACTGGTACGGACCCGTGCCGATCGGCTTCTGGGTCAACAATTCCTTGGTGCCGGCGGCTTCGAGCTGATCGGCGTATTCCTTCGAGACGATCGAGGCGAAGTCCATGCCGAGATCCGGCAGGAAGGCGACTTCCGGCTTGTTCAGCACGAATTTGACCGTCAGGTCGTCGACCTTGACGATCTCCTTCAAGAGGTCGGAGAAGCCCATGCCTGCAAAATACTCCCAGCCGACTCCAGGCAGGTATTCGAACCAGGGATTGTCCGATTTCCATTGGCGCTCGAACGAGAAGACCACGTCGTCGGCGTTGAGATCGCGCGTCGGGGTGAAATAGTCGGTGGTCTGGAACTTGACGCCCGGACGCAGCTTGAACGTGTATTCAAGGCCATCGTCGGAGATTTCCCAGCTCTCGGCGAGACCCGGAACGAAGCTCGTCTTACCGTGTTCGAACTCGACGAGGCGCGAATAGAGCGTGCGCGAGGACGCATCGAAGTCGTTACCGCCGCTCCACGGTGACGGATCGAAGCCGGCAGGCGACGCTTCAGAGCAATAGACGAGCGTCTTTGCCGAAGCGCCGGCCCCGGCGAGGGCCGCGAGGCTGACGCCAAGCAGCGCCGCCTTCATGATATGTTTGAGATACATACAGGAACCTCCCAAAGGAAAACCTGAAGCCGGACGCCCGTCCGGCCTCTCTGAACTCTAGGTAACGACGGATTGCGGGAGGAAATCAACAGCGACGCGACTTAGCGTCGCCCGGAATCGTGGTCAAAAGGCCGTGCGACTGGAGCCCGCAGGCGGAGCCCCGGCGCGCTCGGGGGCCCCGGCAACCCGGCCTCAGAGCCAGCCGCGACGCTTGAAATACCAATAGGGAAGGATGGCTGCCCCCACCATGGCGACGAGCGCCAAAGGGTAGCCGACCATAAATCCGAGCTCGGGCATGAACTTGAAATTCATGCCGTAGATGCTGGCGATGAGAGTCGGCGGCATGATGACCACGGAGACCACAGAGACGATCTTGATGATGTTGTTCTGATCGATGGTGATCAATCCCACTGTCGCATCGAGCAGGAATACGCAGTTGTTGGAGAGATAGGTCGCGTGATCGGTGAGCGAGCGGATGTCCGCTTTCATCGTCTCGGTGCGCTCGTAGAGGGCCGGGTGCGACTGAGCGCATTCGGCGGTGAGGAAGTTCACCAGGCGGCCGACGCTGACGAGGCTCTCGCGCGCCTTTGAGTTGAGGTCGCCGTTGCGGCCGAGCTTTCGCAGAACCGCCTTGTAGTCGCTTTGGGTGGTCTCCCTTGAAGAGTCACCTTGGAATACGGTGCTGGAAAGTGTGTCGATCTCGACGCTCACCTTCTCGAGCACGTCGGCGGTGCGGTCGATGACCGCCTCGAGCAAGCCGACGAACACTCCATCCGCGGTCTTGAGTTCAGCCTCGGCTTTCTGCGCCTGCTTCACGAAGTTGTGGAACGCGCCTGGCTCCGCGTAGCGGACCGTCACGAGGTAGCCCTTGGCGAGAATGAAGGTGACCGGGCACGTCTGCGGCTTCGGCCCGTCGGCTCCGACGAGCAGGCTCGTGGTCATATAGAGCGCGTCGTTCTCGCGGTAGAGACGCGACGAGACCTCGATCTCCACCATCTCCTCGCGTGTTGGAATCCCGACGCCAAGCATCTTTTCGACCTCCGCTTCGTCCGCGGCGGTTGGGTTGAGGAGATCGATCCAGGTCAGGCCCTCGCGCGAATCTGACGCGGGATCGGTCTGCGCTAGGCGCTTTTCGCGGATGGCATAGAGCTTGAGCATTCGCAGGCGGCTAATCCAAAGCCGGCCTGGATGCAATGCGGCAGCGGCAGTGCGGCGAAACTATCGCTGCAAAGCCGCGAGAAGCACGATGCCGACACGCCCGGCTGAATGCTGGCGCTCGCTTTTGATGCCGCTCGCCGCCCAGGCGGTGCTGCCGATCAGCGCGACGACCGTAAGCGCGTAGAGTATGCGGAACATGATTCTCTCCCCCGAACTCGTCGCCGGGAGAGATAGAGGAGTGCGTTTGAACCGCTGCTGAGGCCGGCGTTCAGCCGACGTTCACCGAAGCGCCGCGGCGCCTCACGACGACGTGACCAAATTTCCGCCCGCACCCGAAAACCGCTCGCTCACATCCTCCGTAATCCTCCACGCACCCAATCTTGGGAACGCGGGAGACGAAAATGAATACGAGCCAATTGAAATTCACGCGTGTCGTGGCAATTGCGGCGGTGCTCGGCCTCGGCGCCGGGATTGCCCCGACCTTCGCGGCAGGGCCGGTGACGGTCGGCGGCGCGCCGATGTATGCCGAGAAGAACATCATCGAGAACGCCGTCAACTCGAAGGACCACACGACACTGGTCGCCGCGGTCAAGGCCGCCGGCCTCGTCGAGACGCTTTCCGGGCCGGGTCCGTTCACGGTTTTCGCGCCGGTCAACGCCGCCTTCGATGCGCTTCCCGCCGGCACCGTCGACAACCTCTTGAAGCCGGACATGAAGGACACGCTGACGCATGTCCTCACCTATCACGTCGTCGCGGGTAAGATGTCGGCGGCCGACCTGATGGAGAAGGCCCAGTCGATGGGCGGCAGCCTGAACCTTGAGACCGTCTCGGGCGACACGATCACCATCCAGATGAACGGCGACGACCTTTGGGTCTTCGACGAGACCGGCAAGGCCGCGAAAATCACCATCGCCGACGTCAACCAGTCGAATGGCGTCATCCACGTGATCGACAAGGTCTTGATGATGAAGATGTAAGCTTCGAGCCACCTTTCCGGCCAAAGAGTCCCTCAGGCTGGGAGGCGAGGGCGGTCCGCTCCGGCGGGCCGCCTTTCGTTTTCGGAGGCCCTGCTTCGCCGCTTGTGCAGCGCGCCGAAGGCCAATCGAGACCCGCCTCGCCGCCCTGCGCGCTGCCCGCCGCTCAGTTCTGCGGCTTCACCCACGAAGTGGCACCGGCGAACGGCTTCCGCTCTCCAACCGAAGCCTTCAGCCAGCAGACACGGTTGAATGTCAGCGCCAGACACTCGGCACGTAGCATGCATTGCTCTTTGCATCTGGAATAGCCGATCCCCGACATCCTACCTAAGTCGCCAAGGGGGATATCCGTATCCACGAGATCGTCGTCTGACGTTGCCAGAACAGACACCCTCAACCGCTCAAATAAAGGTTGCGGGAGGGCAGCGCCGAGCCGCAGGAACTCCTCTCCAGAGATCGGCGGATTAGGCTCAATACTGATTGTGAGCGAATGAAGATCGTGAAAGAAGGTTCCCAGTTCATGTATTATTGGGCCGTTCTCTAAGCCTTGCTTGTTCAATCCTTCAAGGACAAAGGCAGTTTCGGTCAGCAATTGCTGGACATAATCCGCTCTAGAGCAGGGCGGTCGACACGCGGGAAGCGGCCAGAGGCTACTCTGTCCAGTCTGTTGTCCCGTCAGATAATCCAGAATTCTCTCAGCGAAGGAATTTTCAGCATAACGCAGAGTTATGCGACGCAGCTCAATCTTTTGGAGTGCGTCCGGATCGCTTAGGACGACTTTGCCCAGCGATCCGCTGATAGACAGATCACCAGCGTTTTCGACGCTGATGGTGAAGTCATGCACCGACAGCGTCTGTGCCGCAACATCGAAGAACCCGTCCCAGCTCACGTCCAATACAAGCTGTTCGTAGCCGAGCGTCCCCAGATTGAGGGTGCTATCGGTGAACAATTCCGGCGGAAGTACGATGTTTTCGACGACGCCGCTGCTATCCTGTGCCACGTTGTCGGCGACGTTCCCTGTTTCTATATAGATGCGCGCGACGGTAATCTTGCCGGGTTCAGCAACTCGCCTTGCCCAGAGATTGGTAGCTTCTGCAGTATGGAAAAGGATGCTTTCCCAGAGGCGGTCGCTCTTGGCCTTGGCAGGATCGAGAACCGTCACGGCGGTCAAGGTTACCAAGGCTATGGAGCCGGTCGATCCACCGGAAATCGTGCCGTCGGTGAAAGTCACGCGCGGGCTCTCGAAAATCCCGGCAGTGCTCTCCGTCGGAGCCTCAACAACTGCCTCGGCGAAAGTGATCTCGTCGGAGCCGAGTGAAACCTTCAGGCCCCTGACCACAACTTTGCCGCCATCCGACTCTGCTGAAGCGTATGTTATCTGCGAGCCGCTGTGCTTGGCGAGCGCCGCAGTAAGAGCCCGCGCCACGATCTCAGCTTCCATGCTTGGAGGCGGAGAGGTAAGGCGCTGAGGTTCGCCATCCGGCTCCTGAAAGATAGTGCTCGGCTGCGGCTCCGCAGTGTCTGTTGGAGACTCGCTGGGGTCGGAGAGTGCCGTCTCCCATCGACGGACTGCGATCCCAAGCTCGTCAGCCGTTTCAAAGGTAAGCCAGCTCATGCTCTCCGGGGGCGCGCTGGTGACGAAGAGAATCGCGTCCTCCGAATATCCCAACCCTGCAAGATACCCTCCGATCGCAGCATTTGGAGCGCCGCGCTCGATGGACGCTCCGTTATTCATTTCGTAGGCAGCGTGAAAACCAATCTCGGCGGTGGCGGCCATGTAGCGCGTCTGTCCGCCGAGCCAAATTAACGCACATGCTGAGACACATCGATGTGCATCTGGCATCAGTGTCGTGAAGCCCTTGAGGCGGATCGCTTTGCCGATTGCGAGAGCTGCTTGAATGCTGCCCCCATCGCTGCTCAGCACGACGACAGCGTCTTCAAGGCCGAGGACTTTGTCAATGAACGCCTTCTGATCGCCGACGCTCAGGTCGCCTTGGACGAAGATCAGCGTCGGCGCTCCACCACTGGCATCAACACGATCGAAAGTCGCTCCAGCTCCGGGTGTGGCAAAGGAGCCGAAGAAACCGGCGACTAGAACGCTCCAAACTCTCATTGCTTCCAGCTTTTCAGAGCCCACATCTTTGATGGCTCCCGCTTAACCAGATGCCCGGTTCCGATGTTAGAGTAGTCACTTGAGCGTCCTACAACAATCTGGCTGAAAGTCCCGGGGGTACGCGTTCGGTTGGGTTTCAAGCGTCGCGGAGTCGAGTCGCTCCAGCTCGGCAAACTTCGTCGGCCGGAATAGGGCCATCCCACGGAGGTAGACCGCTCGCGGAAGCGAAGCGGCGTTGGCTGCTTTAGGGCTATGTCAGTTTATCCCTGCGCCGAGCGGATCCGCAGGTGCCACTCTCGTATTGTTATGGCACTCGTGTGGCGGCTGGCGGGAAGCGGAACCTTTGCGCCAAGTCATTGATGCAAATGGTCGGAGCGGGAGGATTCGAACCTCCGACCCCCTGCTCCCGAAGCAGGTGCGCTACCAGGCTGCGCTACGCTCCGCCAAGGCGGGCGGATATAGCCGCTGCCCCCCAAGGCCGCAAGGCCGACGCGGGATTGCTGCGCCGAGGCCGCCACCGGCCTTCATTGCCGCGGGTCGAGGTAGAGGCTATATCGCGCCGACTCCCGAGCGAGCATTTGGGGCGTAGCCAAGCGGTAAGGCAGCGGGCTTTGGTCCCGCCATCCCAGGTTCGAATCCTGGCGCCCCAGCCAACACCGCGGCTCGTCTCAGTCACGCGCGATCGTCAGCGACCACTCTACGCGCTTGCGAATGCGGCGAGCCATGACCCGGCGAACAACGCGATCGCCGCCGCTCCGAAGACGAATTGCGCCCTCCTGCCGCGCGGCAGATAGGGGCCGGCGAAATAGAGCCCAACACCGGCGACGCAGCCGGTCAACAGGCCGGCGACATGCGCGCCGACGTCGGTGTGTTCACCTCCGACGCCGAGCAACGCCAGCAGCATGACCGCCGCCGCGATCGGGCGCCATCGCCGCAGCCCTCGCCAAAGGATCACCTGGCGCCCCCATGCCAAGGCAGCGAGGAGACCGAGCGCTGCGAAGACGGCCGTCGAGGCGCCGATGGCGGCATGGTCCGCTGGAGCGAGGACGGCGACGACGGCGTTCCCGATGGCCCCGCCGATCAGGATCGACAACCATGCGAGGCCCGCGCCGAGGATTTGCGCAAGCAGGATTCCCAAAATGCCGCCCAGCACCAGGTTAGAAAGGAGATGTCCGAGATCGGCGTGCAGGCCGAGCGCCGTGACGGCGCGCCACCACTCGCCACCTTTGATAAGGCTCGCCTGCGCACGCCCGATCGCCAGCCAGTCGTGAGCGAACGCGCCGCGGCTCGCCGCGGCGTGGATGACCACGAGCACCGCGCAATAGATTAGTGCGGCGTCGATCCCATTGCGGAGTGGACGGAGAGGCGGGCCGGGAGCCGGACGAGGGCTGTTCTCGCGCGCGTAAAGGGCCAATTCGGAGCGCGCCAGGACGGCATCAGGCGCGGCCACGAAGAGCGCGATCCCCGCCGCGCTCGGAACGAGCCGCGAGGCGACGCCCGCCGCCACAAGCACGAGGGCCTGTTGCTCCGCCTCGCCGAGCGCGGGGAACCGCCCCACCTCGACCCACAAATCCTCGATCTCGTCGTTCAAGGCATCGCTCATGGCGCTTCAGCTGCATGGGCCCAAGTGGGCATCAGGTGGAGATTGCCCCCGCAAGTTTCACCTCCCGCCGGTCATTTGGACTTGGCCGCAAAACCGCGTTAGATCGGACCTTCGCAATCTGGAGCGCTCGATGGCCGAAGAGGCCGAATTCGTAACGCTGATCGAGGACATAGCCGGCCCGCCAGTGACGCCCGTGCCGGGCTGGAAGGTGGCGATCGTCGACGACGACCAGGCCGTCCATACCGGCACCCGCTTCGCGCTGCAGGACTTTACGCTGCACGGCCGTGGGCTTGAGCTACTCTCGGCGCGCTCGGCGGCGGAGGCGCGCGAGCTCTTTCGCAACAACCCCGACATGGCCGTCATCCTGCTCGACGTCGTCATGGAGACGGAAGGGGCGGGGCTCGAGCTCGTCCAGTTCGTCCGCACCGAGCTGAAGAACGAGACGGTCCGCATCATCTTGCGCACCGGCCAGCCCGGCCAGGCGCCGGAGCGGCGGGTCGTGGTCGACTACGACATCAACGACTACAAGGCGAAGACGGAGCTGACCGCCGACAAGCTCTTCACCTCGCTGACGGCGGCGCTCAGAAGCTACGAGCAGCTTCTGAAGCTGGTGCAGACGCGCCGCGGCCTTGAGATCATCATCGACGCCGCGGCGACGCTTTTCGACCATCGCTCGCTGCAACGCCTCGCCGAGGGCGTGCTGACGCAGCTCTCCTCGCTGATGGCGGTCGAATGCACCGGCATCCTGGTGCTGCGCGAGACCGATAGCGAAGCCGGCCTCTCGGTGCTTGCCGGCTCGGGCAGCTACCGCGACTATGCGGCGACCGACCGCAGCCGGCCGCTCGAGCCGGAGCTGATCGATCTGATTCACCGGGCATTCGACAACCGCCGGCACGATTTCTCCGTCGGCCGCTATCTTCTCTATATGGGCACCGGCAGCGGCCGCGAGTTGGTGGCGTTGATGGACGCCGACAAGGAGCTTTCCGACACCGACAAGGCGCTGGTCGAGGTCTTCTGCAGCCGGCTCTCCGCGGCCTTCGACAATGTGACGCTCTACGAGGAGCTCGAACGCGCCAATCAGCGGCTGGAGGAGAAAGTGGCGCGCCGCACCGCGCAGCTCCTTGCCGCCAAGGAGCGGCTGGAGAATCAGAGCGAGCGCTTGAAGAGCGCCAACGCCTTCAAGAGCGAGGTGCTCGGTACCGTCGCCCACGACCTGAAGAATCCGCTCGGCGTGATCCTCGGCCGCACCGAGATATTGACCGAGCTCTTCACAGTCTCTCCGCTTCCGGAGGCAAGCGCCCAGATCGACCATATCCGTCAGTCGGCGCGCCGCCTCACTGCCATGGTGGAGGATCTCATCGCCGATGCGAGGGCCGACGCCGTGGATATTTCGGTCCACTCCTATCGGCTCGATTTTGGCATGCTCGTGTCGGAGGTGTCGGAGAGCAATCGCAAGCTCGCCGGCGGCAAGGAGCAGGAATTGCATGTCGCGGTCGAGCCGGACCTGCGCGTCCGCGGCGACACGGAGAGGCTCCGCGAGGCGTTTGACAATCTCCTGAGCAACGCCGTGAAATACAGCCCCATCGGCGGCCGGATCGACGTGACCGCTACCCGCGACGGCGAAGACGCGGTCGTCCGCGTTGCCGACGAGGGACCGGGCCTTTCGCCTGAAGACGTAAGCCGCGTATTCGGCCGCTTCCAGCGGCTTTCGGCCAAACCGACCGGCGGCGAGAGCTCGACCGGGCTTGGCCTCTCCATCGCCAAACGCATCATCGACCTTCACAACGGCCGCATCTTCGTGGAAAGTCGCGCTCCGGCGGGCGGGGCAGTGTTTGCGATCGCATTGCCGCTGCTCGATGAAACGGATGCGGAATGAGCCAGCAGCAGAATATCTTCGTGGTCGACGACGAGGCCGCCGCCCGCGACATGATCGGCGAGTATCTGAAGATGCACGGCTTCGACGTGACGCTCTGCGACGGCGGCAAGTCGCTCCGCGCGGAAGTCGAGAAGGGAAAGCCGGATCTCGTCGTGCTCGACCTCAACATGCCGGAGGAGGACGGACTTTCGCTGATCCGCTTCCTAAAACAGTCCGGAAACGTGCCGGTCATCATGCTGACCGCCACCGCAAGCCCGATCGACCGCGTAGTTGGGTTGGAGCTCGGCGCCGACGATTATCTCGCCAAACCGGCCGAGCTCCGCGAGCTTCTGGCGCGCGTCCGATCGGTGCTTCGCCGCAGCGCTGCCGCACCGGCCGGGTCGGCGGGCACGCCGAACCGCACCGTGAAGATGGGCACGAAATGGCTCGACCTCGACGCTCGCGCCCTCCGCGACGAGGAGGGGAACGAGCACCCGCTCACCGCCTCCGAGTTCAATCTTCTGAAGGCATTTGCCGAGAACCCGAAGCGCGTTCTGACACGCGAGCGGCTCCTCGACCTTGCCCAGGCGCGCGATTCGGAGGCCTTCGACCGCGCGATCGACGTCCGCATCACCCGCATCCGCCGAAAACTCGAGCCCGACCCGGCGCACCCCAAAGTCATCAAGACGGTCCGCGGCTCCGGCTATGTCTTCTCGCCCGACGGCGGCGTCTTCTCGCCTGACGGGGGCGGCGAGGGCTGAGGGCCCCACAGACGGCAAGGCTTCAGCATGGGCACCGACGCTGAATAATCGCCCCCTCAAGGGGGAGGTTACGTGCGCCGTTTCGGCCTCGTTGGCGGATGTGAGACTCGAATTGTTTCGTCCCAAGGCCCCCGAAGAAACAATTGAAGCACTGGCGAAACACAATTCGTCTTGCGGCGAAAACACGGCGAAAAGGTCAGCCTCTATACCCCTTAGCCAAGGGGGGAGCTGAATTGCAGCTCCGGAGGGGAAGTCAGATGATCCAGTCACGCAAGCTCGTCGCCGCGGCGATCCTTGGGGGCCTCGCTCTCATCGTTGCCGGGTTGTTGATTGCGCCGTTCAATGCGAGCGCTCGCGCCGCTGGCGGCCAGACGAATGTCGACACCGCCGCCGACCGGATCGGCGAGGCATTCGCCTCGCTCTCCGGCGTGCAGCCCGACCCTGCGATCGCCGCCGCCGCGGCGCGCGTTTTGAAGGGTGACCTCGCCGCCGCCCCGGCCTGCGCGAAGGCGGTCTGGCCGAATATTGACGCGTCGTGCCTCTCGACCGTTGACGGCTCGCCGGCGCCGCAGGTCCGCACCATCACGATCGGCTACCGGGCCGACCGGAACACCACCGTCCTCGTGCGCATCCCGGCCGCCGAGGTCGTGCAACGCTAAACCGAGGAAATCTGCCCGGCCCGCAATGAGCATGCGCGCCACAGCACAAGATCCCCCGCCCGGCGCAACGACCGTATCTCACCCATCTCTACCCCCCTCTGGTAAGATCGGTCGACGCCGGGCGTGGGGTTCCGGCTCGGTTGGTGGAATGCGGATCACCTATAAGGTGTTTCTGGTCGGAGGAATTCCGATCACCATCGCGGCGGCCATCGCGCTCGCCGCTTTCGTGCTTTTGAACGAGGCCGACCGCGCCCGTTCCGGCGCCGTGCTCGCCGGCGCCATCTACCGCAACCTCCTCTCCGCCCGCTCAGCGCGCGACGATTTTCTGGAGACAACGCAGGGCGAGCGCACGGGCTTTTACGAGCTTTTCCTCACCTATGCCGAGCAGGCGCGCTTCGATCTGATCCGGC
Source organism: uncultured Propylenella sp. (assembly GCA_964440525.1). Taxonomy (GTDB): domain Bacteria; phylum Pseudomonadota; class Alphaproteobacteria; order Rhizobiales; family Afifellaceae; genus DASWJZ01. The sequence continues at coordinate 30,027 of CAYTTC010000015.1, read as the reverse complement.
TCTCCGGCGTCGTGCGCGACCCCGGCCATGTCGCTGCGGCGAGGGAGGCTTCCGACGCCCTGCAACGCTATCGCGAAGACATGCGCCGCCTCGTCGACGTGACCGTCCGCAACGATGGCCTCGTCGAAGACATGGCGGACCGTGCGAACAGCCTCGTCCGCCTAACCGACGAGGCGCGCGAGCGCCAGCACCAGTCGAACGCCGACATCGTGAAGTCGCTCGCCGAAGCCGACCGTAAGCTTCGGACAGCCCGCGACATCGTCGACCGCGCGCACGAATTCGGCGCCGCCATCGCCGCCGTGGCGCTGTTCCAGGCGCGGCCGAAACCGCCTGGCGAAGCTGTCCCGCTGCAAGCCTCCGACGGCTTCAATTTCGAGCTCGTGCGCCTGCGGAGCGCGGCCACCCGCTTCTCGGAGGCGCTCACCACCGCCGGCCGCGAGGAATCGGCGGCCGAACTCGGGCAACTCCTCAGCGCCCACGAGACGAGCATCGCGCCGGAACCCGGCGGCGCGCCTGTCGCGCAAGCTGCGAGCGAGGGTCCGAGCCGTGCGCTGACGGATTGGATCGAGCGGCTGCTCAAGGTCCATTCCACCGAACAGCGGGCGCTGCACGACGAGGTGGCGGAGCTGCTGACCTATTCTGTGCAATCCGCCGAAACCGAGCAGGCGACGCAGGACATCGCGATCGAGACCCTGAAACTCTCGAACCGCACCGCCGCCGCCCTGACGAGCCGCGATTCGGCCGCCATATCGCGCATCCATGACGAGAGCCTGCGGCTGAGCGAGACGATGTCCTCCATGCCGATCTCGCCGCTCATCCAGTCGGAGATGATCGACGCGCTCGACCAATGGCGAAAGGGACTCGCCACCACGCTCGATGGCCTGAACGAGCAGAGCCGCATCCTCAAAGAGATGGATGCGAGCACGCGCCGCATGATCGATGGCGCGCGCTACCTGAACGAGACGCTGACGCGCAACGCCGAGCGGATAGGCGCTCTCGTTCGCAACATTCTCATCTTCGGCGCGGCGATCGGTCTTCTGCTCGGCTCGATCACGGGCCTAGCGGTCGCGCGCTCGATCACCCGCCCGCTCCGCCTCCTGCAGAGCCGCATGGCAGAGCTGTCGGAAAATGCCCGTGCCGGCCCGATCGCCGACTTCAACCGTCGTGACGAGCTCGGCGACATGGCGCGCGCCACCAACGTCTTCATCACCGAGATCGGCCGCCGCGAGCAGGCGCTCAGAAAATCGAAGGACCGCGCCGACGCGGCGCTGGCCGAACTGCAGAAGACGCAGACGGATCTGATCCAGGCGGAGAAGCTCGCCTCATTGGGCCAGCTCGTCGCCGGCGTCGCGCACGAGATCAACACGCCGCTCGGCATTGCGCTGACCACCGCGACGCTGCTTGGCGACGAGGCCAAGCGCTTCGGCGAAGCAGCGGCCGGGGGCAAGCTGCAGCGCTCGGTGCTCGAGCGTTTCGTCGAGCGCATGCGCGAAGGCTCCGAGCTTCTGTTCGGCAATCTGAGCCGCGCCGCCGACCTCGTCCACAGCTTCAAGCAGGTCGCTGCCGACCAGGCGAGCGGCGAGCGGCGGCAGTTCAGCATGGATGTGTGGCTGCAGGATCTTCTCACCAGCCTTCGGCCGATCCTGAGGAAGACGAAGCACGAGGTCCTGATCGAGTGCCCGCCCGACGTGATGGTCGACACCTATCCCGGCGCGCTTGGCCAGGCGCTCACCAACCTCCTCACCAATGCCGTCACTCACGGCTATGACGAGGGGCAGGCCGGCCGGCTCTCCATCCGCGTCAGCGAGCCGCGCCAGGATACGGTCAGGATCGTCTTTGCCGACGACGGCAAGGGCATACCGCCGGAAAACATCGGCAAGGTTTTTGACCCGTTCTTCACGACCGGTCGGAGCGGCGGCAATACCGGTCTCGGGCTCCACATCGTCTACAATCTCGTGACCAGCCGCCTGCAGGGCCACATCAACCTCTACAGCAAGGTCGGCCGCGGCACGCGCTTCACCATCGACATACCGAAGGTGGTCGCCGAGGCGGCGCCGGATGCAGCGCCCGAGCGGCGCCATCAGCTCGAGGGAGCCTGAAAATGCGAATTTCGATCGCCGCCGCCTTTGTCGGCTCGCTCGTGCTGTGGACTGCGGCTGCGCAGGGCAAGACTGTCGTCTTCTGTTCGGAAGGCAATCCGGAATCGCTCAAGCCGCAGATCGTCACCACGACGACCGGCATCAACGCCGGGCGGCCCTTCTTCAACAATCTCGTCGAATTTCTGCCCGGCTCGACCGAGGCGGTCCCGGCGCTGGCGGAATCCTGAGAGATTTCGGATGATGGACTGGAATACGTCTTCCACCTCCGCCGCGGCGTAAGATTCCAGTCGAGCGACATCTTCACGCCGAGCCGCGAGATGAATGCCGACGACGTTCTCTTTTCGCTCGAGCGGCAGTGGAAGGACGACCATCCCTATCACGATGTCGGCGGCTCCAATTACGACTACTTAAAGGACATGGGGATGCCCGAGCTTTTGCAGTCGATCGAGAAGCTCGACGACGCCACGGTGCGGTTTCGACTGACGCGGCCATCGGCGCCGTTCCTCGCCGACCTTGCCATGCCCTTCAACATCATCCAGTCGGCCGAGTATGGCGATCAACTTCTGAAGGCCGGAACGCCCGAGAAGATCGACACCAATCCGATCGGCACCGGGCCATTCCAGTTCGTCGGCTTCCAGCCCGACATCGCCGTTCGCTACCGCGCCTTCCCGGACTATTGGGGCGGCAAGGTGCCAATCGATGCGCTGGTCTTCTCGATCACGCCGAACGCCTCGGTGCGGCTGAACAAGCTCAAGGCTGGCGAATGCCACGTCATTGCATTTCCGAGGCCCGGCGACCGTGCGGCGATCGAGGCCGATTCAAACCTGAAGTTCCTCGAGCAGGAGGGCTTCAACATCGGCTATCTCGCCATGAACACGACGAGGCCGCCGTTCGACGACGTACGCGTCAGGCGGGCCATCAACTTGGCGATCGACAAGGCGGCGATCATCGAGGCCGTCTATCAGGGCGCCGGCGTCGTCGCCAAGAACCCGATCCCGCCGACTCTGTGGTCCTACAATGACGACATCGAGGACTACCCCTACGATCCCGCCGCTGCGCAGCGGCTGATGATCGAGGCGGGGCTGGCCGAAGGCTTCGACACCGACCTCTGGTACATTCCGGTGAGCCGGCCCTACAACCCGAACGGCAAGCGCGTTGCCGAGCTTATCCAATACGATCTCGCCAAGATCGGCATCCGCGCCACGCTCGTCTCCGACGAGTGGAGCGCCTACCGCCAAAAGCTGCAGGATGGCGACACGTCGATGGCACTTTACGGCTGGACCGGCGACAACGGCGACCCGGTAATTTTCTCGATGTGCTCTTGGGCTGCACCTCGGCGCGCCTCGGCGGCAACAACATCGGCAGGTGGTGCAACCGCGACTACGACAAGCTCGTCACCGACGCCAAGCTCACCTCCGACCAGGCCACGCGCGAGCGCCTCTACCGCGAGGCACAGGTCATCTTCCACAACGACGCGCCGTGGGTACCGCTCGCCCATTCAGTGGTGTTCATGGCGACGCGCGCCGACGTCACCGGCTTCAAGATGGACCCGCTCGGCCGCCACGCCTTCGAGGGCGTGGACTTGAAGGAGTAGGAGCGGCGCTCAAGAGCGGTGTGCGAGTTTGTTTGGCAAACACGGCCACCCGCAGTATATATTGCATACGCATTCGATGCGTATTGGCTCGCTGTCCAAGGAGGACCGTGCGATGAAGGCATTGGCTCAGCGCGATACCTCCTTCGTCGTTGCACTCAAGTCTGCCGCCGGGTTCGCGATTGCAGCGACTGCAATCGTTGGTATGCTCGTCGGGCTCGCGGGATCTGATCCCGGCAACGTGCAATGGCTACTGCATGTCTCGGCTATCGCCGGTGCTGCAGCGGGGGTGTTTTTTGGGGGTTCCAACTCCAGAAAATGATGCGGCCCTGTACGCCTGGGTGTTCTGCCTGATGGCCGGATACCTCGTCGTTCGCTACGGTATCAATTTCCATCGAAAGAAGCGAACTGAGCCCGGGCCTGCTGTCTTTGACGCGGGCACATTTGCTATATCCGCCATGCTCTTATGGGGAGTGCTTGATCCCCGAATTCTCTCTGCGATTGGGACTACCAAGCCATTCCTGCTTGTGGCTGGATTCTTCGGGGTCCTTTACGCGCTGCATGCCCTCAAGCCGAGTTCGGGCTAGCTGCGGGGATTCAACTCGTAATCCATTCAAGCGGAAATCATCTCGGACTTGCGGGCCTTGCCACCAGCGGCTTAGCTGCGCCGACTGTCCGGACCCCCGCGATGAAGCCAACCAACTCCGTCTATACCGGCCTGCCGACCACCATCTTCGAGGAGATGAGCCGGCTTGCGATGGCCCACAACGCGGTCAATCTCGGCCAGGGGTTTCCGGACGTGGACGGCCCGGAGGACATCCGCCGAAAAGCCGCCGAGGCGCTGATCGAAGGGCCGAACCAGTATCCGCCGATGCTCGGCCTCATGGCGCTGCGCGAAGCGGTCGCGGCGAACTGGAAGCGTTTTCACGACCTCGATGTCGATCCCGTGCGCGAGGTGCTCGTCACCTCCGGCGCGACCGAGGCGCTCTCCGATGCGATCAACGCGCTGATCGAGCCGGGCGACGAGGTGGTGCTGATCGAGCCGCTCTACGACTGCTACCTGCCGCTGGTGAAGCGGGCAGGCGGCGTGCCAAAACTCGTCCGCGTGACGCCGCCCGATTGGGCGCTCGACCCCGACGCGCTCGCCAAGGCTTTTTCGCCGCACACCAAGGCCGTCCTCCTCAACAATCCGCACAATCCCGCGGCAAAAGTTTTTTCGCGCGCGGAGCTGCAGCTGATCGCCGACCTCGTGATCCGCCACGACGCCTATGTCATCGCCGATGAGGTCTACGAGCACATCGTCTTCGATGGCGCGCACCACATATCGATGCTTTCGCTTCCCGGCATGCGCGAGCGGACCGTCGCGATCGGCTCGGCGGGAAAAAGCTTTTCATTCACCGGCTGGAAGGTCGGCTACGCCACCGCCGCGCCGGCGCTGCTTGATCCGATCGCCAAGGCGCACCAGTTCACCACCTTCACCACCCCGCCCGATCTGCAGAAGGCCGTCGCCTATGGTCTCGCCAAGGAAGACAGCTATTTCAACGACTTGTCGAGCGATCTTCAGGAAAAACGTGATCGCCTGGCCAAGGCCTGCGCGCCGCTCGGAATGGACGTGATCCCGTGCCAGGGCACCTACTTCCTCACCCTCGACATGAGCCCGCTCGGGATGGAGGGCGACGATGCGGCGCTCGCCCGGCGGATGACGATCGAAGCCGGAGTGACCGCGGTGCCGGTCTCCGCCTTCTACGGATCGGATGCGCCGAAAACTTTTCTGCGGCTATGTTTTTCGAAGCGCGATTCGGTGCTCGACGAGGCGGTCGAGCGCATGCAGCGCTGGCTGACATCGACTGGTCGAAAAGTAGGGTGAGGAGGCGTTGATGGCGATCCGGACAATCGTCTGGGGCGAAAATGTTCACGAGCAGAAGAACGCCGAGGTCCGGCGCATCTATCCCGACGGCATGCACAACACGATCGCCGGCGCGCTGAAGAAGGATCCGAACATCCAGGCGTCGACCGCTACGCTCCAGGATCCCGAGCACGGCCTGACCGACGAGCGTCTCGCGAAAACCGACGTGCTTCTGTGGTGGGGCCACGCGGCGCATGGCGACGTCGCTGACGCGGTGGTCGAGCGCGTCCAAAAACATGTCTGGGAGGGGATGGGGCTGATCGTCCTCCATTCCGGGCACTTTTCGAAAATCTTCAAGCGGCTCATGGGCACGCCCTGCAGCCTGAAATGGCGCGAGGCGGGCGAGCGTGAGCGCATTTGGGTCATCAATCGCAGCCATCCGATCGCCGCCGGTCTCGGCGAATGCGTCGAGCTGCCGGCGACCGAGATGTATGGCGAGCCCTTCCTTGTGCCCGAGCCGATGGAGACGGTTTTCGTCACCTGGTACGAGGGTGGCGAGGTGCTCCGCTCCGGCCTCACCTACAAGCGCGGCGCGGGAAAAATCTTCTACTTTTCCCCGGGCCACGAGGTGTACCCGATTTATCATCAGCCCGAGATCCAGCAGATCCTGCGGAACGCCGTGACCTGGGCGCACAATCCCTTGCCGCGCTGGAAGGGTCTGGACGACGCGCCGAACGTGCCGACCGACAAGGCGCCTGAAAAGATCGAGAGCCGCGGGCCGCGCCTCCACGCCGACGGCGAGGCCGGCCTCCGATGAGCGAAAAGCCCGTTCGTCTGCTGCTTCTCGGCACCGGTTCGATGGCCGAAAACCATCTCAAGCACTTCAACAGAATCGCAGGAGTCTCGGTTGTCGCCGGCGTCGACATCGTTGAAGAGCGGCTGAAGACATTCTGCGCGCTGCACAAGGTCCCGCGCTATTTCACCGACCTCGACGAGGCGATCGCCTGGGGGGAGTTCGACGCCGTCACCAATGTGACGCCGGACGCCGTCCACTACCCAACCACCATGAAGCTCTTGGAGACGAAAAAACCCATTCTCTGCGAAAAACCGCTCGCCCCGAGCTATCCGCTGGCGCTCGAGATGACCGAGGCGGCCAAGAAAGCCGGCGTAATCGCCATGGTGAACCTCCGCTACCGCGATCTGTCGGTCATGCAGATGGCCCGGGCGCTGGTCGAGGACGGCATGGTCGGCGAGATTCGCCACATCGACGCGGCCTATCTGCAGAGCTGGCTGGTCGGCACGCATTGGGGCGACTGGCGCACGGAGGAACGCTGGCTGTGGCGGCTTTCCGGCGCCCACGGCAGCCGCGGCGCGCTCGGCGACGTCGGCATTCACATCCTCGATTTCGCCTCCTACGTCGCCGATCAGAAACCCATTTCCGTCCACTGCCGCATGAAGACATTCGGCAAGGCGGAGGGCGACCGCATCGGCGCCTATGGCCTCGACGCCAATGACGGCTTCATCCTGTCGATCGAATTCGACGGTGGCGCGCTCGGCGTCGTGCATGCGAGCCGCTGGATGACCGGCTACGCCAACGCCATGAAGCTCGGCGTCTTCGGGACGAAGGGTGCGCTGGAGATTTGGTTCGAGAGCGAAAAGATGGGAATGCGCATCTGCGCCGGTCCCGACGTGCACACGCAGACCTGGCGCGATGTCGACTGCCCGCCCGTTCCGAACACCTACCAGACCTTCATCGACGCCGTGCGGCAGGGCGAGACGCTGGAGCCGAGTTTTCGCCGCGCGGCGGAGCTGCAGCACGTGCTCGACCTCGCCTTCGAATCCGACCGCCTGGGCACGGCACTCCCGGTGCACCCAATGGCGCCCTCGGCTGTGGCCCAGACCTCCGCGGGCTAGGGCTCCGGCCCTTCCGCATGCTCCTTGCGGGCGGCGGAATAGACTTCTCGGGCCGCGTCGGCGTTGATCGCCGCGATCGCCAGTCCGACGATCAGATCCGGCCAGGCGGAAAGCGTATAGGCGGTCGCAAGGCCCGCGCCGACGATCGCGATATTCGCGAACGCATCGTTACGGGCGGAGAGAAAGGCGGCACGCGTCAGGCTGCCCGAAAAGTGCCGGTAGCGGACGAGGATAAGCGAGCAGGCCAGATTGACGGCGAGCGCGCCGCCGCCGGCGAGCGAGAGCGGCACCGGCTCCGGCGGCACGGGCGTCAGGAATTTTTCCCAGGCCATCCACAAGGTGGCGAGCCCCGGAACGAGCAGCAGGCCGGCGAGCCCCATGCCGAGCCGCGCGCGGCCTTTCGCCGTCCAGCCAAGCGCGATCAGGATCAGGAGATTGAGGGAGGCGTCCTCGAGAAAATCGATGCTGTCGGCGAAGAGCGATACGGAACCGATGCTGAGCGCGACCGCGAATTCGACGCCGAAGTAAGCAAGGTTGAGAAGCGCCACGGCGAGCACCGCCCGGCGCAATCCCGCAGTCATCGCTTCGTGTGAATGGATTTCCACGACGGCGTCTCAAACCGAATGAGAATAGGTGTCCGGGCCGTGCATTGGTCAAGCACCGCCGAGGCGGCGATGTGATTTGATAGGGTGCCGCGACGCGCCCGAGGCGCGAGGTTCTTCCGCTACGCCGACCTGCGGAGCGGCTGGTAATTCTCGAAATATTGCGGGGTCGTCTCGATCGTCATCTCCGAGTAGGCGACGGTCGCGACAAACAGCTCGCGCTCTTCCGTGACCTTGATGCTGCTGATGTTCAAGGGGCCGTGGTCCCTGAAATTCCGCAGCCATTCCGCGGCTGCATTCCGCGCCTCGCCGGGCGTGTAGGCCGCGAAGGCTTTTTGCTTTTCACCCGCCGGCGCCTGAGAATTCATCGGCCGCGTCTCCGACTCGAGACTCCGCTCGCTCCCTATGATCTGCCTGAAAAGGTTAAGCTTTTGTTAAGCACGCGAGCCCGCGGGCGGTGCGACACTGTCAGATCAGCCGCTCTCTCAGGTGCCAGGCCGCCGCCTCCGCGTAGGATGCGTCGATCTCGATGCCGATCCCCCGGTAGCCGAGTCGCTGGGCGGCGAGAAGCGTCGACCCGACGCCGAGAAAAGGGTCGAGCACCAGCGCGGTGCTTTCTCCACTCTCGGCGACGCCGGGTTCCTCCGGCAAAGGCGGGCCGTGCAGCTTGATGCAGCGCTCGGCGAGTTCCACCGGAAAAGGGCTCGGATGGTGGTCGCGCTGCGACTTGGAGCGGATCGTGCGGTAGGGGATGAACCACACGTCGCCGCCACACCGGCGGTCCTCCGTATGCCCCCAGCGGGCGATATTCGACTTGTCCTTGAAGGGCACGCCGATGGCGAGCCGGTCGAGCGCCGCCGCGCCGTCCTTGGTGAAGTGAAAAACGTGCTCGTGCAGATGGTTCAGGTAGCGCGGGCTGTTCACCGGCTTGAAATGCCCAAAACTGTTTTCGCCGATCGAGATCGACTTCACCCAGATGATGGCGTTCTGCAGCCGAAAAATTTCGCGCATCGCATTGGCCGCGTCGGAGGCGATCCAGGGGTCGGAGCTCGTGCCGGCGATGTTGAGGAAAAACGAGCCGTTGTCCTTCAGCACGCGTTTGAGAAGCAGCGCGATATCTCTAAGCCAGCGGAGATATTCGCTCCGGTCGCCGGCATCGTCATAGGATCGGTATTTGACCCCGATATTGTAGGGCGGCGAGGTGACGATCACGTCGACCGACCCCTCCGGCATCAACGCCAGCGCCTCGGCGCAATCGCCGACGACGATCGTCTGGTCGCCGATTTCGATCGTGCGATCCGATCGCGCGGAGCGGGAAGCGGCGGGCGCTTCGCGGGCTGCAATCCGGTCCAACATGCGCGATCCTCCGCGCCGAGCGTCGGGGCCAAGCGGCAAGGTCCGCCACCTTGGCGGATTTCTGCTCCGCCCGCACGCGGCAAAGTCCGCAATCCAGTGGAATCTTCGGCCCGGCTCCCCGACGCCCGCGCGCTTTGGCTACGCCGGGCTTGCGTTGAGGATCGCGGCGCGCCTATTGCGGCGCCAAGCGGCGATTGCGCAACGAAACGCGAGCATGACCAATCCTGTGCTGGTCGAAGTTTTCCGCGGCGAGCGGGTAGAAAGCCGCCATCGCGGCGCCGTCGCCATCCTCGACGCGCGCGGCAAGACGCTTTTCGCCATCGGCGACGTCGACGAGCCGGTCTTTCCGCGCTCGGCGGTGAAGGCGATCCAGGCGCTGCCGCTGGTGGAATCCGGCACCGCCGACGCCTTCGGTTTTCACGCCCGCGAGCTGGCGCTTTCGCAAGCCTCGCACGGTGGCGAGCCGGAGCACGTCGCGGGAGTCTCCGCGATGCTGAGCGCGATCGGCCTCGACGAGAGCGCGCTCGAATGCGGCGCGCATGCGCCCTCGCACAGCGCGTCCGCGGCCGAGCTCATCCGCCGCGGAAAAGCGCCGAGCCAGCTCCACAACAACTGCTCCGGCAAGCACGCGAATTTCCTCGCTCTCGCGCGCCACCAAAACCACGACCATCGCGGCTACATCGCCGCGCACCACCCGGTGCAGGTCGCCGTGAGCGAAGCGCTCGCAAACCTGACCGGCGCGCCGCACGGAGCAGAAAATTCCGCCGTCGACGGCTGCTCCATCCCGACCTATGCGGTGCCGCTCAAAAGCTTGGCGCTGGGCTTTGCCCGCTTCGCCTCCGGCATCGGTCTTGAGCGCTCGCGCGCCGACGCGGCGCGGCGGATTTTTGAGGCGGCCGTCGCCGAGCCGTTCTACGTCGCCGGCACGGGACGCATCTGCACCGACATGATGACGCTCCTGCGCGGCGCGGCCCTCATCAAGACCGGGGCGGAGGGTGTCTTCTGCGCCGGCCTCGCCAACCTCGGCCTCGGCGTCGCGCTGAAAGTGGACGACGGCGCCACGCGCGCCGCCGAGGCGACGATGGCGGCGGTCATCGCGCGACTCCTCCCCGAGCATGAGGAGGCTTTGCGCCGCTGGACCAACGCGCCGGTCAACTCCCGCCGCGGCGCCAGGGTCGGCGAGGTGCGCGCGCTCAAGTCGGTGTTTCAGGCGAGAGCTTAGGGCGAGGACGTTAGACTCTGCCAGCACCATATCTGTCGTCATTGCCGGGCTTGACCCGGCAATCCATTCCGTGACCGTCTGGGTGTCGCGAGCGCAACGGAATGGATCCCATGGTCAAGCCATGGGATGACGACAACACATCAACAGGTTTACCTGTAGTTCGGCAGCCTCGCGCGCTTATTCGCCGACACTGACCGTCCGTCCGCTGACACTCCGACCCCGCCAAAGCTCGTGCACTGCCATGCCGACGAGCATCGCGGCGGCAAAGATGAAGATCTCCGGCAGCCCGAGCCCGAGCCCACTAATCGCTGGCCCCGGGCAGAGCCCGACCATCCCCCAGCCGACCCCGAAGAGCGCCGACCCGACGATGAGCGGCGCGTCGATTTTTCGCCCCGTCGGTATGGCAAAACTCTCGCCGAGCGCCGGCCGCGAAAGTTGTCGTGAAAAGGCGTAGCCCGCCGCCGAGACGAAAACCGCGCCGGCGAAGACGAAGCCGAGCCGCGGATCGAAGTCGCCAAAAAAATCCAGAAAATTTCGGATGACCGAAGGATCGAGCATGCCGCCGAGCGCCAGCCCGAAGCCGAACAGCGTCCCCGCAAAAAGCGCCGCGAGCGCGCGGAAAAAATTCATAGCGCGTGCTCCATCACAAAGACGGTGAGGATGGCGACCGCGAAGAAGGTCACGACCGCCGCGAACGAGCGGCGCGAAAACCGCGCCAGCCCGCAGACGCCGTGGCCCGAAGTGCAGCCGCCGCCGAGCCGCGTGCCGAAGCCGACCAGAAGCCCGCCGGCGATGAGCACGGGGAGCGCGCCGGTGATGGTCACCGCCGGAAACGCGCCGAAGACGAGGAGGAAGACGAACGGCCCCAAAATGAGCCCGACGACGAAGGCGGCGCGCTCCAAAAGCTCCCCGTCGATGCGGCCCCCAAACGGAGCAAGCATGCCGCCGACGAGCCCGCCGGCAACACCGCTCACCCCGGCGACGCGGCCGTTCAGGATGAGGAGCGCCGACGCGGCAAGCCCGATCAACGCGCCGCCGAGGAGAGATTGCAGATAGATGGGCCAGGGCATGGTCAAGCGCTCCCGCGGGTTCGGCGTTTCGCCCCGAGGTTACCGGTTCTTTCTGGCCGACGACAGCAGGAGTTCCAACCTTCTCCCCTTGTGGGAGAAGGTGTCCGCGAAGCGGACGGATGAGGGGTATTTCTTGCCACCGACGGAGCCCCCCCCCCGCAGCTACCGCGCAAGACCTCTCCCTTGGGAGGAAGCTCAGCGCGGAGCGAAATAACCCTTCTCTCCGGTGGCGTCGGAGCGTGTGCGAGCGAGTCCTGTCTCGACGAGATGCTCCAGCACGCGCCCGACAGAGTCCCTGCGTTTCGCGGTAAGCCGGCCGGAGAAGGACGCTGCAACCGCGTCCAGAGGTGCCGGCCCCAACGCCTTCGCAAGCACGTCGCGCACCAGCCTGATCTGCTCGAACGCGTCAGTGGGGAAGGTAGGCTTCTGCTCCGCCGCAGCAGCCGGCACGATGTCCGCCTCTATCTGCTCGGCTTCTTCGGGCGCTTTCACCTTGTGGCCGAGCTTCGGGATCTGGTAGTCGGGCCGTAGCCAGCGCACGAGCCCGCGCGCCTCCTCGGCAGTGCGTTGCCGGTTGAGAGTGACGAGCCGCGTCAGAAGCTTCTCCTCCGCCGCTTCCTGTTCCTCACTCTTGTGTGGAGAGGGCGTCGTCGCGCCCGGCCGGCCGGCCAGCGCCGGCGCAAGGTCCAGCCAGCCATAGGCTTCCAGCACCGCGCGGTCGATGTGGTCGTGGATCTCCTTCAAGATGGCGATCAATCCCTTCTCGTAGATGTCCCGCTCTTTGGCGGTGAGGGGAGGGATTGCCGAGCCACCACCCTCATCCTGAGGTGCGCGATGCAGAGCATCGCCGCTCGAAGGACTCGCACAATCCAGCTCGCGAACGCGCTCCAGCACGTTGTAAAGCCCGGTCATGGTGAGGTCGGCATGCTCCGTCAGCCTCTCCTTGCGAAAGGCGTCGAGCCGCTCGCCCAGCTCGCGCAGGCGGGTGAGGAGGGCGGACTCGAGTTCGGAGAATGGCGGGAATGGGAAAGGATCGAAGATGACGCTATTCTGATACCTGGGATCATTCCCAACGCCCATTCGCCCGCCCAGGCGCAGGGACCAGAGAACGTGTGGCCGCGAGTGCAATACCGAGAAAATCTCTTTTTGGTCGGTTGCGACAGCAATAACCGAGCCGTCAATCAGAACCTCGGGCCAAGGATAAATAACGAAGTAGCGGTGTTTTGATACCTCTACTGTTGCAATGTATCTCGTGATGCCGTTTAGGGCCGAGCGTAAATCTGGCCTTGGCTCACCAAACAGCCACCATCGATCTCGATGGGAGCCTCTTCTGACCTGATCCTTGTGCGGTTTAACACTGTCAAGCAAATACTGATATATATCTGCGCTCTCAGTACGAACTTGCTCCTCGGTTCGCCCAAAGAGGTCGATCACGTATTCGGGTGTTTGGCCGAACTTAATCTGATCGCCACCAATGTACATTCGAACAGAGCTGGGATAATAGCCGGCGTCAAGGAAGCGCTTGGCTGCTTGGTGGCTTAGCTGAAAATCGTCGTGTCCGAGTTTGCATCCTTGATACGACAATGACGAATTCGCACGGAGCTTCGTCAGAGTGTTCACGTCTATGCCGATGCTAAAATCTGACTGGATGTTTCCAAACTGAGAGGAAAGGTCAACGATTGGGAGTTCTTTCCGGCGCTGACGCCTCTCGCTGATGACCTTCTGCAGTAGACCGGAGCCTTCTCGCTTCTCCCCCACGGAAAATGCCACCCGAACCGAGGCGGAGCTGGCGCTATCGGTCCATGGGTGATTCGGAATCGCGAACGGAATGGATGTTCCGGGGCGCTTTAGAAAATTCGCCACCACAGGCCGATTGGAGACTTGAGTGATGGTTTTTGTAGTGACGAGCCCGAATGCTCTAACCCTTCCTTCAGCTACAAGGGTCGCGGCTTTCGACCACCAATACGAGACGAAATCCAATGAGTTTGGAAGATGGGGATATGCGGAAAATAGAGCATCAACGTAACCGCCACCGAGTCTTCGCCGAAGTAGTTTGTTCCCAACGAATGGCGGATTTCCCACTATGAAATCGGCCTCCGGCCAGAGGGTGCCCTTCGGGTTTCTGTAGCTATAAGTTTCAACGCGCGAACTGGTATCAGGAACGAGTTTGCCAGTGGTCGCGTGGGCCTTGTATGTCGTGCCATCCCACACTGTGATGGGTTTCCCGTCATCGTCGCGCGCGAGTTCTTTGCTGTCATAGGCGAGGATCGCATCTTGCTCGCGGATTGTGCCGTAGGCGTGAAGGATCGGCTCCTGGAGAAATTTCGGATCGACTGTCCTGAGCTGCCATTTCAGGTAGCCGATCCACAGAACCAAATCGGCAATGGGAGCGGCGCGAGGGTTGCTCTCCAGGCCGAAGAACTGGCTCGGTTCGACGGTTTCGTTCGCCATCGCGAATCCTTCGGTCCTGCCGAAGGATTCCATCGCTTCGAGCACCTCGCCCTCAAGCTTCTTCATCAGCTCCAGCGAGACGTAGAGAAAATTGCCGGCTCCGCAGGCTGGGTCCAGCACGCGCGTCGTACAGAGCTTGTGGTGGAAATCGCGAATGCGCCTCAGCGCTCTCTGCTCGCTGCCGGCCTCCAGCTCGGCAAGCGCAGCGGAATGCACCTCCTTCCATTCCTCGCGCAGCGGCTCGATGATCGTCGGAACGACGAGCCGCTCCACATAGGCTCGCGGCGTGTAGTGTGCGCCGAGCTTGGCGCGCTCGCGCTTGTCGAGCGCGCGTTCCAGCAGCGTCCCGAAGATCGCCGGCTCGACATCCGTCCAGTCGCGTTTCGCCGCCACATAGAGCTCGTGGATTTCCGCCCGGTCGAGCTTCAGCGCCTTACGTGACTTGAAGAGTGTGCCGTTGAACCGCTTCAAGGTCGCATTGAGATGCGGCGCGTAGCCGCCGCTGTCCATCACCGCCCAAAGAGATTCCAGCGCCGGCACGAAGTTTTGCGGCGTCTCCGCCATCTTCTCGAGAAGGTCGCAGAAGGAGCTCTTGGGCAAGAGCTCCACATCCTCGGCGAACATCGTGAAGAGGCAACGCATTAGGAACTCCGCCACCTCCTTCGCATCCTGCTTCTTCGATTCGAGCGAGCGGGCGATCTTCGCAAGGCGCTCTGCGATGTCGCGGGAAACCTCGGCCGATCTCAGCGCCGGGTCGAGCGTGTCCGGGTCGGTCCATGCGAGGCATAGCCGCTCCCGGATTTCGGGCCTCCGCAAATCCTCCATTCTGATCTGGAAAGAACGCCGATCCGGGAACTGCGTGTAGTTCGTGCCCTGTCCGGCGAAGTTCGCATAGAGCTCGATGACGTGGCCGACATCGAGGAGAACGACGAAGGGGGGCCGGCGATGGTCTATCGGCAGATAGGCGACGTAGCCGACGGCCTGGTTGTAGGCCCGCTTCATCGCCGCGTCCCACGCGGCGGTGCCACGCTTCGCAGTGCCGCCGCGCAGCGCGGACCTGTCCTCGGGCAACAAATCGCCCTGGCTGTCGTCCCGCGCCGCGCGCCCGGCTGCTTGCGAGGATTGCTTGGCCTCCAGAATGAAGCAGTTCCGCTTGTAGCAATCGATCCTGAGCGCAGTGGTCGTGCCGTCCCGATGGCGATGATCGACGCGCTTCTCGAAGACGTAGTTGTTTGCGGCTTCGTTTTCTTGCGTTCCGTGCGGCTCTTCTGCGCCGATCAATTGGCAGAGCCGATTGATCCAAGTCTGGCTGTTAGCCATCTCGGCGCGCCGATGCTCTCGGAATAGCGGATGAATTCCTCGACCGCGTCCTGACCCTGTGATTCTTCCCCCATGCCTGCACGCTAAGGGTGATAACGGAAACTAGGCAAGGCGCGCTCCATCTCACGCCGCCTTCACCGAAATCCTTCCTCCCACACCCCGCGCCTTCGCCCGCTTGCGGATGACGATCTCCACGTCGCGGTCGAGCGCCGTGAGCAGCGTCATCAGCCGCTCGACCGAAAAGCCCGCCAGCTTGTAGTTGGTCAGCGCCGAGACCTTCGGCTGGTTGAGGCCGAGGAGCTTTGCGGCCTCGGCCTGCGTCAGGCCTCGGTCGGCGACGATGCCGTTGATCGCATGCGCGAGCCTGAGCTTGGTCTGCCGCTCTTCGGCGTCGGGATAGCCGAGGTCGGCGAACACATTGCCGCTGCCGCGGATGATCGTCTCGTCAGCGCTTTGCTTTGCCATGATGCTCCTCGTAGTCCTGTTGCGCCGTCCTCATCCGCCGCGCGATCAGATCGACATCCGTTCTCGCCGTCTTGATGCCTTTCGGCGACTTCTTCTGGAAAGCGTGCAGCACATAGACGGCCTCGCTGAACCGGACCGTGTAGACGGCGCGGTAGGTATCGCCGTCATGATTCTCGACCAGCTCGAACACGCCCGGCCCCTGTCCCTTCCAAGGTTTGGCGTCGGGATGTTTTCCGCCGAGCTGAGCGAGGCCCAGCGCGTAGCCCATGTCGTCCTTCACCGGCTCGGGGAAGGCCATGAAGTCCTTCTTCGACGAGCCCACCCAATCGAGCGGCCGCTCGCCTTCCGCTAGCGCCCGAGCCATTCGGCATCATATCCCAGTTCTGGGATGAAGGTCAAATCGCGTCGAAGAAGAGCTACCCCCTCCTGTTCCCCTCCACGCTCACCCCCTCCACCGTCTCGCCGCCCTCCACCAGTTCCCCCGTTGCCACCTCCGCCCAGCGCATTCCAAGGATCGCGCCTTGCTCCGCTCCGGAGATGAGGTTGTCCGAAATCACCGCCGGGCCGGCGCCTTCGACGACCGACACCGCGATGCCGATTTTCGTGCGGCGGATCACGTTTCCGGTCGCCGTCACGTCGCGCAGATAGGGCCCCCAGCCGAGCTGCAGGCCCCAGACCGCGTCCTCCACCAGATTGCCGCTGATCGCCACGTCCGCCTCCGCCGCGATGCCGGCGCCGATCTGCAGGTTGCCGTCGGGATAGGTCGGGCCGCCGCGGATGTTTCTCACGATGTTGCCCGAGCAGATGCCGAGCCGCCCGCCATGCTCGAAAAAATTGGCGAAGGAGATGCCGCCCTTGCCGCCGTCGATGAAATTGTTCGAGACGATGGCGCCTTCCGATGCGAATTCGACATAAAACGCCATCTCGCCGGAATTCTTGGCGATGTTGCCGGTGACCGCGATCGCGTCGGAGGAAAAACAGCGGATCGCTGAAAAAGCGCAATCGTCGATGTTATTGTCGGCGACGATCACGCCATTCGCCTTGTCGAGGTTGATGCCGTTGCCGTTCTGGCCGGTGCCGCCCGAATCGGCGCGGATTTTTCGGACGCGATTTTGCGTCACGATCGTGCCGTCCTCACCCTCCTCGTCGCGCGAGACCAGTATGCCGGTGTCGCCGCACTCTTCGACAAGATTGCCGCTCGCGCGAAACCCCCGCGATTGGTCGAGCAGCAGGCCGACCGTGCCGATCGAGGAAAAGCGCGAATTTTCGACCCGCCCGGCGCAGGCGCGGAGCTTTGCGCCGGCGCCGCCGCTCTGCAGGAATTCGCAATCGTCGAGCACGAGGTCGGCGACGTCCTCGGCATCGAGGAGGGCGCTGTCCGGGAGTTTTGGCGAAACCCCGCCGCCGTCGAGCGTCAGGCCTTCGAGCCTCAGCATGCCGGCATGGCGCGCCCGAAAAAGCGCCGACCCGCCGCGAAACACAATTTTCGACTTTCCGGGCAATCCCACGACATGGGTGCTGCTCGGGAGCGCGACCTCGCTCACTTCATAGCGGCCCGGGGGCAGGAAGAGGGGTCGGCCTTCCGCTTCCGCCTTTTGGAGCGCCTTCGCGAAAGCCTTGCTCTGGTCGTCCGGCGCGCCGGGGTTCAGGCCCTCATGAGTTGCATCGATCCCGAGATCCAGAGCGCCCCGCAGCCCCTGTGCAACGGCTGAGCCAGCAGAAAGGGCATTTGGCCCAAGCGCTGCCCAACACGAAGCGCCAAGAAACGCACGTCGGTCGATTCCGCTTTTCATCCGATTCCAATGCCTCCGCTGTGTCCCATCCGCCACAGTTTGGCGAACTGCGCACTGGCCAGACTCGCGCAAATATCATACAAAGCCCTTGGTTTTCGTGCGGTTAGGACGGGGTGCGGGATGGCCAGCCCAGAGCTGCAAAACGAGCGGCAGAAGAAGATTTTCACGCTCGTCCTGATCAAGCCGACCCACTACGACGATGACGGCTATCCGCTGCAATGGCGCCGCTCCATCATCCCGTCGAACGCGCTCGCCTGCGTGCATGGCCTCGCCAACGATTCTAATGATCGCAGGGTCTTGGGCGCCGATGTGGACATCCAGATCGAGGCCATCGACGAGACCAACTGGCGCGTGCGCCCCGCCGAGCTGATCAAATTGATCCACGACAACGGTGGACGCGGCATGCTCGGCCTCGTCGGCGTGCAGTCCAACCAGTATCCGCGCGCTATCGACATTGCGCGCCCGTTCCTGAAGGCCGGGGTACCGGTCTGCATGGGCGGTTTTCACGTGGCCGGGTCGCTCGCCATGCTCGACGAAACGCCGCCGGAGATCGCGGCCGCCGCCGACATGGGCATCAGCTTTTTCATCGGCGAATCGGAGGACGGCCGCCTCGACGAGGTTTTGGTCGACGGCTACGCGGGCAAGCTAAAACCCAAATACGACTATGAGGACCAGAACCCGAACCTGCAGGATACCCCGATCCCGTTCCTGCCGCGCCAGCAGATCGACCGCACCTATGGAACCTATGGCAGCTTCGATCTCGGCCGCGGCTGCCCCTTCCAGTGCTCGTTCTGCACCATCATCAACGTCCAAGGGCGCGTCAGCCGTTTTCGCTCAGCCGACGACCTGGAGAAGATCGTGCGCGCCAATCACGCGATCGGCGTCCACCGCTTCTTCCTGACCGACGACAATCTCGCCCGCAACCGCAACTGGGAGCCCTGCTTCGATCGGCTGATCGAGCTCCGGGAAAAGGAAGGGCTGAAAGTCTATCTGCAGGTCCAGGTCGACACCCTCTGTCACCGCATTCCCGGCTTCATCGAGAAGGGCGTGAAGGCCGGCATCGACAATGTTTTCGTGGGGATGGAGAACATCAACCCCGACAATCTCGCGGCGGTGAAGAAGTCGCAGAACCGGCTGCTCGAATACCGCGAGATGTTCCTCGCCTGGAAGCAGCACCCGGTCGTCATCACCGCCGGTTACATCATTGGTTTTCCCAACGACACGCGGGAATCGATCCTCTCCGACGTCGACAAGATGAAGCGCGAGCTGCCGATCGATCTGATCTACTTCACCAACTTGACGCCTTTGCCGGGCTGCGAAGATCACCAGCGCATGCACCGCAACGGCGAATGGATGGACCCCGACCTCAACAAATACGACCTCAACCACCGTGTGACACATCATCAAAAAATGTCGGACGAGGAATGGGACAGGGTCTACGCCGAGGTGTGGCACCGCTTCTACTCGTTCGACCATATCGAGACGATCTTCAAGCGCATGAAGGCATTGCGCTCGAACAAGCGCATGACGACGCTGCATCGCCTTCTGTGGTATCGCGATTTCCACCGGCTCTACGGGTGCCATCCGCTCGAGGGCGGCCTCGGCCGGCTGAAATTCCGCCGCGACCGGGCCTACGGGATGAAGCTCGAGAACCCGCTCCTGTTCTATCCGAAGTTCTGGGCCTCCGAGATCCGCAACGTCGGATCGATGATCTGGACCTACCGGCGGATGAAGAAGATGCTCGACGCGATCTGGCACGATCCGGCGTCCGCCTCCTACACCGATATAGCGATCACCGCGCCGGGTGAGGACGAACTCAGCCTCGGCATCTACCAGACGCGCGGAACGGCCGAGGCGATCGCGAAGCAGAAGCGGCAGACCAAGATCAAGAGCGACGCGCGCGCCAAGTCGGACCATCGAGAGACACTGCCTCTCCAGGCGGCGGAATAAGGTCGCGGCGGATCGATCGGGGGGACACGGAGATGCCCGTAGCGAAAGAGCGTTTGGCGGAGACCTTCCACCTCATTCTGATCAAGCCGACGCATTACGATGACGACGGCTACCCGCTGCAATGGCGCTACTCTTCGATCCCATCGAACGCGCTCGCGAGCGTCAACGGCATTGCCGAGGACAGTTTCCAGCGCGGAACGCTTGGCAACGTGCCTTATCGCATCACGGCGATCGACGAGACGAACCGCCGGATCGATGCGGACAAGCTCATCGAGATGGTCAGGGCCGACGGCGGCCGCGGTATGGTCGGCCTGATCGGGGTGCAGTCGAACCAGTTTCCGCGCGCCATCGACCTGTCCCGCCCGTTCCTGAAGGCGGGGATCCCCGTCTGCATCGGCGGGTTTCACGTCGCCGGCTCGCTTGCCATGCTCGAGGGCACGCCGCCGGAAATCGCCGCTGCCGAGGACATGGGGATCAGCTTCTTCGTCGGCGAGTCCGAGGAGAATCGGATCGACGAGGTGCTGCGCGATGCCTATGCCGGCAAGCTGAAGGTTCGCTACGACTATCGCGACAACATGCCGAGCCTGGCCGGCGCCCCCATTCCGATCCTCGGACCTGAGGAGGTCAATCGCACCTTCGGCGGCTATTCCAGTCTCGATCTCGGGCGTGGCTGTCCGTTCCAGTGTTCCTTCTGCACGATCATCAACGTCCAGGGGCGCGTGAGCCGCTTCCGCTCGGCCGACGATCTGGAAAAAATCGTGCGCGCCAACCACGCGCTTGGCATTAGCAAGTTCTTCGTTTCCGACGACAACCTCGCGCGCAATCGCAACTGGGAGCCTTGTTTCGACCGGCTGATCGAGCTCAGAAAGGAGGGCCTCAAGGTCGTCCTGCAGATCCAGGTGGACACGCGCTGCCACAAGATTCCGCGCTTCATCGAAAAGGCGGTGAAGGCCGGCGCCGACCAGGTTTTTGTGGGGATGGAGAACATCAATCCCGACAATCTGGCGTTGGTGAAGAAGAACCAGAACAAGATCACCGAATACCGCGAGATGTTCCTCGAATGGAAGAAATATCCGGTCGTTGTCACCGCGGGCTACATCATCGGCTTCCCCAACGATACGCGGGAGTCGATCCTCCACGATATTGAGGTGATCAAGCGCGAGCTGCCGATCGATCTGCTCTATTTCACCAACCTCACGCCGCTGCCGGGAAGCGAGGATCACCAGACGCTGACGCGCAAGGGCGTCTGGATGGACGAGGACCTGAACAAATACGACCTCAACCACCGCGTTACGCACCATCAGCGCATGTCCGATGCGGAATGGGATCAGGTTTTCTCCGAGGTGTGGGACCGGTTCTATTCCTGGGAGCACATGGAGACGATCATGCGCCGCATGGTCGCCCTCGGATCGAGCAAGCGGCGCATGACCGTCAATCGCCTTCTCTTCTTCCATGACTTCCACAGCCTTTACGGGGTGCACCCGCTCGAGGCCGGGTTCATCAGGATCCGAGCTCGCAAGGATCGCCGCCCCGGAATGCCGCGCGAAAATCCGATCGGCTTCTACCTCCGCCATTTCGCATCCGAGCTGCGGATCAACGGCCTCATGACGCTGACCTATTGGCGGCTGAGGCGGATGCTGAAGCGGATCCTGGCCGATCCGGCGTCCAAAACCTACCGCGACATCGCCATCACGCCGCCGGACCACGACGAGCTCAGCCTCGCGCTCTATTCCGAGACGCGCGGCACCGCCGCCGAGATCGAGAAGAAAAGGCACCAGGACGGGATCGTGCGCGCCGCTCAGACCAGGAAGGGCAAGGCTGCGGCGGAGCCGGTGCTCACCGCGGCGGAGTAAGGCCGCCGCGTCCGACGAGCGTGTGTTGCGCTTGTTTGTTGCAGACTAATTCTCAGGTCAGCGAAACGCCTTCCTTCTGGGCCGCTCGCCGAAGTGCGCTATCGTTCGATCGGAGCGAGATTTCGTGCGACAGCGCTAAGTGGAGATAAAGGGAATCATACGCAGTCAGGGAATGCCGCTGTGCAAGCGGGAGGATCGCGCCTTGCATATCCCGGACATCGAAACTGACCAGTTCGACCTTCACTACAGACAAGTTGGAGAGTGCGATGCGAGCGCCGGCCCAAGCCATGCGTTGCCGTGGTATCGCCTGAAACAGCCCGTTCGCAACTTCGGCGGGCCAAAGGGAAGGCGCAACCGCTTCACCCGATTGCAGGAGGGTCAGTGTGTCCGGGCGCCCTTCGTCTGTTTCGTCCGGGAAGACCGCTGCCAAGACGGCTGATGCGTCTACAACGAAGGCGGTCACTTCCGCCCTTCTTCGATCCACTCTTTGATCTCTGCCTGCGTGACGCCGAGGCCCCTGTGCTTCTCCCCCCAGGACCCGCAATGCCTCGACCGCCCGCACGACTTCTGGATCCGACTCTTTCGCATTCTCTCCAGTTACCGCAGCGGGGCCGGCCGCCGCTGCGCATAGCCCAGCCGCATGTTGAGCTCCTCCAGCAGCTTCTCCGCGGCTTCCGCGGCGACCGTGCCCGGCGGAAAAATGGCTGATACACCCGCTGATTTCAGCGCCTCATAGTCCTGCGGAGGCACGACGCCGCCGACGGCGATCAGAATATCGCCGCGCCCCGCCGCTTCCAGCGCTTCTCGCAGCGCCGGAACATGGGTGAGATGCCCCGCGGCGAGCGTCGACACACCGACGATGTCGGCATTGTCGGCGACGGCCCGGCGCGCCGTATCCTCCGGGGTGGCGAAGAGCGGGCCGATCTCCACCTCAAAGCCGAGATCGGAGAAGGCGGAAGCGATGACCTTCTGCCCGCGGTCGTGGCCGTCCTGGCCGATCTTGGCGACGAGTATGGCTGGCCGCCGCCCTTCGTTCCGCTCGAACTCCGCCGTCAGGCCGAGAACGCGCCGGACCGCTTCGTCCGCCGGGTCGATTTCGCGTGCGTAGATTCCGGACGGCGCTCGCACCTCGGCGACGTGCCGCCCGAA
Organism: uncultured Propylenella sp.; assembly: GCA_964440525.1. Classification (GTDB taxonomy): domain Bacteria; phylum Pseudomonadota; class Alphaproteobacteria; order Rhizobiales; family Afifellaceae; genus DASWJZ01. The sequence goes on along the minus strand of CAYTTC010000015.1, from coordinate 7,346 downwards.
AACCTGTCCGAGCGCAGCGCTCATCTCGCCAAGCGTTGCGCCGGCGCGTGCCGCCTCGACCGCGGCGGCTAGGAGATTTTCCGTCCCGCCCGCAGCGTTTGAAAGGCCGGCGAGCGCTGCCTCAACCGCCACCCCGTCGCGCTCGCGCCGCAGCGTCTCCAATTTATCGATCTGTTCTGCACGGACCGCTGCATTGTCGACCTTCAGCACTTCGACCTCATCGGCCTCGGAGCTCCGATGGCGGTTGACCCCGACGACGACCTGCTGGCCGGAATCGATCCGGGCCTGCGTCCTCGCGGCGGATTCCTCGATACGCGTCTGCGGCAGGCCCGTCTCGATCGCCCGCGCCATACCGCCGAGCGCCTCGATTTCGGCGATGCGCGCGCGGGCGCGCGCCGCGAGGTCGGCGGTAAGGCGCTCGACGAAGAAAGAGCCGCCCCAGGGGTCGACGATGCGGGTCGTGCCGGATTCGAGCGCCAGCACAAGCTGCGTGTTGCGTGCGATGCGGGCGGAAAAGTCGGTCGGTAGCGCCAGTGCCTCATCAAGCGCATTGGTGTGGAGCGACTGCGTGCCGCCGGCTGTTGCCGCCATCGCTTCGATCATCGTCCGCGCGACGTTGTTGAAGACGTCCTGCGCCGTCAGCGACCAGCCGGAGGTCTGGCAGTGCGTGCGCAGCATGAGCGAGCGCGGATCGGTGGGCGCGAATTTCTCGGCGACCAACTCGGCCCAGAGGAGGCGCGCGGCGCGGAGTTTTGCCACCTCCATGAAGAAGTGCATCCCGATGCCGAAGAAGAATGAGAGCCGCGGCGCGAATGTGTCGATCGGCAGGCCGGCGGCGAGCCCGGCGCGCACGTAGTCGAGCCCGTCGGCGAGCGTGTAGGCGAGCTCGAGATCCGCCGTCGCTCCGGCCTCCTGCATATGATAGCCGGAGATCGAAATGGGATTGAACCGCGGCATCCTCGCGACTGCGTAGGCCAGGATGTCGGAGACGATCCGCATCGAGGGACGCGGCGGATAGATGTAGGTGTTACGGACCAGAAACTCCTTCAGGATGTCGTTCTGGATCGTGCCTGAGAGCGCCTCCGGCTTCACGCCCTGCCGCTCCGCCGCGACGATGTAGAGCGCCATGATCGGCAGCACGGCGCCGTTCATGGTCATCGACACGGTCATCTCGCCGAGCGGAATGCCGGCGAAGAGCTCTTGCATGTCGAGAATGGAATCGATCGCCACGCCTGCCATGCCGACGTCTCCAGCAACGCTCAGGTCGTCGGAATCGTAGCCGCGGTGGGTGGGAAGATCGAAGGCGACGGACAGGCCTTTTTGGCCGGCGGCGAGGTTGCGGCGGTAGAAGGCGTTGGACTCGCGCGCGGTAGAAAAGCCCGCATATTGCCGGATCGTCCACGGCCGCTCGACATACATGGTCGGGTAGGGGCCGCGGAGATAGGGCGGCAGTCCCGGCACGCTGTCGACCGCCGGAATGCCCGCAGTGTCCGCGGGCCCGTAGGACGGTTTCAGGACGATGCCTTCGGGCGTTGTCCATGCTTGGCCAGCGATGTTCTCGGCCGCCGCATCGGGGCGCCGCCACGGAGCGTCGGCAAAATCCGGCATGCGCGTCACGTGGCCACTGCCGCCATCGCTTCCAGGCGAATGGCCTCCAGCCCGAGCCCGGAGGAGCCGCGCGACGCAAGCCCATCGTTGGGCGTTTTGCTCGAGGAGTCCGCAAATGCGGTGATTCCTACGATCGGCAGCGCGCCGCTCGCCACATCCTTCGCAAGCGTTGCACGGGCGTCGGCGATGCGCCCATGGAACGCGCCGGCGCGAAGGCTTTCGACAATGCCGCCCTCTCGCTCGATCGTTTGGAACTCGGCCCAGGCGCGTTCGGCAAGCGCTTCGGTCAGGGCCTCCACCGCCCCGGACCCCGCGCCCGGATCGGCGACGCGCTGAAAGTGCGATTCCTCCAAGAGGAGATGCTGGAGGTTCCGTGCGAGCGCTCGCGCGCTTCGATCGGCAAGGCCGAGGGCCGACGTGTGCGGGGTGACCGAAATCGTGTCGGCCCCGCCTGCACCGGCCGCGAAGGCCGCCAGCGTGTTGCGCAGGAGATTGGTGTCGGGGTCCGCGCGGGTCAGCATCCGTCGGCTTGTTTCCGCATGGACCGGGAGCGCGGTCCTCGGAACCGCGCAAAGCTCCTGAAGCCGCTCCCAGAGAAGTCGCAGGGCGCGGAGTTTTGCGATCGACACGATCACGTCGCGATCGACGCTGATGCTCGCGCCGAGGCAGGGCAGGGCCGCATCCGGCGCGGCGCCCGCATCGTCGAGTGCGCGCAGCCACCAGGCAGCCGCTCCGAGGAGTGCCGCCAGCTCCTGCGCCTCGGTGGCGCCCGCTTCGTGAAAGAGGCGGGTATCGAGGATCGCGAGCGGTCCGCGGAATTGGGCAGCGCGAAGCGCGAGGAAAGCGGCCGCAAAGCGTTGCGGATCGGGCGGCGGATCGGCGCCCCGAACAGCCATGGCCGCGACCGGATCGAGGCCGAAGGCGACATCGGCGCGCTCCGGCGCAATCCCGCTCGTCGCGACGAGGTCCTTCAGCCATTCCGCGGCCTGAACCGTGTCCGAGTGCGGCTCCAGCCTCAAGTGAATCGCGGCAAGATCGACGCCGTCGAGTGCCGCGCGCAGCGCTTCGGCCGTCGGCGGCAACCCCGGCCCACCCGCCGAGTTGGCATCGGCGAGACGCAGCGAAAGCCCGGTCGCGCCGCCTTCAAGGTCCGCGATGGCCTGCTGATTGGCGCGATCCGGGTTGGGATCATCGATGCTCTGGACGATCACCCAGGGGCGGGCGCCGCGGCCCGCAAGTGGGGGCGCTTCGCGGCTTCTCTCATAGAGCGGCTCGATCGGGATGCCATCACGCGTTTGCGAGCGAAGGCTGCCGACGCCGCGGCCTTTCAGGGTTCTCTCGACCAGGAGCCGCCAGTCTTCGATGCCGGGCATCACTCCGAGAAGGTAGGGGGCTCCGAGAGGAGAGGGGCCTTCAGCCTTGAGCATGCGGACTTGTAGGTCCGCCCGGCGAGTGCGGCAAGGCGGCCACCCGTGGCCTAATACTCCATGCCTGGGGCGAGCGATTTCGCCGCCTCGATCCAGCGTCCGACGCGCTTCTCGCTCGGCAGCAGCTCGACCCGTCGCTTCTGCATGTTGAGTTCCGTCATGCGGGCAACGAGGTTCGCAGAATTTCGCCGGCCGAGATCCTTGACGGTGTTCACCCCCGCGGCGGCAAGCAGCTCGGCATAGTCGAGCGCAATACCTGGGACGCGCGTGAGATCAGCAATATTCGCCCAGTATAGGATCTGTTGCATGGGAATATTGGTGGCGAGCGCGAGCTCCTTGCGGAGTTTTGGTGTAGCAGCGCGTTCCAGCAGCTTTGCCGTTGATCTTATGCCGGCGGCCTTCAGCTGGCTCGCATAGAATGGCGCGATCGCGTGCATTTCTGCGATCGAATAGGACGCCATGGCCGCCTCCAACCCCGATCTGCCTTCCTAGGACAGAAGTGCGTGGGCGGCTAGGCGCGGCTAGACGCGCCTAGCGCAGGACGGCCAAGCGTGGCAAAAATGTCTCGGCAGGAGCGCCGGATCTGACTCCGCGTGACGGCGCTCAGACGAACTGGCTGAGCCCGGGGATCGAGCCGACGATGTCGTTGACGATTTCGTCACCCGCCTTCTCGCGCGCGAAGTTCACCGTCTCCTTGGTGACGGCCTGGATCTGTCCCATGCCAAGGCCGATGCCCTGCAGCTTGCCCAGAACCGCCATGGCGCCACCGCCCATCAAACCGCCTAGGCCGCCGAGCGTCGTCGCGGAATCGTCCTCTGTCGCCTCGATGTATTCGGCAGCGCCGGGGATCTTGCTCGCGAGCGCCGCGACCTTCTCCCGATCGCCCTGCTGGTAGAGAAACGAAAGGATGATGCGGACTGCGTCGCGCGCGGTGTCGGCCTCGACGCCCACAGTGTTGACAATCCGGGTGATCAACTCGTCCATCAGCCTCTCCGATCGCGTGCACTCACTAACTGGCCGCAGGTGGCGCGAAAGGCAAGGCCGCTCCGCCGCCGCTCCGCCGCCCCCGACGCAGATTGTCGGCTGTGCTGCCTGCGCCTATAAGAGCCGGCCTCGAAAGCCGGGACATCACATGAGCAGTGTCGAGAAAGTGCTTGCCGGAATAGACGCCGGCCTTGACGCAAGCCTCGAGCGGCTTTTTTCGCTGCTCCGGATCAAGTCGATCTCCGCCGACCCGCAATACAAAGAGGATTGCCGCGAGGCGGCGGAATGGTGCGCGCGGCTGCTGACCGAGATCGGCATCGGAGCGAGCGTCCGCGACACGATCGGTCATCCGATGGTGGTCGGTCACTATAACGGCGCGTCTACGGGCGCCCCGCACGTCCTCTTCTATGGCCACTACGACGTGCAGCCGGTCGATCCGGTCTCGCTGTGGGAGCGCGACCCCTTCGATCCGGCCATCGTCGAGGTGAACGGCGAGAAACGTATCTCCGCCCGCGGCGCCCAAGACGACAAGGGCCAGCTCATGACCTTCGTCGAAGCTGCGCGCTCCTGGATGGCGGTCGAAGGCAAGCTTCCAGTCAATCTCACCGTGCTCTTCGAGGGCGAGGAGGAATCGGCGAGCCCGAGCATGATCCCGTTCCTGACCACCAACGCCGAGGAGCTCAAGGCGGACATCGCGCTCGTCTGCGACACCAGCATGTGGGACCGGCAGACGCCGGCTGTCACCACCACGCTGCGCGGGCTCCTCTACGAGGAGATCATCGTCCGGGCAGCGAGCCAAGACCTTCATTCGGGTATGTACGGCAGCGCCGCGCGCAATCCGATCCATGTGCTCGCGAAAATCCTCGCCGATCTGCACGACGAGTCCGGCCGCGTCACGATTCCGAGCTTCTATGACGGTGTGCCCGAGATCACGACCGCGCAGAAGGCGCAATGGGAATCGCTGAATTTTGACGAGAAGGCCTTTTTCGACGAGATCGGCCTTGAAATTCCGGCAGGCGAAAAGGGCTATTCGGCGCTCGAGCAGATCTGGGCAAGGCCGACCGCCGAGGTGAACGGCATCGTCGGCGGCTATATCGGCGAGGGGGCGAAGACCGTGATCCCGGCGAAAGCCTCGGCGAAGGTGTCGTTTCGCCTGGTCGGCGATCAGGACCCGGACGCGATCCGTCGCAGTTTTCGCGCCTTCGCCGAGGCGCGCCTGCCGGCCGACTGCAAGGCGACGTTCTTAAGCCACGGAGGCGACCGGGCGGTCAGCCAGCCGAGCGACAGCCCCTGGGTCAGGAAGACGCAACGCGCACTCTCGGAGGAATGGGGCCGCCAGGCGGTGCTCATCGCCATGGGCGGGTCGATCCCGATCGTCACGCAGTTCAAGCGCATCCTTGGGATGGACTCCGTCATGATCGGTTTCGGACTCGAGGATGACCGCATCCATTCGCCGAACGAAAAATACAATCTGACGAGCTTTCACCGCGGCACCCGCTCGTGGGCGCGAGTGCTCGCGGCAATCGCGGAGTAGGCCGATGCAAATCGCCCAGATGAACGTCGGAACAGCGCTCTACGATCCGGGGATGGCGGATTTCATGAACAACCTCGACCGCGTGAACGTGCTCGCCGAGGCCTCGCCCGAGCCGTTCTGCGTCGGCTGGGCATGAGGCGCCAGTGCGGTCCGTTTGCGTCTTCTGCGGCTCGAATGCCGGCGCGAGAGAGGTGTACGGCGAGACGGCGCGGCAGGTCGGCCGCACGATCGCCGAACGCGGGCTCAGCCTCGTCTACGGAGGCGCCGCGGTTGGCCTGATGGGCACCCTCGCCGACGCCGCCCTGGCAGCGGGCGGCGCGGTGATCGACGTGATCCCGGCGGCGCTGGTCGAACGCGAAATCGCGCATCCCGGCCTGACCGAATTGCATCAGGTCAAGTCGATGCACGAGCGCAAGGCCATGATGGCGGACCGCTCCGACGCGTTTCTGGCGCTACCGGGCGGCGCCGGGACGCTGGAGGAGATATTCGAGGCCTGGACCTGGGCTCAGCTCGGCCACCACAGGAAGCCGGTCGGCCTCCTCAACGTCGATGGCTTCTTCGACGCGCTCATCGCATTCCTCGATCACCAATGCCGCGAGCGCTTCATTCGCAGCGAGCACCGCGACATGCTGATCGTCGATAGCGATCCGGAGAAGTTGCTCGACCGGTTCGCGACCTACCGGCCGCCGGTCGTCGAAAAATGGATTCGCGCCGGCGAGCGGTAGCTGCCGCGCCGCGCAAGGCGGTTTGCTAGTCCGGTCGCGGCGGAAAAACGCCTTGAAGCATAATGCACTGCAGCAACGGCGCACGCGTCGCGGTGTAGATCGGCTTGGCGGTCGGCAGGGCGAAATTGGTTTGTCCGTCACCGCCGTACCTGGTGCCGAGCAAAGAGAACAGTGCTGTACTTTGGCTAAGCGTGAGGAGCTGGCCGTTGAGGCTCGCCTGCCCCTCCGGGCAGAAATCGAATGCGTATGTGCGGATCTCCGCCACATACCCTTCCTGCCCCCAGCCCGAGCCGGAGAGCGAGACAAGAGCGACGGCGATGATCAGAAGTCTCTTCATGATCCCACGACGGCCTCAATCCGCGCTCGGGTAGACGCCGTAGACGGCGATGCAGTATAGGACCGGCTCGCCCGTCGCCGTCACCGTCGGCGGCATTGCCGGCAGGGCGAAAGTCGTTTGCCCGCCGCCGCCATAGGTGGTGCCGATCAGGCTGTACAAGTCCTCGTGGTCCCCGATATTCAGCAACTGCCCGTTCATCGGCAGGAATCCCGTCGGACAGAAATTGGTTCCCAGGGTTATGACCTCGCCAAGATAGGGGTCCGCCACCGCGAACGCGGCATCCGTTGAAACGATCGCGCAGACAGAAAGAACAAATGCCCTTGCGTTCCCTTCAAGGGACCGGCGTCCCGCAACGCTCTGCCGGCGACGGGCCGCCTGGCGATTTTCGATCGAGCGCGCGTGTGGCATCTGGTTCAACCTATCCCCGGTAATAGAGCACTACGTCCAGCGGGCAGGCCGGGAACACGATCCGGAACCTGACATTGAGCACGCGCGTCGTGGCGTTATAGGTCTGGGCATAGTTCTTGAACGCCGGCCGGGCGACACCGGGTGGAGCACTGTGGTTCACGACGAACGCGATAGTTCCGCTCGACGCATTGGTGAAGGATAAGATCGCCTGGCCGGTGAGCAGGAAGGACTGGGGCGCAATCGACGAATGGTAATAGGTGATGTCTGAGAACGAGATCTTTGCCGCACCCGTAGCGGTATTGCGTTGAAACTCCGAGCTGCCC
>CAYTTC010000014.1:0-56750 GCA_964440525.1 uncultured Propylenella sp. | reverse complement strand
AGCGCGTGAATGGCATTCACGAGGTCAGCGGTTCGATCCCGCTCGGCTCCACCACCCTACGCCTTCGGCTTCGGGTGGCAGGCCACCCAAAGCCGAAGGCGTAGGGTGGACTGAGGCGCGAAGGCGACATCGGCGTAGGAGTGCCTCCCGAAGCTCGAGGAGCGCAGGGAGATCGGCATCTGCATCCTTGGAGTCCCACTTAACAGCTAGGTCACCGCTGATCATAGCGATCGACGATCTGGCGAGGCAATTGACGGGCGACCGCGCGATCTTTCACGCTAAGTCGAGTACGCGCGGGGACCCGATCACGCGCCTCACCGACTGACGATGAAACGGGCACGTTTCATGTTGATGCGTTTGCGAACGATGAGGCGCTGCTTGCGCAGCTACCTGAGGACGATCCTCGCTTGGATGCGAGGTCGAACTCCTGAGGAAGCAATGAAAATGGAGCCCTTGCGCCTAACAGTAGACGCAACACCGAGCGAAGTGGCTCGCTATCTCGATCGCTTGCTCGCGGTGGTCCCTGTAAGTGCGTGGCACAGGCGAATTCAAAAGCTCATCCGCACGGGAAGCGACGCTGGCGACCCAACCATTCTCGCGGACGACTATCAACTCGAGTTCGCCATGGCCGATCTGCTGGCTTACCGGTTGCAGCATGGCAGCCTTCCGACATCACCTCGCACACCTGAGGAATACGCACTACTCGCATTCGTCGTCACGTTCTCACAAATCTACGACCAGCTCTCGCCGGCTGGACAGAATCGATTGGCGGGTTCGGTGCGAGGTGCCTTGAGGCCTAAGGATAAGATCGGCTTAGCGCCGCTGGCTTTTGAAATGTCCACCGCAATGCATCTAGCGACTCGAGACTTTGGGATCGCGTTTCATGATCTTGAGAGCGGAGATCCGGAACACGCCGCCTTCGCGGGCATCGAACGCATGCACGTGGCTGGTCATGCCGGTCGGCACCATCCATTTCGCGACCGCACGCCGATCGAGAAGCGCGCGATAGACGATCGCGCGGGGCGCGTTCACGCGGCGACCGATGCGGGGCGAGCTCATGCCCGAACATTAGCACGTGCCGCGAGACGAGCAGTACGCCGCCCAGGTGGCCGAATCGCCGCGCATCCCGATGCCCCAGAAGCGAACGCCGCGGTGAACGCCGGGTAACTGCGGCCCGGCCGCTTGAAGCGCCCCTGCTACCGCCCCATATTTCTTCCCGACCGGCCGGGCGCCTTTTCAGGGTCCGGTCAGGCGAAGTCGCTTTGGGATGAGGACTTTGCGAGAAATGACGCGCGCGCCTGCCTTTTCCAGCCCGCTGCTCCTCGGTTTCGAGGAGATCGAGCGGCTCCTCGACCGGGTGTCGAAGACCGCCGATGGTTACCCGCCTTATAATATCGAGCGGATGTCCGCGGATGGTGACAGGCCGGCATGCATAAAGATCACGCTCGCTGTCGCAGGCTTCGATCATAACGATATCGAAGTGACTGTGGAGGAGAATGAACTTACCGTCAGCGGACGGCAGACGGACGAAGGCGCCCGCGACTATCTCCACCGGGGGATCGCCGCGCGGCAGTTCCAGCGGACGTTCGTGCTCGCCGACGGCATGGAGGTGACGGGCGCCGAGCTGAAGGACGGGCTGCTTTCGATCGAACTTGCGCGGCCGGGGCCGGCGCGCACTGTGAGACGCGTTCCGATCGCGTCCAGCGGCTGAATGGAATGGAGACCGACATGACCAGCAACGACATTATCAAGACCATGCCGCAGGACGCATTCGCCGCGCTGGGCGGCGGGCAGATCGCCTATCTCCGGCCGCTGCGATCGGAGGAGGTGCACACGCTGTTTCCGCAGGCCCCGGAGCTCGCGCCGGGGGTGGACCTTTGGGCGCTCCTCTCCGCCGCCGGACAGCCGATCATGCTGACCGATTCAAAGGCGGCGGCGATCGCCAGCGCGCATGAGAACGACCTCGAGACGGTCAGCGTGCACTGACGGCGGTCAAGTCCGATAATCAGCCATATGTTGCAGCGGGGCCTTCGGGCCCCGTTCTCGTTTGCGCCGTCAGGCGGCGTGGGATGCCTGGTCGAGGCCGGTCAGGACCGCGTAGAGGCCGCTGGCATCCTGGGCGGTGCGAAGTTTTTGCGCCATCGCCGGGTCGCGCAGGACGCGGGCGATCCGCGCCAGCGCCTTAAGATGATCGGCCCCGGCGCTTTCCGGCGCGAGCAGCACGAAAACGAGGTCGACCGGCTGGTCGTCGAGCGAATCGAAGTCGACTGGACGAGCGAGTCGCGCAAAGACTCCCACGAGCCGGTCGAGCGCGCGCAGCTTGCCATGCGGAATGGCGACACCCTGGCCGACGCCGGTCGAGCCCAGGCGCTCGCGTTGCAGGAGCGTGTCGAAGACCTCACGCTCGGAAAGCCCAGTAAGCCGCGCCGCCGTAGCGCTGACCTCCTGCAGGACCTGCTTCTTCGACTGGGCGTGCAGCGACGGCAAAACGGCGTCGGGCTGCAGGAGGTCGCTGAGGTTCATGGGAAAGCCTTGAAATCGGCGCTGGAGCTGCCGCTCCGCGTCAGTGGTCGTTGAGTCGCCGCTTGTAGCGCCGGAGCCGCTTCGCCAGCCGTTCCGCCGCCTGATCGAAACTCGTATGCGCATCCGGGTCGGAACCGTGGACTTCCAAGATCACACCTGAATCGAGATGCAGCGCGAGTTCGGTCTCGAAGACATTGCCGCTCCTCGACACAGTGCAGTGGCCGGAATATCCGCGATCGAAATATTTCTGCACGGTGCCGGTCACGGTCGCGTCGATGCGGGTCCGAAGCGCCTCTCCAATATCGAGATTCTTGCCGGCTATCCTCAGTACCATGGCGCGCTTCCGATGGCCGGATCGTGTAGCGGGGCGGACGTGTACGAGCCTCGTCGTGCCAAGTCAAACCGAATTGGAAGATGCCCGGCCGAGGCGCCGGAATGGCGAGCCGGCTTTGGGTCAGGATGCGGCTTTGAGGCGGCGCTCGCGCCGGCGCTCGACCGACGAGCCGATGCGCATGATCTCGCGATATTTGGCGACCGTCCGGCGGGCGATTTCGATCCCCTCGCGCGACAGGATTGCCACGATGGCGTCATCGGAAAGAACGGCATCGGCGGATTCCTCCGAGATCATCTTGCGGATCCGATGCTTCACCGCCTCGGCGGAGTGAGCCTCCCCGCCGGACGTGGCGGGAATTGCTCCGGTGAAGAAATAGCGGAACTCGAAAATTCCGCGCGGGGTTGCGATCGTCTTGTTGGCGGCGGCGCGGCTGACGGTCGATTCGTGAATGCCGAGCGCATCGGCCACCATGCGCAGATTGAGCGGTTTCAGATAGGCGACGCCGTCGTTCAAGAACCCGTCCTGACGGCGCACGATTTCGGTGGCGACCTTCAGCACCGTGCGAGCGCGCTGGTCGAGGCTCTTCTCCAGCCAGCTCGCCTTCTGCAGGCAGTCGGCGAAGTATTTGCGGTCGGAGTCGCTGGAGGGCCGCGCGCTGACCTGGGCATAGTAGGCGCGGTTTACCAGGAGCCGCGGCAGCACCACGTCGTTCAGCTCCACGATCCAGCCACCGCCCGGGGCGGAGCGCACGAAAACGTCGGGAATGAGCGTGCTGACCGGCTCGTGCGCGAAGGCGAGGCCAGGCTTCGGATCAAGCGCGCGAATCTCGGCGATCAGGGCATCCATGCCCTCGCGGCCAACACCGCAGAGCGCGGCGAGGCTCGCCCGGTCGCCAGCGGCGAGACGGGGAAGATTCGCAAGCAGCGCGCGGATCGGTGGCGTTAGCCGGTTCCGCTCGGCGAGCTGCAACTCGAGGCATTCGGCGAGCGATCTCGCAAATACGCCGGTCGGGGCGAGATCCTGGCAGGCGCGGAGAACGCGCTCCACCGCTTCCGGCGCAGCGCCGAGTCGCTCGGCGAGCGCCCCCGGGGCGATCGTCAGGTAGCCGGCCTCGTCGAGCCCTGCGAGGAGCGCCAGCGCTATCGCCCGGTCGGGCGGCGTGGTGGCGAAGACCGCCTCGATCGTCCGCGTCAGCAGCGCTTCCAGGCTTTCGGTGGCAGGGAGCCGCTGGTCGAGCCCGAAATCGTCCAGATGCGCCGCGCCGTTGCCGCTGCCCCGGGCGGCCAGTGCGGGTGTCCAGCCGGCATCGGAGCCAACCTGCTCGGGAAACACATCGGCGGGCTCGGCATCGAGCTCGACGGCGGTCGCGTCAGGCGAATCCGCCGGTGCCGACGCCTCCTCGGCACTATCGGTAGGGGCCGATCCGGGGGGTTCGTCGGCATCGAGAAGCGGGTTCTGCTCCAGCTCGCCGGCGACGAAGCGATCGAGCTCCACCCCCGACATCTGCAGCAGCCGAATCGCCTGCATGAGCTGCGGCGTGATGACGAGCGACTGGGTTTGCCGAACCTGAAGCTTGGCCGAAAGAGCCATGACGCTGCCCCGCCGACGGGTTCACAGGCTTCCCCGGCCTGTTCACGAGCCCGTCATATTGCACTGCAAACTTACCCGTCCCGGAGCAGGAGTCAAAGCCTGAAACGCTCGCCCAGGTAAACCCTGCGCACATCCGGATTAGCGACGATCTCGGCCGGGCTGCCTTCCGTCATGACGCGGCCGGCATGCAGGATATAGGCGCGGTCGATCAGCCCCAGCGTCTCGCGCACATTGTGGTCGGTGATGAGGACGCCGATGCCGCGGCGGGTAAGATGCCGCACTAGTCCCTGAATCTCGCCGACGGCGATCGGATCGATGCCGGCAAAAGGCTCGTCGAGGAGCATGAAGGCCGGACGGCTGGCAAGCGAGCGGGCGATCTCGCAACGCCGCCGCTCGCCACCGGAGAGCGAGATCGCCGAGGCTTTTCGAAGATGCGCGATGTGGAATTCCTCCAAGAGCGCATCGAGATCGTTTTCGCGTAGCGCGCGGTCGGGCTCGACGATCTCCAGGACCGCGCGGATGTTGTCCTCAACCGACAGCCCGCGGAAGATCGAAGCCTCCTGCGGCAGGTAGCCGACGCCGAGGCGGGCGCGCTGATACATCGGGAGATGTGTGACGTCGAAGCCATCGATCTCGATCCTGCCGGCGTCGGGGCGGATGAGCCCGGTGATCATGTAGAAGACCGTGGTCTTGCCGGCGCCGTTTGGGCCGAGCAGCCCCACCGCCTCGCCGCGGCGGAGTGCCAGCGACACATCCTCCACCACGAGGCGACCTTTGAAGGCGCGCCGGAGGCCGCGCGCCACGAGCCAGTCTTCGCCGGGCGCAGGAGCTTCGGCTTCGGGCGGTGCGGCCGCTTCTGACTCAGCGTGCGCAGGCGCTTCGATTGCTTCGGGAGGGCTCTGTCGCGCCCAGCGAAAACGGCGGCCGAGCTCGGCGAGCGGCCAGGACGAGCGCTCGACGTTCTCGTGGCGGTTCACCGGGGCGTCCATTGCCGCGAAGCGTCGGTCACGGCGCGCCCAGAGCGCCGGTCGGCGTGATCAGCGTCTGCACCCGGCGGCCTTCGACCCTGCCCTGCTTTGTGGCGAGATTGACGATAACGCGGTCGCCGCGGACCACGTTCGACCCCTGGGTGAGAACGACATTGCCCTCGAGCGTGACGAGATCGTTCGCCATGTCGAGAACGGCGCGATCGCCGCTCGCCGTCTGGTCGCCGGAGCGCACGGTGACGCCCGGGCCGGCCTCGATGCGCGAAACCTTCGAGCCGACCATGCCGGCAGCGCCGCCCGCGGGACCCTCGCCCGCATAAAAGACGCGCAGCTCCGGCGCCTCCAGGATCGTGTCGCCCTGCCTCACCCGCACATGCCCGCTATAGATGGCGAGCTTCTCCGGATCGCGAACCTCGAGGCGGTCGGCCTCGATCTGGATCGGATCGTTGGAGCCGGTGTCAAAGTCGGAGAACGCGGCGGCGAAATCCTGCCCACGCGCGGCGGACGCGAGGGCCAGGAGCGCAAGCACCGCGGCAGCCAATATCCTGGCCTGCATGCCGGTCCTACTCCGCGCCCGGCGCGGCCGGCGCAGACGCACGCTTGGGCGGCATCAGGACGGTGCGGACGTTGCCTTCGATGACGATGAGCCCGCCGCCGTCGCTGACCGAAAGCCGCTCCCCGGTGATCTCGCTATCAGCGTAGCCAATGGAGACCGGATTCTCCGAGACCATCGTGCTCGCGCCGAAATCGACATTTGCGTCGGTCATGCGCAGCCGATAACCCTCGGCGGAATCGACGGCGATGGCCCCGAAAAGCTGCAGCGTGCTTTTTTCGTGGTCGTAGTCGCCCGCCACCGCCTTGATGCTTGTGGGACCCTGGCCGGCCGCGATGACTTTCGCCTCGATCTCCTCGATCCGCACCTGGCCGGGGCTATTGAGCGGTTGGATGGCACGATCCGCCAGCAGCGAATATTCGCGCCGGTCGCCGTCGAAGCCGGTCAGATGCGGGCGAGCCATGATGATGGAGTTGCGGGCAACGCTCAGGCTGGCGGCGGAAAGATCGATGTCGCCGGGAAGAGCCAGATGCGTCTTCACGACGAAGGCGGCAACCGTGAGAAGCCCCGCGACCGGCAAGAGCACGCGCAGCAGACGGACACGCCGGCTGTGCCGCCGCGCCGCCGCGAAGGCCCGCCGCCGCGCGGGGCGGCCGGCAGGAGCACGCGGATACACACCCGTTTCCTCCCATGACGCGGAGAGGGCCATGTCCAGTTCCGTTGTTACACTCAAGGGTTAGCCGGCAGAGTGTGGTGATTTGCGGGCGTCCGCAAGCCTAAGCAGCGCCGGAGACGCTCAGGAATGGGAGAAGATGTCCTCGCTTTCCCAACCGAGCAGGTCGAGCTCGGCGCGGACGGGCACGAAGCGAAAACACGCTTCGGCGAGCGCCAGCCGGTCTTCGCGGCGGAGCCGGGCTTCGAGCGCCTCCTTGATGACATGCAGATGCAGCACGTCGGAGGCGGCATAGTCGAGCTGCGCTTCGGAAAGCTCTCCGGCGCCCCAATCCGACGATTGCTGCTGTTTGGATATCTCGAAGCCGAGGATTTCTCGGGCCAGCTCCTTCAGACCATGACGGTCGGTGTAGGTGCGCACCAGGCGCGAGGCGATCTTGGTGCACCAGAGGGGCGTGACCGAAATGCCGAGCGATTGCTTCAGCATCGCCACGTCGAAGCGGGCGAAGTGAAAGATCTTGGTGATGGCCGGATCGGTCAAGAGTAGCCCGAGATTGGGCGCGCTCGTCTGGCCCTGCGCGATGCGGACGACATCCACTGTGCCGTCGCCGGGCGAAAGCTGCACCAGGCAGAGCCGGTCACGGCCGGGCCTCAAGCCCATGGCCTCGGTGTCGACCGCCGCGAAATCGCGGTAGCGGGACAGATCGGCGAGGTCGCCGTCATGGACGCGGATATTAGTCAGCGGGCTCTCCCTTCTCAATTCGCACCCTAGCGCGGCAACTCAGCAAGCGCTCGGCGGAATTATGCTCACAAAATAGGTTCCAAACCGTTAGCCTGTCCCGCTTCACTCCTCGCCCCCGTTGCGCGGCTCGATCGCCACTTCGCTGCCGTCTTGCCCCCAGCGTGTGTGATAGATGCCGGGCCTGTCGAGGCGGGCGTAGGTGTGGGCGCCGAAATAGTCGCGGAGGCCCTGCAGCAGGTTCGCGGGCCCGCGCGCCCGGCGCATCCCGTCGTGATAGGCGAGCGCCGAGGAAAACGCCGGAACGGGAATGCCGCTTTCGACCGCGAGCGAGACGACTTTTCGCCAGCTGGGCTCGGCCCTGGTAACGGCCTCGCGGAAATAGTCCTGCAGAAGGAGATCGGTGACCGCAGCGCCGCTCTCATAAGCCTCGCGGATGCGCTGGAGGAGGCGGGCGCGGATGATGCAGCCGCCACGCCAGATCATCGCGATCTCGCCGAGCTTCAGCTCCCAGCCGAATTCCTCAGACGCCGCGCGCATCTCCTCAAAGCCCTGCGCGTAGGCGACGATTTTTGAAGCGTAGAGGCCGTCGCGGATCGCTTCGATGTCCGCCTGCGTGGGCGTGCGGATTTGCGGCGCGCTATGCGGCAGCAGCCGTTCGGCCTCGATGCGCTGAGCCCGCCGCGCCGACAAAGCGCGCGCGAAAACCGCCTCGGTGATCGTGGTCAGAGGCACGCCGAGATCGAGCGCCGATTCGACCGCCCAGCGCCCTGTCCCCTTCTGCTCCGCCTCGTCGACGATTTTTTCAACGAGCGCGCCGCCAGCCGCGTCGCGCTTGCGGAGCACCGCGGCAGTGATCTCGATCAAATAGGAATCGAGGTCGCCCTCTTTCCACGTTTCGAAGATGCCGGCGATCGTCGCGGCGTCGAGGCCGTAGACAGTCTTCAGAAGATCGTAGGCCTCGGCAATCAGCTGCATGTCGGCATATTCGATGCCGTTGTGCACCATCTTGACGTAGTGGCCGGAACCCTCCGGGCCGATGTAGGTGACGCACGGCGTCCCATCGACCTCTGCCGCCATCCTCGTCACGATCGGCTCGATGCGCCGATAGGCGTCGCGCTCGCCGCCCGGCATCATGCTCGGCCCGTTCAGCGCTCCCTCCTCGCCGCCGGAGACGCCCATGCCGAGGAAGCGAAAACCCTGCTCCTTCAGCGCGCGAAAGCGGCGGTTGGTGTCGGCGTAATGCGAGTTGCCGCCGTCGATCAGGATGTCGCCCGCTTCAAGATGCGGCTGAAGCTCGGCGATGACCTCGTCGACAGCGGGGCCCGCCTTCACCATGACAAGGATGGCGCGCGGACGAGCGATCGTAGCGACGAATTCCTGGAGCGTTTTGGCGGGGAAAAAGCGGCCCTCGGCGCCGTGCTCGCGCACGAGCTCTTCGGTGCGGTTTGCGTGACGATTGTAGAGCGCCACGCCAAAACCTTTTCGCGCTGCGTTGCGGGCGAGATTGGCGCCCATCACGGCGAGCCCGAGCACTCCGATATCCGCGAGTTCTCCCACGCGTTTCCCCCTATCGGTCAGCGCGGCCTCCGTTGATCAGCAGATTGCATGGGAAGGCTTCGACAGATGGCGACCGGATGGCCTATCCGGCGAAGCTCGAAGAACAAAAACCTGGTGCCCAGGAAAGGACTCGAACCTTCACGCCTCGCGGCACACGGACCTGAACCGTGCGCGTCTACCAATTCCGCCACCTGGGCCGGTGATCGGCCTGCCTTACGGCCTGCCTCCGGGAGTGTCAACGCTACGGCCGCCCAGCGATTCAGCCGGCTTGCCGCCCCAGCAAGAAATCGTCCAATAGGACGGGTTTTTTGGAGAATCTCCGGTGCGGCCTGTCTCTTTCGCCTCGATCGGCGAGTGCATGATCGAGCTTTCCGCCGGCAAGGGCGACCTCTGGAAGATGGGCTTTGCCGGCGACACCTTCAACACGGCCTGGTATGCGCGCGCCACTCTGCCGAAGAGCCGGCGCGTCGCTTACGTGACGGCGCTCGGCGACGATCCTTTTTCCGGCGAGATGCAAAAATTCATCGGCAAGGCTGGCGTGGCGACCGACCGCATCCGCATCATTCCAGGCCGGCGGCCCGGCCTCTATGCGATTACGCTCAAAGGAGCGGAGCGCGCATTCACCTATTGGCGCGGCGAGTCGGCGGCGCGGTGCCTTGCCGACGATGCAAGGTGGCTGAAGCGGGCGCTCGCAGCCGCTGACATGCTCTATTTCTCCGGCATCACGCTGGCGATCCTCGCGGCTCCGGCGCGCCAGCGATTGCTCAGCGAGATTGCGCGACGGCGCAAGCAAGGAGCGCGGATTGCCTTCGACCCGAATTTCCGCCCGGCGCTTTGGCCCGACAGGAAGGAGGCGCGCGCGGCGATGGAAGCGGCCTACCGCGTGGCGGACATCGCGCTCCCGACATTTTCCGATGAGGCTGCCCTTTTCGGCGACAGAATCCTCGACGCGACCGAAAGGCGCATGATCGACGCCGGCATCGGCGAGTTCGTCATCAAGCGCGGCGAGGAGTCGGCTGTCGTTTTCGGCGACGGCAAGCATGGATGCGTGCCGCCGGCGAAGCCCGGGAAAATCGTCGACACGACGGGCGCCGGCGATTCCTTCGGCGGAGCCTATCTCGCCGGACGGCTTGTCGGGCTCGATCCGATCACCGCCGCTGAGCTCGGCCACCTGGTCGCGGCCGAGGTCATCGGTGTCCATGGCGCGCTCGCCTGGATCGACCGGAAGAAGGTGATGCGCGCCCTCAAAGGGAAACGGGGGAAAGAGCTGACCTTGTAGCGCTTCCAATGAAAAAGCCCGGCCAGAGGGCCGGGCTTCGCGTCAATTCAAGGTTTTCCGGCTCGGGACTATTGGGCGATCGCCTTGTCGGTCACGTCATGCGTCCAGGCGCCCTCCGGCGGCGTGGTGATGATCTTCTGGTCGAGCACGGCCTTGGCCGTCCGCTCATAGGCCGCCTCGTCGAGCACGCCGTTGCCGTCCGCGGTGAGCTTGGCGACCTCGCCCATCATGTATTTCTGATGGTTCAGATCCTGGCCGCCATTGTCGACCACGATCTGCGCCGCCTCGTCAGGATTGGCGAGAGCGTATTCCCAACCCTTCATCGAGGCGCGCACGAAGCGCACCATCTTGTCGAAGAAGGCCGGGTCGGCGAGCTTATCCTCCAGCACGTAGAGCCCGTCCTCCAGGAGGTCGTTCCCCATGTCGGTGTAGTTGAAGATCGTCAGATCCTCGGGCTTGAAGCCGGCGTCGAGCGCCTGGCCGTATTCGTTGTAGGTCATGACGGAAATGCAGTCCGCCTGCTTCTGGATGAGCGGCTGCACGTCAAAACTCTGCTTCAGCACCGTCACGCCGTCGGCGCCGCCTTCGGTCGAAAGGCCGAGCTTGTTCATCCAGGCGAAGAACGGATATTCGTTGCCGAAGAACCAGACGCCGAGCGTCTTGCCCTTGAGATCGGCTTCGCTGGTGATGCCGGTCTCCTTCGGGCAAATCATCATCAGGCCGGCCTTCTTGAAGGGCTGCGCGATATTGACGAGCTTCACGCCCTTCTCGCGCGCGGCGAGCGCCGCGCCCATCCAGTCGACGATGACGTCGGCGCTGCCGCCGGCGATCACCTGCTCCGGCGCGATGTCCGGCCCGCCGGGATTGATGGTGACGTCGAGCCCCTCTTCTTCGTAGAAGCCCTTGTCCTTGGCGACGTAGTAACCGCCGAACTGCGCCTGGGTGACCCATTTCAGCTGCAGCGTGACCGCGTCGGCGGCAAAAGCCTGGCCGAAGCCGAGCCCAGCCGCCAAGGCGAGCGCGCTAATGAGAATCTTCTTCATCGACAACCTCCGTTAGGATTTTCGCTGTCTATCAAGTCTTTACGTCCGGAATGACGGGTGCCAGAAGGTGCCCGCGCGCTCGATGAGCGACACCAATCCGTAGAACACCGACCCCGCCAGCGCCGCCACGGCGATTTCCGCCCAGACCATGTCTATTCCCATGCGGCCGACCTCGGTGGAGATGCGAAAGCCCATTCCGACGATCGGCGTGCCGAAGAATTCGGCCACGATGGCTCCGATCAAAGCAAGAGTCGAGTTGATCTTCAACGCATTGAAAATGAAGGGCAGCGCCGCAGGCAGCCGCAGCTTGACGAGCGTCTGCCAGTAGCCGGCGGCGTAGGTGCGCATCAGGTCGCGCTCCATCGCCTCCGTCGAAGCAAGCCCGGCGATGGTGTTCACCAGCATCGGAAAGAAGGTCATGACGATGACCACGGCGGCCTTCGACGGCCAGTCGAAGCCGAACCACATCACCATGATGGGGGCGATGCCGATAATCGGCAGCGCGCTCGCGAGATTGCCGATCGGGAGCAGTCCGCGCCGCAGGAACGGTACGCGGTCGGCAAGGATGGCGACGACGAAGCCGGAGAGGCAGCCGACCGTATAGCCGAACATGACCGCCTTGAAGGTTTGGCGAAAGTCGATCGCCAGCGTGGGCAGCCCTAAAACGATCCGCCCCCAGATTTGGCTGGGGGCGGGGATGAGGACCTGTGGAATGCCGAAGCCACGGACGACGACCTCCCACAGAAGGAGAATCCAGAGCCCGAAGAAGACCGGAATGAGCACGTTGACGGCACGACCGGCGCCGCGGCCGCGCGACTTCAGCGAGGCAAGCGACTGCACGAAGATCCATGCCATCAGCCAAGCCGAGACAACGAGGCACCAATAGCCAAGCCCGACCTCGCCGCCGATCGCGTCAAGGGCGCGGATCAGCATGAACGCGGCGCCGTGCGCCGCGACGCCGGAGAGGAGCAGCTGCCAGCCGGGACGGTAGATGCTGATGAGGCCGGCGATCGCCAGCATGGCGGCGACATACATCAGCGGCGATGCCATGACCGCCGGCCCGCCCTTGGCGACGAGCAGCACGAAGGCGACCAGCGCCACTGAAACAGCGGGATAGAGAAGCGGCGACGCCTGTTTATCGGTCATGTGCGAGCCCCCATTCGGCTTAGCACGATTCGGTTGAGCACACCCACAATTGTGACGAGCAGGGCGGCAACGACCGACGCCGCCACCAGTGCGGAAAAAAGCTGGATCGTCTGGCTGTAATAAGACCCGATCAGGAGCCGCGAGCCGAGGCCGGCGACCGCGCCCGTCGGCAGCTCGCCGACGATGGCGCCGACGAGGCTGATAGCGATCGCCACCTGCATCGAAGCGAAGAGAAACGGGACCGACGCCGGCACGCGGAGGTTCCAGAAGATCTGCGACCGACTCGCATTGTAGGTGCGCATCAGGTCGAGAAGGATCGGATCGGGCGAGCGAAGCCCCTTCACCATGCCGACGGTGACGGGGAAGAACGACAGATAGGTCGAGATGATCGCCTTGGGCAGCAGGCCTTTGACGCCGACCGAGGCAAGCACCACGATCACCATCGGCGCGATCGCCAGGATCGGGATCGTCTGCGAAGCGATGATCCAGGGCATGAGGCTCCGGTCGAGCGTGCGCGAATGCACGATGGCGACAGCGATGGCGATGCCAAGAAGCGTGCCGAGCGCAAAGCCGAGAAGCGTCGAGGAGAGCGTGACCCACGCATGATAGACGAGGCTCGCGGGCGTCCACGGCTTTGCGACGACGACCGTCTGGTAGAGGTCGACCGCGACCTGGTGCGGCGCCGGCAGCGTCGGCTTCGGCTGGTTCAGCGTGGTGGCAATGAAATCCAGCGTCGTTCGCGTCACCTCGGCGCGCCGGTCCAGGTCGCGCTGGAACGGAGCGTCGAGCGCGAACGCTCCGAGATACCAGATGACGACGATGCCGAGGAGGATGACGAGGACGGGCCCGGCATTGCCGGACATGAGGCGGCGATGCAACGCGAGCGGCGGGGCATACACGGTGCTGGCGGCAGTCACGAGGCCAACCCCTCGACGTTGTCATCCCGGAAGCCGAGCTTGCGAGGCTGTCCGGGACCCATGAACATCGGTTGCTGACGAATGTCACGACGATGCTCACACCCGACTTGTCGGCATTGGGTGTTCATGGGTCCCGGTCTTGGCCTTCGGCCAAACCGGGATGACAAATGTTTGGAAGACAGTGCTGTCCCCCTAGTCACCTCAATCCTCATAGCTGTGCCCTGCCCTCAGTCCCTCACGGACGCGGTGGGCGATTTTTAGAAATTCGGGCGTCTCGCGGATATCGAGCGTGCGGTTTGCCGGCAGGTCGTTTTCGATCACGTCGAGGATTTTTCCGGGGCGCGGCGACATGACCACGATGCGGGTCGACAAAAACACCGCCTCGGGGATGGAGTGCGTGACGAAGATCGCCGTCTTCTTCGTTTTCGCCCAAAGCTGCAGCAGCTGCTCGTTCAGGTGATCGCGGACGATCTCGTCGAGCGCGCCAAAAGGCTCGTCCATCAAGAGCAGCGCCGGATCGAAGGAGAGCGCGCGGGCGATCGAGGCGCGCTGCTGCATGCCGCCGGAAAGCTGCCAGGGAAAACGTCGCTCGAAGCCGGTCAGGTTGACGAGGTCGAGGTTTTCTTTCACCCGCTCGGCGCGCGCCGCGCGCGGCACACCCATCACTTCGAGCGGCAGCGCCACGTTGCGGGCGATGGTCCGCCACGGATAGAGCGCCGGAGCCTGAAAGACGTAGCCGTAGCAACGGGTTTTTCGCGCCTCGTCGGGCGAGAGGCCATTGACGAGGATCGAGCCCGATGTCGGCTGCTCGAGGTCGGCGATCACCCGCAGAAGCGTGGTCTTGCCGCAGCCCGACGGCCCGATCAGCGAGACGAATGCGCCGGGCTCCACCGTGAGATCGATATGGGACAGCGCCTCGACCGGCCCGTCGGCGGTCTGGAAGGTTAGTGAGAGGTCGCGGACGTCGATGACCGATGCGGTCGCCGCCGATGGGTTGGCGCCCCTCGCGCTTGCCGCCGACGAATTCACGCTGCCCCGCCCCGCTCGCTCATCGTTCATCGCTCTCATTTTGCGCCAGATTAGCCAACCGGAGCGAAAGAGTCGCCACGCAACGGGCGTGAGCAAATTTCCAGCCACGGGAGTTTGGCGAGCGGCGAAACTTCGCCACGATCGAAGGCGTAATGTGAATCGAACCACGACCGCCGGAGATCAAAATGCCCGAACCAACGCGAGCGACCTGCCGAATCGTCCGCCCCGGCCACACCTACGAGGGAAAACAGGGGTTTAGCTATTTCGAGGGAATCGCAAGGGAAACAGTGGGTTCGACCGGAATCTGCATGCACCTGCTGACGATCCCGCCGGGCGGACGCGCCAAGGCGCACAAGCACGAGCACCACGAGACCGCGATCTATGCGTTGAGCGGAGAATCGCAGGTCTGGTACGGGGATCGCCTCGAGTCCCATTGCGTCGTGCGCGAGGGCGAGATGTTCTACATCCCCGCCGGCGTCCCGCACCTTCCCGCCAATCTCAGCGACAAGGCCTGCACCGCAATCATCGCCCGCACCGATCCGAACGAGCAGGAGAGCGTGGTGCTGCTGCCGGAACTCGAAGCGCTGGTGGACTTCGAGCGCGCCGCTGCCTGAGGGAAGGCGTGCGCCGAAGTTTTCGGCATTCAGACGCGTCCGATCGTCCCGCGGCCTTGCGGCCCGAGGCTATGATCTTCCCTTCGTTCTCCCTTCGAAAGAGGGATGCGGAGCGCCTTGCGGCACCTCTGTGCGTCCGCCTTGTGGGCGGACCGCGAATTGAAGAAGCAGGCACGACAAAGCGCCCCGCGCGGCTGTTTCGACCCCGGTCCTCCTGCTCTCCGCCTGCCTGATGCGCGGATGGGCGCCTCCAGACAGGCTTAAGGCGGACAACGAGCCGCAGACCGGTCGTAGTGCCGGTCGGGCGGAGTTTTGGAGCCGACCGAGTCGGGCCAGCTCGGAATGCCGACCCGCCGCGGACCGCCCGCCCTTCCCGTGAAGCTTCCGGTGCACCACAGACCCTCGGGTGAAGAGCGGCGAAGCGGAGTGTAGTTCAGGTTTTCAAGGCGGGGACAAGTTTGGTGGTTGCAGCGCCCTATCAACCTTCTCCCCTTGTGGGAGAAGGTGCCCTTTGGCTTCGCCAAAGGGCGGATGAGGGGTACGCGAAGCGAAATGCCCATGACAGGCCTGAAACCCTGCCGCTGACTCTGAGTCACGTTCCCCTCATCCGACCCCGCGCAAGCGCGGGGCCACCTTCTCCCACAAGGGGAAAAGGTTCGCCGCTGTGCGCCTACCCCGCCCCTCACACCCCCGCGGGCATGTTCTCCGCCGAGCGCTTTACTGGCTGTGGCGTGGTCAGCGCCTTCCACGACGAGAGCGACTGCTGCACGGATTGATAAGGCGGGCGCTCGATGAACTGGCCCCTGCCCGGCTCCGCTTTGACCTGATCGTCCTCGAACACCACGTCGCCGCGCGACAGCGTGTAGCGCGGCAGGCCGGTCACCTCGACGCCTTCGAAGACGTTGTAGTCGATCACCGATTGCTGTTTTCCAGCGGTGATCGTTTTCGTCTTTTTCGGATCCCAGACGACGATATCGGCGTCGCTGCCGACGGCGATCGCGCCCTTTCGCGGATAGACGTTCAAGATCTTGGCGATGTTCGAGGAGGTGACGGCGACGAACTCGTTCATCGTGAGCCGGCCGGTTCTCACTCCCTTGGTCCACAGCACCGGCATGCGGTCCTCGAGCCCGCCGGTGCCGTTCGGGATTTTTGTGAAGTCCTTCAGCCCAAAACGCTTCTGCTCGGTCGTGAAGGAGCAGTGGTCGGTCGCCACCACCTGCAACGAGCCGGAGGCCAGCCCGGCCCAAAGCGAATCCTGGTTCTTCTTGTCGCGGAAGGGTGGCGACATGACCCTTCGCGCGGCGTGGTCCCAGTTCGGGTTGAAGTATTCGCTCTCGTCGAGGGTCAAATGCTGGATGAGCGGCTCGCCCCAGACGCGTTTTCCGAGCG
The DNA here is from genome assembly GCA_964440525.1 of uncultured Propylenella sp. GTDB lineage: Bacteria > Pseudomonadota > Alphaproteobacteria > Rhizobiales > Afifellaceae > DASWJZ01. Next base: position 40,376 of record CAYTTC010000014.1, on the reverse strand, counting down.
ACCGCGCCCGGCGGATCGCTTCGTGCGCCGCCTCGCAGGAGACATGCACGATGTAGAGCGGCACGCCGGCCTGGTCGGCGATCATGATGGCGCGGTTCGCCGCCTCGCCTTCCACTTCGGGCGGACGCGAATAGGCGTGGCCCTCGGGGCCGGTCGTGCCGTTCCCCATGAATTTCTGCTGGAGTCTTGCGACGACATCGCCGTTTTCGGCATGCACGAGAGGGATCGCGCCGATCTCGGCGCAGCGCAGGAACGACTGGTACATCTCGTCGTCGTTCAGCATCAGCGCGCCCTTGTAGGCCATGAAATGCTTGAAGGTGTTGACGCCGCGGGAGACCACCTCCGGCATCTCCTTCCACACCTGCTCGCCCCACCAGGTGACCGCCATGTGGAACGAAAAGTCGGCCGCCGCCTTGCCGGCTTTTTGATGCCAGGCCTGCAGCGCTTCGATCAGCGACTGGTTGATGCCGGGGAGCACGAAATCGACCAGCATGGTGGTGCCACCGGAAATAGCGGCGCGGGTGCCGGAGAGAAAATCGTCGGCGGACTGCGTGCTCATGAAGGGCATTTCCATGTGGGTGTGCGGGTCGATGCCGCCCGGCATGACGTAGCAGGCGGAGGCGTCAAGCACATGGTCGGCGGCGTGCTTCAGATCGGGGCCGACCGCGACGATTTTTCCGTGCTGGGTGAAGACATCGGCCTTGAAGGTCACGTCGGCGGTGACGACCGTGCCGCCCTTGATCAGTTTCGACATCTATCTTCTCCTCCGCGCCTGCGCGCTCTCTCCCCCCTTGCGGGGGAGAGACGGAGAGGGGGGAAGGACGCTGCCTCGACGCGAAGATGCGCCGCGCCCTTCACCTTTCCCCCCTCCCTGGCCCTCCCGCGCAAGGGGGGAGGGAAAAATCAGCTCACGATCTCCGCCGTCTCCACCACCGCGTGGAAGAGCACGTCGGCGCCCGCTGTCGCCCATTGCGGATGGATTTCTTCCGCCTCGTTGTGGCTGACGCCGTCGACGCAGGGGCAGAAGACCATCGAGGTCGGAGCGACGCGGGCGATGTAGCAGGCGTCGTGCCCGGCGCCGGAGACGATGTCGCGGTGCGAATAGCCGAGGCGCTCGGCGGCGCGGCGGACGGCGGCGACGCAGTTTTTGTCGAACTCGACCGGCGCGTAGTAGAAAACCTCCTGCACCTCGGAGGTGAGCTTTCCCTCGGCGCAGATTTTTTCGAGCGAGGCGCTGAAGGCGGCTTTCATCTCGGAGAGCGTCGTGTCGATCGGGTGGCGGAAATCGACGGTCATGGCGACGGAGCCCGGGATGACGTTGCGTGAGCCCGGATAGGGGTTGAGCACACCGACGGTGCCGACAGCGTGCGGCGCTTTGGAAAGAGCTATCTCATTCACCGCCTGCACGAGCTTGGCGGCGCCAAGCAATGCATCGCGGCGGCGCGGCATCGGGGTCGAGCCGGCATGGCTCTCAAAGCCGATGAGTTTTACGTCGAACCAGCGCTGCCCCTGGCCGTGAGTGACGACGCCGATGTCGATCCCTTCGAGCTCCAGGATCGGTCCCTGCTCGATATGGTATTCGAAGAAGGCTTTCAGCGGCCGCTTTCCCACCGGCTCGCCGCCGACATAGCCGATCCGCTTCAACTCCTCGCCGAAGAGCTTTCCCTCAGAATCCTTCAGACCGTAGGCGTAGTCCTGCGTGTAGGCGCCGGCGAAGACGCCCGAGGCGATCATGGCCGGGGCGTAGCGCGATCCCTCCTCGTTGGTCCAGTTCACCACCTCGATCGGGTGCTTCGTCTTGATGCCGAGGTCATTCAGCGTGCGGACGATCTCGAGGCCGGAGAGAACGCCCAAGACGCCGTCATATTTTCCGCCGGTCGGCTGCGTGTCGAGATGGCTGCCGACCATCACCGGCGGGAGCTTTGGATCGGTGCCCTCGCGCCGCGCGAACATGTTCCCCATCGTGTCGATGGCGAGCGTGCAGCCGGCTTTTTCGACCCAGGACTTGAAGAGCTCGCGGCCGTCCCGGTCGACGTCGGTCAGCGTCAACCGCCGGTTGCCGCCCCTCACGCCGGGCCCGATCTTGGCCATCTGCATGAGGGTGTCCCACAGCCTCTCGCCGTTGATTTTTAGATTCGATCCGGGTGCCGCCATCACACTTTCCCCGTCGTCATTGCCGTCCCCCGGTTAAACCGGGGGATGACCCGGCAATCCATTTCGTAACGGTGGTGGCTGACTGAGGCGTCAAGGAATGGATGCCCGGATCAAGTCCGGGCATGACGACAATTCTGAAAGGTGCGCGCACGCCACTCAATGCATACTCGGAAAGTTGTAGACCGCGCCGTGGGCGATGCCGGCCGGCCAGCGCGTCGTCACTGTCTTCAGCCGCGTGTAGAAGCGCACGCCTTCGGGGCCGTAGATCGCATGGTCGCCGAAGAGCGACCGCTTCCAGCCGCCGAAGGAATGGTAGGCGACCGGCACCGGGATCGGCACGTTGATGCCGACCATGCCGACCTCGATGCGGTCGGCGAAATCGCGCGCCGCGTCGCCGTCGCGGGTGAAGATCGCCGTGCCGTTTCCGTATTCGTGCTTGTTGATGAGATCGACGGCGTGCTCGTAGGTCGGCGCGCGAAGCACCGAGAGGACCGGCCCGAAAATCTCTTCCTTGTAGATCGTCATCTCCGACGTGACACGGTCGAAGAGTGAGCCGCCGACGAAAAAGCCGTTCTCGTAACCCTGCAATTTGATGCCACGCCCGTCGACGACGAGCTCGGCGCCCTCGGCAACGCCCTGCTCGATGTAGCCGAGCACCTTCTTCAAGTGGGCGGAGGTGACGAGCGGACCCATCTCGGCGTCGGGATCGGTGGCGGGACCGATCTTCAGCGAGCGAACTTTCGGCGCAAGAATCTCGACCAGGCGGTTCGCCGTTTCCTCGCCGACTGGAACAGCGACGGAGATCGCCATGCAGCGCTCTCCGGCGGAGCCGTAGCCCGCGCCCATCAGCGCGTCTGCCGCCTTGTCCATATCGGCGTCGGGAAGCACGATCATGTGGTTCTTGGCGCCGCCCAGCGCCTGGACGCGCTTACCCGCCGCGGTGCCGCGCGTATAGACGTAATGCGCGATCGGGGTCGATCCTACAAAACTCACCGCCTTGATGTCGGGATGATCGAGGATGGCGTCGACAGCTTCCTTGTCGCCATGCACGACGTTCAGCACTCCGTCCGGGAAGCCCGCCTGCTTGAACAGGTCGAAGACGAGCATCGGCGCTGACGGATCGCGTTCCGAGGGCTTCAGCACAAAGGTGTTGCCGCAGGCGATCGCCACGGGATGCATCCAGAGCGGCACCATGGCGGGAAAGTTGAATGGCGTGATGCCGGCGCAGACGCCGAGGGGCTGACGGTCGGAATGCGTGTCGATCTCCGGCCCGACGTTTCGCGAAAACTCGCCCTTCAGGAGATGCGGTATGCCACAGGCGAACTCCACCACCTCGATGCCGCGGGCGACCTCGCCCATGGCGTCGTCATGCACTTTGCCGTGCTCCTTGGAGATGGCGCGCGCGATGTCGGCGGCGTGCTTATCCAAAAGCTCCTTGAACTTGAACATGTAGCGAGCGCGCTTCAGCGGCGGGGTGCGGCCCCAGGCGGGCGCCGCTTCCTTGGCGGCAGCGACTGCGCGCCCGACCTCCGCCGCGCTCGATAGACCAAGCTCCGCCGTCTGCTCGCCCGTCGCCGGGTTGAAGACGGGCGCCAAGCGGTTCGACGCCGAGGGCTCGACGCGCCCGTTGATGGCGTTCGCGATGCGCTCCATGGTCCTTCTCCGCCGTCGTTACTGAACGGACTTGATCACGCCGGCGAGCTTGCCGACCAGCTCGTCGATCTCGCTCTTCTGGATGATAAGCGGCGGTGACATCGCGATCGTGTCGCCGGTCGTGCGGATCAGGAACCCCTGCTCGTAGGACCCCAGGAAGGCCGCGAAGGCGCGCTTGGCCGGCTGGCCCGCGATCGGCTCGAGCTCGACGGCGCCGACGAGGCCGATCGCACGGATGTCGATGACGTGCGGCAGGCCCTTCAGGCTGAACAGCGCATCGGCCCAATAGTCGGCGAGCTCGGATGCGCGGGTGAGGAGCCCCTCGCGTTGATAGATGTCGAGCGTTGCTAGGCTCGCCGCCGAGGAGGCAGGATTCCCCGAATACGTATAGCCGTGAAAAAACTCGATCAGGTGCTCGGGGCCGTTCATGAAGGATTCGTAGATGTCCTTCTTCACAAAAACCGCGCCCATCGGAATGACGCCGTTGGTCAGCCCCTTCGCGGTCGTCATGATGTCCGGGGTCACGCCGAAATAATCTGCCCCAAAGGCTGCGCCGAGGCGCCCGAAGCCGGTAATCACTTCGTCGAAGATCAAGAGGATGCCGTGCTTGTCGCAGGTCTGACGGAGGCGCTGCAGGTAGCCCTTCGGCGGAATGAGCACGCCGGCCGAGCCCGCGACCGGCTCCACGATCACCGCCGCGATGGTGGAGGCGTCGTGGAGGGCAACGAGGCGTTCGAGATCGTCGGCAAGCTCCGCGCCGTGCTCCGGCTCGCCGCGCGAGAAGGCGTTCCTCGCGATGTCATGTGTGTGGCGGATGTGGTCGACGCCGGCCAACATCGCGCCGAAATGCTTGCGGTTGCCGACCATGCCGCCGACCGAGATGCCGCCAAAATTGACCCCGTGATAACCGCGCTCACGCCCGATCAGGCGGATGCGGCTCCCCTCACCTTTCACGCGGTGATAGGCGAGCGCGATCTTTAGCGCCGTGTCGACGGATTCGGAGCCGGAATTGGTGAAGAAGACATGGTCGAGTCCCTGCGGTGCAAGAGCCGTCAGGCGTGCCGCGAGCTCGAAGACTTTTGGATGCCCCATCTGAAAGCCGGGAGCATAGTCGAGCTCCAGGAGCTGCTCGCGCACCGCGTCGGCGATCTCGGGGCGCGCATGGCCGGCATTGACGCACCAGAGGCCGGAGGTGCCGTCGAGCACCTGGCGTCCGTCATGGCTCCAATAGTGCATGCCCTTGGCGCGCACGAGCAGGCGCGGGTTCTTCTTGAACTGCCGGTTCGCCGTGAACGGCATCCAATAGGCTTCAAGATTGTTGGTGATGGGGGCGACTGGTTTTTGCATGGGCTGACACTTTCCGCCGCGACGCGGCGCAGGTTTTTCAAGCGTCCGTCTAGCTGGTTTCGGACGCCAAGCCAAACTTGACTGATTGGTCAAAATCAACGCTAGGATCGACTGCCGGTCAAGGCGAAACACATCAGAAGTCGCGGATGAACAAACCCGAGCCGCCGCCGAAACAGGCGACCCGCATCCAGCGGAAGAACCGCCAGGCGATCCTCGAAGCGGCGCTGCAGGTTTTCTCGACCTACGGATATCGCGGCTCCACGATCGACCGGATCGCCGAGCGGGCGGGGCTGTCGAAGCCGAACCTCCTCTATTATTTCCCCTCCAAGGAGGCGATTTATGTGGCGGTCCTGGAGGACACGCTGGAGGAATGGCTCAGGCCCCTCCGCGATCTCGATCCGGCCGGCGATCCGATCGATGAAATCGGGCGTTATGTCGCCGCCAAGCTCGAAATGTCGCGCACACGGCCCGAGGCCTCGCGCCTCTTCGCCAACGAGATCCTGCACGGCGCGCCTGCGATCGGCGAATTTCTGGCGGGACCGCTGAGGGATCTGGTCGACGAGAAGGCGGCGGTCATCTCGGCATGGATCGCCGAAAAGCGGCTTCGAAAAATCGATCCCCGCCATCTCATCATGATGATCTGGGCGGTAACCCAGCACTACGCCGATTTCGACGCGCAGGTTCAGGCCGTGCTCGGCGCCGACGCTGCGCCCCGGCAGCGGTATGAGAGCGCCGAGGCGACGGTGATGAGCGTGCTGCTCGACGGATTGCGGCCACGCATTGACGAATCAGTAACCGAGGTTGGGCCACGCGCGTCGACGCTGAGCGTCCGCATCAACCAGTCGTGATGCGGCGGGAAAACCATAACCCAAGCTTAAGCGTAGTTGTGGTAGCCGCTCAGATCGCCGCGCTGACAGACGAGGGCGGAACAAGCCGGCAAAATGTGCAACAATCACCGCGAGTGGCGGGCTGGAGCAATCGACATGACGCGTACGGTACTCGTTCTTGCAACCGCATTTCTCATCGGCGTCGCCGCCCATCCCGCGGCCGCCCAGGATGCGATCGGGTCGGTCAGCCGCCTGCAGGGCGTGGCGACCGGGGCGAATGAGGCGCTCGATGTCGGCTCCTCCGTCTTTCTCAATCAGGAGGTCTCGACCGGCGAGGAGGCGCGCCTGGAACTCGCCTTTGCCGACGGCACGCAACTCACGCTTGGCGAAAACGCCAAGATGATTCTGGACACCTTCGTCTACAATCCCGCTGAGGGAACCGGAAAGATGAAGCTCGCCGTCGTCGGCGCTTTTCGCTTCGTCTCCGGCCAGGTCTCGAAGCAGCCGAACAAGGAGGTCGCCGTCACGACGCCGGTCGCGACCGTCGGCATCCGCGGCACAGAATTCTGGGGCGGGCCGATCGACGATCAGGCGCTCGGCGTTTTTCTTATCGACGGCGAAGTGTCGGTGACGAACGCCGCCGGCGAGCAGGTCCTCGACACGCCCGGCCAGGGCACCAACATCGCCGACCCGGGCGCCGCGCCTGGCGCGGTAACGATCTGGCCGCAAGACAAGGTCGACCGCGCAATTGCCACAGTGGCGTTCCAATAGTTCTCCATGCGATCGATCCATGACGGGGGCCGACGTCGCTTCGTCGCCGGCCTGATCTCGGCGGGTGTTTCCGGGCTGACGGTTCTGGGCCTTCGCGCCACCGCGCATGCGCAGGCGGACTTGTCCACGACGCCTGCCTGCGATGACGGCGACGAGCCGACGCCGGTGCAGACGGAAGGCCCCTACTTCACGCCGAACTCGCCGGAGCGAACGATGCTGCGTGAAACCGGCATGGCCGGTACGCCCATTACCCTCACCGGCTTCGTGCTCACGCGCTCATGCCAGCCGGTCGCCGGTGCGCTGGTCGAACTCTGGCACGCGAACGACGCGGGCGAGTACGACAACGAGGGTTTTGGGCTCCGCGGCCACCAATTCACCGGGGCCGATGGCCGATACGTCTTCGAGACCATCGTGCCCGGCCTCTACCCCGGGCGCACACGGCATTTTCACCTGAAATTCCAGGCGCCGAACCAGCCGGTGCTGACCACGCAGTTCTACTTTCCGGGCGAGCCGGGAAATGCGGGCGACGGAATCTTCGATCCGGCGCTCCTGCTTCGGATTGAGGGCGAAGTCGCGCGATACGACACCGTCCTCGATCTCGCTTGAGCGGAGAGCCGGCGAGCCCGGTCAGTCGAGCGGCACGTCGCGATAGATATCCGCAAGGGCCAACGAGACGCCGAGTGGCGCGATTTCAATCTTTGCGTTCGCGGCCTTCAAGGTCTTCGGACTGAACCCTTCGGAGCGCGCGAAGACGGTCGCCTCGCGCCGGTTTTGTGCGAGCACGACGTAGTGCGTGAGGCTTTCGATCCGCGTGTACAAATTCCGCTTGTGGACCATATCGCGGCGCATGGAGAAGGGAGAAAGAATCTCGAAAACCACCAGGACCTCGAAGGTCCAATTGAAGATGTCGGATGAAGGCGGCACGATCATCACGTCTGGAATCGGCTCGTTGTGATCATCCTCTGGATGGCGGGTGCCGATGCCAGCGTGGACCCGCCAAGATGCCCCGAGCTGGCGCCGCATCGCCTCAAGCTCAAACTGAAGATTGTTGGCTATGAGTTGATGCCGATTGGTAGCGGTCGGGTTCAAGACAATCTCCCCGTCGATCAGCTCCCACTTCTCCCAGTGTGGCCGATCGTCGACGAAAGCGTGGAACGCCTCAAGGGTCGTCCTATAATCGCTTTTGAGCGCCTCGCGCATTGACGAACTCGACTCTTCTGCTCGGCTCAGAATATGCGTCCGCGACACGGGCGGAACAAGTCCTTACCCTACTCCGCGGCCTGCCGTGCCATCGGGTTGTTCGGATGCGTGGTCCAGTTGGCGTAGTGCGGCTCGACCACGCGGCCGGTGCGGGTGTCGAGTGCGCCGGCGGGAAGCTGCTCCATGGTGATGCAATCCTGCACCGGGCAGACGGAGACGCAGAGGTTGCAGCCGACGCATTCGGCGTCGATCACCTCAAAATGGCGTTTTCCCGCGACCGTGTGCGTGATCGCCTGGTGCGAGGTGTCTTCGCAGACGATGTGGCAGCGGCCGCATTTGATGCAGAGGTCCTGATTGATCAGCGCCTTCGCCACATAGTTCAAATTGAGGAACTGCCAGTCGGTGACGTTCGGCACGGCGCGGCCGGCGAAATCGGAAACGCGTGAATAGCCCTTCTCGTCCATCCAGCGCTCCAGCCCGTCAGTCATCTCCTTCACGATTTTGAAGCCGTAGGCCATTGCCGCGGTGCAGACCTGCACGGTGCCGGCGCCAAGCGCCATGAACTCCGCCGCGTCACGCCAGGTGGTGATGCCGCCGATGCCGGAGATCGGATAGCCGCGCGTCTCCGAATCGCGAGCGATCTCTGAAACCATCGAGAGCGCGATCGGCTTCACCGCGGGGCCGCAATAGCCTCCATGCGAGCCCTTGCCGTCGATCGAGGGCTCCGGCGAAAAGCTGTCGAGGTCGATCGAAGTGATCGAGTTGATGGTGTTGATGAGCGACACCGCGTCGGCGCCTCCCTTGTGCGCAGCGCGCGCCGGGCGGCGGATGTCGCTGATGTTCGGCGTCAACTTCACGATGACCGGCATGCGGGTGTGGGCTTTGCACCACCGCGCCACCATCTCGATATATTCCGGCACCTGCCCGACGGCGGATCCCATGCCGCGCTCGCTCATGCCGTGCGGGCAGCCGAAGTTGAGCTCCACGCCATCTGCGCCGGTCTCCTCCACGAGCGGCAGGATGGAGGCCCAGCTCTTCTCCTCGCACGGGACCATCAGCGAGACGACGACGGCGCGGTCCGGCCAGTCCTTCTTTACCTGCTTGATCTCGCGGAGGTTCACCTCGAGCGGGCGGTCGGTGATGAGCTCGATATTGTTGAAGCCCAAAAGCCGACGGTCGGGCCCGTGGATCGCGCCGTAGCGCGGACCGTTGACGTTGACGATCGCCGGGTCCTCGCCGAGCGTCTTCCAGACGACGCCGCCCCAGCCTTCCCTGAAGGCGCGCACGACATTGTATTCCTTGTCGGTCGGCGGCGCGGAAGCGAGCCAGAACGGGTTCGGCGACTTGATGCCTACGAAGTCGGTGCGGAGATCAGCCATGCGAGCCTCGCTCGATTGAGGTGATGCCATGTACTTGATAGGATGAAGATGACGTGGTTTCGGGAGTCACGATCGAATCATGCATCAAGCGCGACAGTTTACGGTCAATCTCCATCCGCAGCCTGAGGGCGGCTACACGGTCTTGGTGCCCGCGCTGCCTGAAGTCGTAACCGAAGGGGACACTCGAGAGGAGGCTATGGCCAATGCCCGCGAAGCCATCGAGGTCATTCTCGAAGTCTATCGTGAAGAAGGGCGGGAGATCCCCGAGGACGTCAAGACTGAGATAGGGCATCTCACGATCGCTGCATAAGGGATGGCCGCTCGCCTGCCAGCCTGCAGCGGTCGGCAAATCATCCGCGCCCTCAAGGCGGCCGAATTTTCTCTGAGCCGCGTAAAGGGCAGCCACCATGTGATGCGCCACCAAGGCCCGCCAGTCAGAATCGTTACGGTACCCGTTCACGGCGCCAAGGCACTGAAGCGCGCCACGCTGGTTTCGATCATCAAACAGTCCGGCCTCACAGTCGAGGAATTCATGGCCCTGCTCTGATCTGATCATCTCAGCCGCTACCGGTCAGCGCCTTATTGATACTCTCCGCCGCGAGCTTGCCGTCCTGCGCCGCGGCGACGGTCAGGTCGTCGCCGCCCGCCACGCAGTCGCCGCCGGCCCAGATTCCTGGCATCGAGGTGCGGCGCTCGTCATCGACTTCGATGCGGCCGCCCATGAGTCTGATCTCGCCGGCGCCATTCAGCGGGCTCGGCACGAATGTCTGGCCGATCGCCTTGAACACCGTGTCGGCGGCGAGCGTCACGATCTCGCCGGTCCCGGCCAGCTTGCCGTCGACGGCGCGCGTGCGCTCCAGCGCCAACGCATGAACATTGCCCGCCGGATCGGCGAGCAGGCGGATCGGCTGCGCCCAATGCATGATCTTGACGCCCTTCGTCTGCGCCAGCTCCTGCTCCCAGAGGCTCGCCTTCATCTCCGCCCGGCCGCGGCGGTAGACGATGGTCACCTCGTCGGCGCCCAAGAGCTTCGACTGCACGGCGGCGTCGATCGCCGTCATGCCGCCGCCGATGACGACGACGCGGCGGCCGACCGGCATTTTTGCGAGATCCTTCGCCTGGCGGAGCTCGGCGATCCAATTCACCGCGTCGAGCGCGCCCTTGGCGCCCTCCCCTTCGGTGCCGAGCGCGTTCACGCCGGCTAGTCCCACGCCGAGGAAGACCGCGTCGAAATCCTCCTTGAGGTCGGAGAGAGAAAAATCGCGGCCGAGCGCCTTGGGGTTTTCCACCGCGATGCCGCCGATCGCGAGAATGAAATCCACCTCGCGCTGCGCGAATTCGTCGACCGCCTTGTAGGCCGCGATGCCGTATTCGTTGAGGCCGCCGGGTTTTTCGCGGGCGTCGAAGATCGTGACGTCGTGGCCGTGGAGGGCGAGACGATGCGCGCAGGCAAGCCCCGCCGGGCCGGCGCCGACGACGGCGACGCGTTTTCCGGTCGGCGCGGCGCGGTGGAACGGGTGCTCGCCCCGCTCCATGAGGAAATCGGTCGCGTAGCGCTGCAGCTCGCCGATTTTTACGGGCTTGTCCTCCGCGAGGTTCCTGACGCAGGCCTCCTCGCAGAGCGTCTCCACCGGGCAGACGCGGGCGCAGATGCCGCCCATGATGTTGGAATCGAGAATGGTCTTGCCGGCGCCGCCGGGATTGTCGGCCTGGATCTGGCGGATGAAGAGCGGGATGTCGATGTGGGTCGGGCAGGCGTGCATGCAGGGCGCGTCGAAGCAGAAATAGCAGCGGTCGGACTCGACGAAAGCCTCGTGGCGCGAGAGCGGCGGATGCAGGTCGGAGAAGTTCCGAAGATAGTCACCGGCGCCCAGCCGCCCGGCCGCGATATCCGGCGCGCGGTCCCCGATATTCGGCATCCGATTACCCCGAGATCCTCACGATGCAGTTGCGGCAACCCCCCGCCGCCAACCGAACCCAAGCAAAAGATGAACCGGCTTTCGCGCGCGGTCAAATTTTTTATCAACTGATCAATTTTTGAGCAAAGCGCCCACCTTCCGCGCCCTTCTGCCGCGTACCCTGTTTGTTGTGGCCCCGCCCGCCTGATAGACTTCGCAATTGTCGAGCGAGGTCGATTGAATGGAACAGCCGAGTGTCGAGCGGAGGCTCGCGGCAATCCTGGCGGCCGATGTGGTTGGCTACAGCCGACTGATGGAGGTCGACGAGACCGGTACGCTCGCACGCCTCAGGTCGGTGCGGCAGGAGCTGATCGACCCGGCGATCGCTAAATGCAAGGGCCGCATCATCAAGACGAGCGGCGACGGGATGCTCGTTGAGTTCCAAAGCGTGACCGAGGCCGTCAACTGCGCGGCCGAATTCCAGCGCAGCATGGCGCGGCGCAATCAGGACGTTTCGCCGGCCCAGAGCATCCAGTTTCGCATCGGAATCAACCTCGGCGACGTGATCGTGGAGGACAACGACATTTTCGGCGACGGCGTCAACGTCGCGGCCCGCCTGGAAGAGATGGCCGAGCCGGGAGGGATTTGCGTCTCCGCGGCGGTGCGCGATCAGGTCGGTGATCGGCTCGATGTCGGATTTGAGGATCTCGGCGAGCAGAGCGTCAAGAACATCAGCCGGCCCATTCGCGTCTTCCGGGTTCAGTTCGAGCGGGAGGAGGCGGGGCCGCAGACGAAAGCGCCTGCCGCGGCAGCCCCGGCGCGCGTACCTTCGATCGCGGTGCTTCCATTCGCCAATATGAGCGGCAATCCGGAGCAGGAGTTCTTCGCCGACGGGCTCACCGAAGATATCATCACCGAGCTATCCCGCTTCCGCGACCTCCTTGTCATCTCCCGAAACGCTGTCTTCGTCCACAAGGGAAAATCTGTGACGGCGCGCGGAATCGCGCGCGAATTTGGCGTCGACTACGTGGTCGAGGGGAGCGTGCGCAAAGCCAGCGACCGCGTGCGGGTGACGGTGCAGCTGATCGACGGCGAGACCGAGACGCATGTCTGGGCGGACCGCTACGACCGCAAGCTGGAGGACATCTTCGCCATACAGGACGAGGTGACGTCAGCGATCGTGGCGACGCTCCGCGGGCGGGTCGAAGCCGCCACGCATGAGCGCGCGAAGCGGAAGCCGACCGAGAGCATGGCGGCCTACGAGTATGTGCTCGCCGGAAAGGTCCTGCACCACCGCTCCTCGCGGGAGGCGAATGTCGAGGCGTTGCACATGCTGGAGCGGGCGATCGAGCTCGACCCGAAATATGCCCACGCGCATGCTTGGAAGGGCTGCGTGCTCGGTCAAAGGTGGGTCTACGGCTGGCACGACGACGCCGACGCGCTGCTGAAAGGGGTGACGGGGGAGCTCGAGACTGCGCTATCGCTCGACGAATACGACGCCGATGTCCATCGCATCCTGGCGGCACTCGATCTGAACTTCAATCGCTTCGACAAGGCGACCTATCATCAGGAGCGTGCGCTCAGCCTCTGCCCCAATTACGATCTCGTGGTCGTCCAGCAGGGCGAGCTTCTGACCTGGCTCGGGCGGCCGGTCGAAGGGATCGAATGGATCCGGAAGGCGATGCGGCTGAACCCGTACCATCCCGAGCGGTTCTGGAGCCATCTCGGCCGGGCGCAGTTCACGGCGCGGGCTTATGCCGATGCGATCCAGTCCTACAGCCGCATCACGGCTCCCGACCATGCGCACCATGCCTTCATGGCCGCCGCCTCGGCGCACATGGGCAACACCACCGCCGCTAGCGCGCATGCGCGCGAGGTTCTCACCCGCGCCCCTGATTTCACCGTCACCGCATTCCTCGCAACCCTTCACTACAGCCGCGAAGAGGATCGCGAGCACTGTCGCGAGGGGCTCTTGAAGGCCGGGCTGCCGGCTTGAGGGGGGCGCCCTGTCTCTCGGGTCGTGCTGAGCCATAGTTTGATTCCAAACTAAAGGCGCGATAAGGAGCGGTGCTAGGAAAGCCGGCCGGAAGAGCGCGGCTGCCGTCGGCGGAACGCAATTTTGGACACACAGGTCGCCATCGTCGGTTCCGGTCCATCCGGGCTCCTGCTCTCGCGGCTCCTGCATCTGAACGGCATCGCCAATATCGTGCTCGAGCGGAGAAGCCGGGATTACGTGCTGGGTCGCGTTCGCGCCGGCGTGCTCGAAATGGGCACCGTCGCCCTTCTCGATGAAGCGAAGGCCGGCGAGCGCATGCACCGCGAGGGCCTGATCCACGAGGGGATCGAGATCGCCTTCGAAGGCAGCCGACACCGGATCGACTTTAGGGATCTGACTGGCGGCAAGTCAGTGATGATCTACGGGCAGACCGAGGTCACCCGCGATCTGATGGATGCGCTGGCGAAAGACGGCGCCCCGCCGCGCTACGAGGCGGAGGTGGTGGATATCCGCGGCATCGACGACACCCGCCCAACCGTTGTCTACTCTGAGGCGGGCGCGGAGCGCGAGATCCGATGCGAGTTCGTCGCCGGCTGCGACGGCTATCACGGCCCCAGTCGAAAGAGCGTAGAGGCGAGGCTCAAGATCTACGAGCGCGCCTACCCGTTCGGGTGGCTCGGCGTCCTCTCCGAAACGCCGCCCGTTTCCCCCGAGCTCATCTACGCCAATCACGAACGCGGCTTTGCGCTTTGCAGCATGCGCTCGCCCTCGCTCAGCCGCTATTACGTGCAGGTTCCGAGCAACGATACGGTCGAGGCCTGGCCGGACGAACGCTTCTTCGACGAGCTCCGCCGACGCCTCGATCCGGCGGCGGCCGAAACGCTCATCACCGGTCCCTCCGTGGAAAAGAGCATCGCCGCAGTTCGCAGCTTGGTCGCGGAGCCCATGCGCTGCGGTCGCCTGTTCCTCGCCGGCGATGCCGCCCATATCGTGCCCCCGACCGGCGCCAAAGGCCTAAATCTCGCCGCCGCCGACGTGCGCATTCTCGCGCGCGCGCTCATCGAGCATTACAAAGAGGGCTCGTCGGCGGGCCTTGAAGCTTATTCGCAGGCGTGCCTCGGGCGGGTGTGGAAAGCGGAGCGCTTCTCCTTCTGGATGACCTCGCTCCTGCATCTTTTCCCCGAGACCGGAGCATTCGGCCGCAAGATTCAGCTGGCCGAGCTCAACTATCTCATTGGATCGCGGGCGGCGTCGACCGCGCTTGCCGAGAACTATGTCGGCTTGCCGTTTGATTGAGCTTGGCGGACCAGCGTAACCTCGGGGACAAGGAGGACGGACATATGCCGCTCGAAGGGGTGCGCCCGCGCGATTGGGCTTCGCACCCGCCCTACGTCTATCCGAATTACAGATCGACCGCGCTCCGCGGACCGAAGCGTCCGCTCGTGCCGCTCCGCCAAACGCTTTCGGAGCTGACCGGCCCGGTCTACGGGCACGAGAGCGTCGGGCCGCTCGACAGCGATCTCACCAAGAACGGCGCCAAGACCGGCGAGCCGCTCGGCGAGCGGATCATTGTCACCGGAAAGGTGATTGACGAGGCCGGGCGGCCGGTCAAGAACACATTGATCGAGATCTGGCAGGCGAACGCCGCCGGCCGCTACATCCATCGAACCGACCAGCACGAGGCGCCGCTTGACGCCAACTTTTTCGGCGGCGGACGCTGCGTCACCGACGAGGATGGCCGCTACCGTTTCATGACGATCAAGCCGGGCGCCTATCCCTGGCCGAACCACCACAATGCCTGGCGGCCAAACCACATCCACTTTTCGCTCTTCGGACCTTCGATCGCGACGCGGCTCGTCACACAGATGTATTTTCCGGGCGATCCTCTGCTCGATCTCGATCCGATCTTTCTGTCTGCCCCGGAGGGCGCGCGCGAGCGGCTGATGTCAGAATTCTCGATCGAGGTGACGAAGCCTGGCTTTGCGCTTGGCTATGTCTTCGACATTGTGCTGCGCGGCCCGGCTGAGACGCCGATGGAGACGCGCCGGTGAGTTTTGGGCAGACCCCCTCGCAGACGGTTGGGCCCTTTTTCGCCTTTGGCCTGTCGGCGCCGCAATATGGCTATGAGCACGACGCAGTTACCTCGGGCGACCTGGCGGACGATTCTGTGCCGGGCGAGCGGATCGAGATTTTCGGGCAGATTCTCGACGGCGCGGGAAACGCCATCCCGGATGCCATGATCGAGGTCTGGCAGGCCGATTCGGAAGGCCGCTACGCGCATCCCACAGACGAGCGCGCCTCAAACCAGAATTTTCGCGGATTTGGCCGTTTCGGTACCGGAACGGAGCTGGAAAACCGCTTTGTTTTCCGCACGATCAAGCCAGGCTCGGTCGACGACGCCCAGGCCCCGCATGTCATTGTCATCGTCTTCATGCGCGGCATGCTCACGCACGCGTACACCCGTTTCTATTTCTCCGACGAGGCGGAGGCGAACGCGCGAGACCCGGTGCTTCAAAGCGTTCCGGAGGCGCGGCGGGCGACGCTGATCGCCAGACGCGACGAGACCTCAGCGGCGGCCCGCTACCGCTTCGACATCCACATGCAGGGCGACGACGAGACGGTCTTTTTCGACGTTTGATTCTTGATCTTCGACAAGAGAGCCGCATGGCCGAGTTCCTCTCCCTCTCCGATGCGATCAGCCGGCATCTCCACGACGGCGACGCGGTTGCCATGGAAGGCTTCACGCACCTCATCCCGTTCGCAGCGGGCCACGAGGTGATCCGACAGGGGCGAAAACGGCTGACGCTGATCCGCATGACGCCGGACCTGATCTACGACCAGCTGATCGGCATGGGCGCGGCGGAAAAACTCGTCTTCTCCTGGGGCGGCAATCCCGGAGTCGGTTCGCTGCACCGGCTCCGCGACGCGGTGGAAAACGATTGGCCGGCGCCGCTTCAGCTCGAGGAGCACAGCCACGCCGCGATGGCGAATGCCTATGAGGCGGGGGCGGCTAACCTCCCCTTCGCGGTTTTCCGCGGCTACAAGGGCGTCGACCTGCCGAAGGTCAACCCGGCGATCCGCTCGGTCACCTGCCCCTATACGGGCGAGGTGCTGGCGACGGTCCCGGCGATCCGGCCCGACGTCGCGATCATCCATGCACAGCGCGCCGACCGCGCCGGCAACGTGATGATCGAAGGGATCGTCGGCGTGCAGAAGGAGGCGGCGCTCGCGGCCAAGCGCGCGATCGTCACGGTGGAAGAGGTGGTGGACGATTTCGGCGCGCGCAGTCCGAATGCCGTAATCCTCCCGGCGTGGACGATCGCGGCCATCGCAATCGTGCCGGGCGGCGCCTTCCCCTCCTACGCGCACGGCTATTACAAGCGCGCCAACGCCTTCTACAAAGCCTGGGACGCGATCGCGCGCGACCGCGAGGTATTTCGCAAATGGATGGACGAGAATGTGATGAACAAGCGCCCTGAAGATTTCGCGCAGTACGTGAGGCGGGCGGCATGAACGTGCGGAGCGGCGTTGATTCCTACACCGCGACCGAGATCATGACGGTCGTCGCGGCGCGGGCGCTGAAGAATGACGACGTGGTCTTCGTCGGCATCGGCGCGCCGTCGGCCGCCTGCAATCTCGCGCGGCTCACCCACGCGCCCGGCATCACGCTCATCTACGAATCCGGCACGATCGGGACCAGGCCCAACGTGCTGCCCCTCTCCATCGGCGACGGTGAACTCGCCGAAACAGCGCTCACCACAGTCGCCGTGCCGGAGATGTTTCGCTATTGGCTGCAAAGCGGGCGCATCACCGTCGGCTTCCTCGGCGGCGCGCAGATCGATCGCTTCGCCAACCTCAACACCACGGTGGTCGGCGACTACGAAAAGCCGAAGGTGCGGCTGCCCGGCGGCGGCGGCGCGCCGGAGATCGCCACCAATTGTCGCGAGATCTTCATCACCATGCCGATGGGGACGCGCGCCTTCGTCGAAAAGCTCCCCTTCGTCACCTCGCTCGGCCACGGATCGGGACCGAAAAGCCGCGAGGCGCTCGGGGTGAAGACGAAGGGGCCGACCAAGGTCATCACCGACCTCTGCCTGATGGAGCCCGACCCGGAGACGCGCGAGTTGGCGGTCGTCGCTCTCTATCCGGGCGTGACGCGTGAAAAGGTGGAGGCGCAGTGCGGGTGGCCCCTCAAATTCGCCGCTGACCTCACTGAGATTCCGCCGCCATCCGACGAAGAGCTGCAGGTGCTCCGCGACCTGCAGGCGCGCACCGCCGCCGCACATGGGAGCGATGCCTGAAGCGGCTCGCATTGTGCGGAGCGAGGACCTACATCTCGTCTTGGGGCGCGTCGAAGAATATCATCCATCGCGACCGGGTGGAGAGCGAAGAATGTCTCGTTCGACCGCAGAACCAGGGCCTTCGCGCGTCGTGATCGTGGGAGCGGGATTCGGTGGCCTGACCGCGGCCAAGGCGCTCGCCGCCGCGCCCTTCGCGGTGACCGTCGTCGACCGCCGCAACTATCACCTTTTTCAGCCGCTTCTCTATCAAGTGGCCACCGCCGGCCTCTCGCCCGCCGATATCGCGGCGCCGATCCGCAGCATTCTGCGCGACGCCGAAAATTGCAGCGTCGTGCTGGCGAAGGTCACCGGCATCGATGCGGCGAAGCAGACAGTGATGACCGACCGCGGGGCGATCCCCTACGATCATCTGATCCTCGCGACCGGCGCTCGCCACGCTTATTTCGGGCACGACGAATGGGAATCCGCCGCGCCCGGCCTCAAGACGATCGAGGATGCGACCGAGCTTCGCCGCCGCATCCTCCTCGCATTCGAGCACGCGGAGACCGAGACCGACGCGGAGGAACGGACGCGGCTCCTGACATTCGTCATCGTGGGCGGTGGCGCGACCGGCGTCGAGTTGGCTGGAGCGATAGCCGAGTTGGCGAAGAAAGCGCTCGCCGCCGATTTCCGCAACATCGATCCGCGCGACGCTCGTATCGTGCTGGTCGAGGCGGGGCCGCGGCTCCTTCCCGCCTTCGATCCATCGCTCTCCGACTATGCGAAACGAGCGCTCGAATCGCTCGGCGCCGAGGTTCTCCTCGGCAAAGCGGTCACCGATTGCAGCGCCACCGGCGTCGCGCTCGGCGATGAGCGGATCGAGAGCCGCACGATCATCTGGGCGGCGGGCGTCAGGGCTTCGCCGGCCGGCAAATGGCTCGGGGCGGAGACCGACCGCGCCGGCCGCGTGATCGTCAATCCGGACCTTTCGGTGCCCGGCCATCCGAACGTCTTTGCGATCGGCGACGCAGCGCTCGTGAAGGACGAAAACGGCAAGCCGCTCCCTGGCGTCGCCACGGTCGCGAAGCAGGAGGGCAAATATGTCGCGAAGCTGCTGATAGCGCGCGCACGCGGCAAGACGCTCCCGCCCTTCCGCTACCGCGACCCGGGCTCGCTGGCGACGATCGGGCGAAGCCGGGCGATCGCCGAGATCAAGGACTTGAGGGTCAAGGGCTTTTCGGCTTGGCTCCTGTGGTCTTTCGCTCACATCTATTTTCTGATCGGCTTCCGCAACCGGCTCGTCGTGGCGCTGAGCTGGCTGTGGAGCTACATCACCTTCGAGCGCGGCATGCGGCTCATCACCGGCTCCGACGATGCAGCGCCTGCTGCGGCTCGCGTCGAGCCGTCGGCCGCGCGCGCCCGCGACGCAGCCTAGTGACATGCACGTCCGACCGATCGAAGGGGACGATCTCGACGCATGGATCGGGATGCGACGGGCACTATGGCCCGACGAGAATCCCGGCGAGCTCGCCGAGGAGGCGGAAAAATTCGTCCAGACTGGCGAGGCGCTGGGGCTCGCGGCGGTGCTGGTGAGCGAGAGCGCCGTGCGTGAACTGACGGGGTTCGTCGAGATCGGGTTGCGCGATTACGTCGACGGCTGCAGCAGCTCACCCGTGCCCTATATCGAAGGCTGGTACGTCGTGCCGGAGGCGCGCCGGGCAGGTGTCGGTCGTGCGCTGATCGCGGCCGCCGAAGCCTGGTCGATCGAACGAGGGCATACGGAGCTTGCGTCCGACGCGCTGCTCGACAATTGGCAGAGCGAGCGTGCCCACAAGGCGCTCGGCTTTGAGGAAGTCGAACGCGCGATCCGCTTCCGCAAACCGCTGAGGCGTCCGTAGCGGCTTACGAAGCCTCTTCGCGCGGCTCCGCGCGAGACGCCGCGGCCCGCTCCAGAAGCAGCTCGCGTTCGCGGGCGTTGCCGGTGAGCGACGCCGCGCGCTTGAACTCGGCGCGGGCCTCGTCGAGGCGCCCGAGCTTTTTCAGGAGGTCGCCGCGCACGCTCGGCAACAGGTGGTAGCCGTCGAGCGCCGGTTCCGAAGTGAGCGTGTCGACGAGCTCAAGGCCCGCCTGCGGGCCGAACGCCATCGACACCGCGACGGCGCGATTGAGCTCCACGACAGGCGACGGCGCGACCTCGGCCAGCGCCTCGTAGAGCGCCACGATGCGCGACCAGTCCGTCTCGCCCGGCGTGCGCGCCCGGGCGTGACAAGCGGCGATCGCGGCCTGCAATGCGTAGGGGCCGAGCGCGCCGCCAGAGTCCTTGGCCCGATCTTCGGCGCGCTTCAGCGCGACGAGGCCGCGACGGATGAGGAGCTGATCCCAGCGCGCGCGGTTTTGATCGAAGAGGAGTATCGGCTCTCCCGACGGGCGGGTCCGCGCTGCAAAGCGCGACGCCTGGATCTCCATGAGCGCGACGAGGCCGTGGACCTCCGGCTCCTCCGGCGCGAGTTCCGCCAGGATGCGGCCGAGACGGAGCGCTTCCTGTGAGAGCTGCGGCCGCATCCAGTCGTCACCGGCGGTCGCCGTGTAGCCTTCATTGAATACGAGGTAGACAACCCCGAGCACCGAAGAGAGACGCGCGGCGAGCTCTTCTCCGCGCGGCACCTCGAAGGGAACCTGCGTCTCGGCAAGCGTCCGCTTGGCGCGCACGATCCGCTGCGCGACGGTCGGCTCCGGAACGAGGAACGCGCGCGCGATTTCGTCGGTCGTCAGACCTCCGACCAGGCGGAGCGTCAGCGCAACGCGCGCCTCGGTCGACAGGACCGGATGGCAGGCCGTGAACATGAGGCTGAGAAGGTCGTCGCCGATGTGATCGTCGAGCGCGGCTTCGAGATCCGGCACGGCCAGCTCTTGCTCGATCTCGAGCTCGCGGCCCAGCTCCTCATGCTTGCGTTCGAGGAGCTTTCTTCGGCGCAGGCGGTCGATTGCCCGGTTCTTCGCAGTGGCCATAAGCCACGCGCCCGGTCGCTCTGGCACGCCGGACTCCGGCCAGCGCTCCAGCGCGGCGACGAGCGCGTCCTGGGCGAGTTCCTCGGCGAGGCCGACGTCACGCACGATCCGCGCGAGGCCGGCGATCAGCCTCGCCTCCTCGATTCTCCAGACCGCGCCGATGGTTTTGTGCGCTTCGGTGGCCGTCACGGCCGCCGGTCAGACCATCTCCGGCCTTCCGGCGCAAGAGCGGCCGCCTTTGGAGCGGCCGCGAGCGTGGGTGCGTCGATCAGCGCCGCAGCGGAATGAGCACCCGCAGGCTCAGATCACGCAGATAGAGCCCGCCCCAGAGCATCAGACCGAGATAGAAGCCGAAGAGTGTGTGGCTGAAGATCGGGCTGCCGACTCGAACGTGCGTCGCAATGGCGCCGCCGAGATAGCCGGTCAGCAGGATCGCACCGAGGATCGACGTCCGCGGATAGGCATAGAGCGCGGTGCAGATGAGCAGGAGAATTCCAATCCCGCGAGCAAACGACGCGGTCGATGGATATCCGAGCTCGACTGATGTCGTCAGCGCGATATCGAGCGGAATGAGCTTCACAACGATATCGAAGATCAGGAACAGGATAACGAGGCCGCTGAGCACGCGCCCCGTCCAGAGCGCCCCTTTGGAAATCGGAACAGTTGGATCGGCGGTTTGCATCAGTCTTCTCCGGTTCCTTGGGTGAATGTGCTGGGGCCAGCGAAGAATGATCGGCCTACCGCCATCTGAATAGCGGCAGGCCGCATAAAGCTGGCAAGTCTTATGGGTTGGTCATACCGGCAATCACCATCCAATTCACGCCGAACTTGTCGGCGACCATGCCGAAGCTCGAGGCGAAGAAGGTCTTGTTGAGCGGCATCGTCATCTGACCGCCATCGGCGAGGTTGTTGAACAGCTTCTTCGCTTCGGCATCGTCCTTGGCTGTGAGGGACAGCGAGATGCCGTCAAACTTCGGTTTGCCTGAGACCATGCCGTCGGTCGCCATGATGACGCTGTCGCCGATCGTCATTGCAGAGTGCAGGATCTTCTGCTCCGAGCCGGGCGGGATCATGCCGGGTGGCGGCTTGTCGGGGCTTTCGCCGTTACGCATCAGCATCGTCACCTTCGCGCCGACGGCCTTCTTGTAGAATTCGATGGCTTCTTCGGCGCGACCCTCGAAATTCAGATAAGGTTGAACCAACATAATCTCTCCCTTCGTGTGATTTGAGTTTGCCCGCAGGCGAACTCCCAGTCAGCTCGTCTTGCCCTTCGCCAGTTTCTCGCTTTCGGCGCGCAGCCGCTCCTCCAGTGCGCGAGCCTCCGGTGTAAAGTTTTCGCCGAAATCGTCCGCCTCGAACACCTGGCGAATCTCGACCTCGGTCTCGTCGAAGGGCGCGCGTTTCAACCAATCGATCGCTTGGTCGAGCGAGTTGACCTTCCAAAGCCAGAAGCCGGCGATCAGTTCTTTAGCTTCTGTGAAGGGTCCGTCAATCACCGTGCGTTTGCCACCGGAAAACCGCACGCGCGCGCCCTTTGAGCTTGCCTGCAGCCCTTCACCGGCGAGCATGATTCCGGCTTTCACCAGCTTCTCGTTGAACTTGCCCATCTCGGTCAGGATCTTCTCATCAGGAAGAACGCCTGCCTCGGAGTCCTTGTTCGCCTTTACAATGACCATGAAACGCATTGTCCATACTCCTCTTGATTCCAGTAGCCTGCCGGCTGAATTCGCCCCACTCACCATCACGACGAACGGTGTTTCGCGCGATCGACACGTCGCTACGAATCTTTTTCCACACCTCGTCGCGTGGCAGAGAGATTCGGCGCGCCTGTTGCTACCTCCCGCCGACCCCCATCTTGCGAAAGCGGTCGGCCGCTTCGCTTGGGCCGAAATCCTCCAGCTCGTACAGCGGACGGATCTCGATCTCGGCTTCCTTCCCGTCGATGGAGGGATTGGGAAAGCGGCGGCTCCATTCCATCGCCTCTTCCTTCGACTTCACCTGGATGATCGTGTAGCCGGCGACGAGCTCTTTCGCCTCCGTGAAGGGCCCGTCGACAACGGTGCGCTTGTTCCCGGAATACTTGATGCGCCAGCCCTTCGAGCTCGGCTGGAGTCCCGAGGCGTCGAGCAGCGCACCCGCCTTCACGAGCTCCTCGTGGAAGCCCGCCATGGAGGCCATGAGCTTGTCATCTTCCGGCATGGCGCCGGCTTCGGTGTCCTTGGTGGCCTTGACGACAATCATGAATCGCATCGTCGTTCTCCTTCCGGTTTCGAAGCCGGGCTGCCGGGCGGTTTCCCGCCGGGTGTAAACCCTGGCTCTAACATCACGACGAACGAGGTTTTGGGTAATCGACACGTCGGATCATTTTTGCTGGCAGCACTGCCAGCCGCAGGATCCCGAAGTGTTTGGCGAGCCGGCGGCGCGCTTCCCGGCCTGCACGCGCTTCCTACGGGCTGGCGCCGTGAACGACCGATACGGTCGTTCCCTGCGGCCCGCTGGAGATCTCCACGCGCGCGTCGAGCTGGTGGGCGAGCGCTTCGACGATACTCGTGCCGAGGCCGGGCGTCGATGCGAGGTGGCCGTTCTCGCTGACGCGCCCGACGCCATCATCAGACACCGACAGACTCCACGCTGATCCGGTGGCTTCATAGCTGACGCGTATCGTGCCGGATCGCTCGGCCGGAAAGGCATGTTTTACGGCGTTGATCAGAAGCTCGGTCACGATCAGGCCAATGCTCACTGCCTCGCCCGAGACCGCTGCGCCCGCCCCAGCCTCCACCACGACATCGACCAAGCGGTCAGCACCGATCATCGATTTTGCGAGGCTGTCACACAGCTTCGTCAGATATGGACCGATCTCGATTCGATCTCCGTGCCCAGTTCCCCGCAATTGCTCCTGCACAGTGGCTACCGACATGACACGCTGATGCGCGTCCTGAAGGTGCCGGCGGGTTTCCTCCGATTGCACAGTCCGCGCTTTCAGCAAAAGGATGCTGGCGATGATCTGGAGGCTGTTGGCGACGCGGTGCCGCATCTCCTCCAGCAGCATCTCCTTCTCGCGCAGCAGGTCGTCCTTCTCGCGTTCGGTGGCGCGTCTTCCGGTGACATCCTCTATAGCCAGCAGCAGAGCGGAGTTCGGGTTGGCTTCGTCGAAAACCTGACGCGCGTTGAGCAGCAGCGTACGGCGACCGACCGACGCAAAGTCGTGCTCAATCTCGTAGGCCTCGACGATACGGTGCTGGGGAATGACTTCTTCGAGAAGTTTGCGAAGCGCCGGGATGCTCCACTGGCCATCGGCCAGCTCGTAAAACAGGCGGCCCTGAGTATTTTCGGGGGCGACCCCGAACGTCTGGTAGAAAGAGCGGCTCGCCGCGACGACACGGAGGTCCCTGTCGAGCACGACCAAGGGCTCGTGAACCGTGTCGACGATGGCATCCGCCAGCGTACGGGCCTGCTTGACGTCGTTAGTCGCGATCCGTTCTGCCATCGCAGGCATTTTCCCGTGAATCCGGGACTCTTGCGAGCGAATTTTTCGCGAGGCGTGGTCAGCCCCGGGGCAAGACGTTCTGCAAATATCTTTCTTTCGAACATTCTCCGGCGGAATGGCTGAAATCCGCCATTCCCATGCGCGCTCGCCTAGGTAGCCGGCTATTCGACCAAATCGGATCGAAAATGCCCGATACGGCATCGTTGAAAATGCGCAGAGCGGAATAGTCTTGCCCTTAACGCGCTTGGCGTACGCTCGCGGATGCCTTCCGCCAAGCTTTCTCAACCGGGTGCTCAGATTTTCGGCTTCCGACAGCGCGAGGCGGTGCTTCGCGATGTCATGGAGAATGCTGCTGTCGGCATGGCCCTCGTTGGCACGAATGGACGGCTGATCTATGCGAATCGCGCCTATGCCGAGACGTTCGGCTATGAGCCGAGCGAATGCATCGGGCTCGGGACCGGCGAGCTCGTCCACCCGAGCGACTTTGCGGCGGCCGACGACGAGCTTGCCCGCCTGGCGAGCGGACAAATCGCGACATACCAATCGGAACGACGATTTCTCCGGAAGGATGGCAGTTCGTTTTGGGGCCTGTCCTCAGCTTCAGCGCTGAAGGATGATCGTAGCGGGCGACCGGCCCAGCTGATCGTCCAGATCACTGACATCGACCGGCAAAAGCGTGCCGAGGCGGCGCTCGCCGAGAGCGAGAGCCGTTGGAACTTCGCGCTTGAAGGAGCCGGCCAAGGCGTTTGGGATCACGACCTCAGGAACAAGACAGCTTTCTTCTCGCGCATGTGGAAGCGAATGCGGGGCATCGACCCCGACGAAACAGTCGACAGTTCGCAGGAGGCATGGATCGAGAGGGTTCATCCCGACGATCGGGATCGGATCGTGGCGGCAGCACTCCTGCAGGATTCGGGTAAGGTCGAATACAACGCCTTTGAGTACCGAGAGCGCCATCGGGACGGCCACTGGATATGGATCCTCAGCCGCGGCAAGCCCGTCGAATGGATGCCTGACGGTTCGGTCGCTCGCATCATAGGGACCGACATCGACATCACCAGCTTGAAAGCAGTTCAAACACAGCTCGCTGAAGAAAAAGAGCGTCTTCGCATTACACTCCACTCCATTGGGGACGGGGTGATCTCAACCGACGCGGGCGGCCGCGTCACGTTCATGAATCCGGTTGCCGAGACAATGACGGGTTGGCAAATTTCCGAGGCGGCGGGCAGGCTGGTCGAGGAGGTATTTGCCCTCGTCGACGAGGCGCGCGGAAAGACGGCGCGAAATCCGGTCACGGAGTGTCTCGAACGGAAGGTGACATTCTCTCCTGATGGAGACGTGATCCTGCTTAGCCGAACCGGGGAAAGGCGGGCGGTCGGCAATTCCGCCTCGCCGGTGAAAGCGGCGACTGGTGAGATCATCGGCGCGGTCCTTGTCTTCCAGGACATCACTCAGAGTCGCGCAGTACAGCGGCAACTTGCGCACACAGCCAGACATGACAGCCTGACTGGTTTGCCCAATCGAGCCGCGTTCGAAGCGAAACTGCTCGAGGCCCGCGAGCTGGCCCGCCGCGAACATCGCGAATTCGCCCTCTGCTTCATTGACCTCGATCGTTTCAAGGCGGTCAATGACAGCTCCGGCCATATGGCAGGCGATGTGCTCCTGCGTGAGGTCTGCGAAGTGATTAATTATGTCTGCAGGGCCGAGGATTTTGTTGGCCGTATGGGGGGCGATGAATTTGCATTGCTCCTTCCCGACTGCTCGCCTGCTGCGGGGAAAATGGTGGCTCAGAAAATCATCGATACTCTTTCCAGTACGCGCTTCACCTGGGGCGGGAGTAGCTACGAGATCGGAGCGAGCATCGGCGTCACGGCAGTTACGGCAGAATCACCCAGCCTCGCCACGATGATCAGTGAAGCGGACGCTGCGTGCTACGCGGCCAAGGCGGCTGGACGAAACCAGGTTTCGATCTACGACGGCTCGGCGCTGACCAGTCGGGGATCGCTCATGGCTCAGGCAATCTGAGCAGAACTTCCTGCGTTTCGCGGTCGAGCGATTGTGCCTGGGCCCACTTGCTTTGTAAGATCATCGCTCAGCTTCACACGATACCCGGTGGAATCGTTGCGCTAGCCAATGCCTCATTTGACAGCGTCACTCGGCGTTTGCGATAGGCCGCCTTTGGAATCCGATCACCTGCCTTTCCGCGGACCGCAGCTGGGAACCGCCGGAAGTTTTTCTCAAGGGAGAGCCAATGAGCTCTGAGTCGTCCCCCGTGCGCTGGGGCATCGTGGGGCCGGGCGACATCGCCAAGGCCTTTCTGGGTGGCGTCAACCATTCGCGCACCGGCCAGCTCGTCGCCATCGGAACCCGCAACCCGAAAAAGGAAGGACTCGCCGAGGCTTTCCCCAACGCCCGCATCGTCGACGGCTATCAGGCACTGATCGACGATCCCGATGTCGAGGCCGTCTACATCTCCACGCCGCATCCGGGCCATGCCGAATGGGCGATCAAGGCGGCCGAGGCCGGCAAGCACGTGCTGATCGAGAAGCCGATGGCGCTAACGGCATTCGAGATCGATGCGGTGCTTCATGCCCACCGCAAAGCCGGGACATTCGCGGGCGAAGCGTTCATGTACCGTCTGCACCCGCAGACCGCCAAACTCGGTGAGCTGATCGCCTCCGGGGCGATCGGCGAGGTGCGCATGGTGAAGTCGAGTTTCGGCTTTGCCATGCCACGCGTGATGCCCGAGCACCGGCTCTATGCCAACGACCTCGCCGGCGGCGGCATCCTTGATGTCGGCGGGTATCCTGTCTCGATGTCGCGCTTCATCGCGGGCGCGGCTGCCGGCAAGCCTTTCCTCGATCCGATCAAGGTCGTGGGCGCCGCGCATCTTGGTGAGACCGGGGTCGACGAATGGGCCTCGGCGGTGCTGCGCTTTCCCAACAACATCATTGCCGAGGTGTCGTGCTCGATCTCGGTGCAGCAGGAGAACGTGCTGCGTATCATCGGCACCACCGGCCGCATCGAGGTGCCCGATTTCTGGTTCGCGGGCGGCAACCGGGATCAGGGTCTGGGCAAGATCGACCTCATCTTGCGCGACGGCAAGCGCGAGACAATCAGCGTGAACGAGACTCGTCATCTCTATGCCTTCGAGGTCGATGCGGCGGGCGAAGCCATCCGCGCCGGCCGGCAGGAATTCGCCCCACCGGGCATGAGCTGGGCCGACAGCCTCGGCAATGCCCGCGTGCTCGATCAATGGCGCACCGCGGTCGGTCTCGAATACGACATCGAAAAGCCAAGCCGCCGCACGAACACGCTCTCGGGCCGCAAGCTCAAATCCGGCGGCGCCACCATCTTCAAGCGCCCAGTCCCCGGACTTTCCAAGGAACCGTCGGCCGTGGCGCTGGGCTTCGAAGATTTCCGCACCTTCTCCTCGGGCGCGATCCTGCTCGACGCTTTCTGGGAGGCGGGCGGCAATCTCTTCGACACGGGCTTTGTCTACGGCTCGGGCTACACCGAGAAACTCTTTGGGGACTGGCACACGCGCCGCGGTGTCCGCGAGCAGGCGGTCCTCATCGCAAAAGGCGCTCACACGCCACTCTGCTATCCGGATGTCATCGAGAAGCAGCTGAGCCAATCGCTTGAGCGGCTCAAGACCGACTACGTCGATGTTTATTTCATGCACCGTGACAATCCAGAGGTCCCGGTGGGTGAGTTCGTCGACGCAATGGACGCGGAGGTAAAGAAAGGCCGAATTCGCGGCATCTTCGGCGGCTCCAACTGGACCCGCCCGAGGATCGACGCAGCGATTGAGTATGCGGACCGGACCGGGAAGCAGCGCCCCGGCGCGCTCTCAAACAATTTTGCCCTGGCCGAAATGCAAGACGTCATTTGGCCAGGGTGCGTGTCCTCCTCAGATGATGAATGGAAACAGTGGCTTAAGGCCAGGCAGCTTCCGAACTTCGCATGGTCGAGCCAGGCACGGGGGTTCTTCACCGACCGCGCCGGACGCGACAAGCGCGAGAGCGAGGAGCTTGTGCGCGTTTGGTATTCGGACAAAAACTTCGAACGGCGTGATCGCGCGATCGAGTTGGCCGAAGAAATCGGCAAGAGCCCGATCCATGTGGCCCTCGCGTACGTTCTTGCGCAGCCGTTCCCTGTCGTGCCGCTGATTGGTCCGCGCACGCTGCAGGAGCTCGATGACAGCTTGAAAGGGCTTCAGATCAAGCTGACGCCGGAACAGGTGCGCTGGCTGGAGGGGTAGCGGCAGCGCGGCGCGCGTTTTTAGGGGCCGGCTGGAGAGTCCCTCTTAGCGCAGAGCGACTCCGCTCCCGTCTGCCGCAGCCGTCATTTCACCGCGCCCGCAGTGATTCCGGCGATGAAATACCGCTGCAGGAAGAGGAACAAGACCAGCATCGGCACCGTCATGACGACAGTCGCGACCATGATCCCGTTCCAGAATACCCGGTTTAGCCCAATGAGGGCTCCGAGCGCGACGGGCGCGGTGAGCGCCCCCGGCTTGTTGAGCACCAGCAGCGGCCAGAGATAGCTGTTCCAGGCGCCCAGAAACAGGATGATCGAGAGCGCCGCCACGGCCGGGAGCACGAGCGGCATTGCGATCTGGAAGAACGTGCGAAATTCGCTGGCGCCGTCGACCCGCGCGGCATCCAGCAGTTCCTGCGGCAGGGCCTGGAAGTTCTGGCGCATGAAGAAGACGCCGACCGAATTGAAGAGCTGCGGGACGATGACTGCCCACCAGGTGTTGGTCAGCTTCAGGTCGCGGGCGACCAGGACGAATTGCGGGATGACCACCACGAAGAACGGGATGGTCAACGTCGCGATGACAATGGTGAAGAGCGTGGTGCGACCGAAGAACTGATAGCGAGCGAAAGCGTACCCAGCCATGCTGGTCAGCAGCACGGAACTGACCGTGTAGAGCACAGAGGTGCCGATGCTATTCCACATGGCTCTCAGGAACGGCGTCTGCTCCTGGAGCAGAGCCCAGTTGTCGAGGAAAGCGTTGCTCGGCAGGAGCGGAACGGTTGCCCGGTAGAACTGATCCTCCGGAAGCGTCGAGTAGGTGATCATCAGCCAGAGCGGCAACACCCAGAGCGCTGCCAATGGCAAAAGCAGCGCGTGCAGCCCGATCCTCGCCCAGATGCTCGGCGTCAACCCCGGCTTCTCCCGAAGAAACTGATCTGGATGATCGAGAAGATGGCGGCGAGGAGGGCCACCGTATAGGCGATCGCCGAGGCGTAGCCGAAGTTGACCGTCCGAAAACCCGATTGATAGAGGAAGTAGCCGAGAGTCTCGGTCGCCGAGCCCGGCCCGCCCATGGTAATGAGGTAGGGCTCGGCGAAAAGCTGCAGCGAGCCGATGATCGACAGCACGAGCGCGAAGGTGAGCACCGGCGCCAGCAAGGGCAGCGTGATCGAGAAGAATTGGCGGGTCTTCGACCCGCCATCCATCTCCGCCGCCTCGTAGAGCTCCTGCGGAATGCTCTGCAAGCCGGCGAGGATGATGATGGCGTTGTAACCGGTCCACCGCCAGGTGACGGCAATGATGATGACGGCCCAGGCGGTGCCCGGCCGGTTCAGCCAATCCGGCCCGGTCAAGCCGAATGCGCCGAGTATGCCGTTGACCGCTCCGAACTGGCCGTTGAACAGCAGCTTGAAGATGGCCGAATAGGCGACCTCGCCGACGACGACAGGTGCAAAGAAGGCGAAGCGGAAGATGCCGCGCCATTTCAGCACCGTTGAATTGAGGGCGAGCGCCAGGATTGTGGCGAGCGCCAGCATCACCGGGACCTGCACGATCAGAAAGAACAGGGAGTTTTCGAGGGCGTTGTAGAATGCCTGATCGGCGAACAGGCGGCCCCAATTGGCGCCCGGCTGGTAACGCCAGGGGTTCACGCGCGTATTCATGAACGAATAGTTGACCGATTGAACGATCGGCCACGCCCAGAACACCAAAAACACCGCGAGATAGGGCGCTAGAAACAGGTACGCGGCGAGGTTTTGACGGCGCATGTCGGATAGATTCGCCCGAAATGTGTCGGCGCGGAAGAGAAAAAAGGGGTCGGCCCTAGGCCGGCCCCCTACGCCGCGAGAGGAATCTAGCTGCCGTCGGCGATGGGTAGGCTGCTCGCCGCGGAGAGCTGCGCCGCGGCATCGTCCAGCGCTGCCTTGGCCGACGGATATTTGTCGGTCGTCAGATAGTCGTTGACGATCACTTTCATGATGGCGCGGCCGTCGACGTAGAATTGCGTGGCGCGGGAGATCGGAATCTTGTCCGCCGTCGCCATCATGTCGGCCCACAACGCCTGGCCGCCCCAGAATTCCAGCGGCGACTTGGCGAAGTCACCCTCCGCCGCTGCCAGAAGCGACGGAACAAGGCCGCGGTTCCTGAACATCGACTCCTGGCCTTCGACTGTGGTCAGAGCGTACTCGATGAAGGCCCAGGCCGCTTCCTTGTTCTGCGAGCCTTCGGTGATGGCGAGCGACGATCCGCCGGTATTGGCCGCGCGCACGCCGCCCGGCTCGAGCGCCGGAATCGGATAGCCGCCCCACTTGCCCGACTGCTCGGGAGTAGCCGAGCGGATGCCGCCCTCGTACCATCCGCCCCATAGCGCGCCGGCAACGCCATCGGCCTTGATCAATTGCAACTTTCCGTTCCAGTCACCGACCGCCAACAGACCGGCGTCCCAGAGCTTCTTGATGGTTTCGAGCGCCTTCACGCAGCCCGGCTGATTGACGATGATCGAGTCGCCCTCGGGGCTGAAGTACCAGCAGCCGGCCTGGTTGGCCAACATGCGGAACCATTCGTCGTCGGTGCCGAGTTCCATGGCGGCCATCTTGGTCTTGCCGCCGGTTGCCTCCAGGATCTTCTTGCCTGCCGCGATCCAGTCGTCCCAGGTCTCGATCGAATTCGGATCGACGCCGGCCTTCTCATAGATGTCGCGGCGGTAGAACGCGAAGACCGGACCGGAATCCCAAGGCAGCGAGTAGACGTCGTCGCCGATCGTCAATTCGGTCCACTTGAACGCCGGGAAGACGTCCTTGTACTTTTCGACGCCGAACTGGTTGAGTTTGGCGAAGCAATCGGGGAACCGGTTCCAGTAGAGCTCCGCCTCACCGCTGTTCTCGACGGTCACGATGTCGGGCATGTCGGCGCCGCCGGCCGCGCACCCCGCGAGCGAGCGATCGCGCACGTCGTTGTGGCTCATGTTGACGACGCTCACTTTGACGTCTGGATACTTCTTGTTGAAATCAGGCGCGAGCATCTCGAGCGCCTCCGCGGCGATGTTCCAGCTCCAGATGGTGATCTCGCCCGCGGGTTCGGCCCGAACATCTCCGATGCTCGATCCCAGGCCCAGTGCTCCGATTACCGCAGCGCAATATAAATGTTGGCGCATCATACTCCTCCCTTTCTTCTTTGCTCTCTCCGGCCGCCAATTCTAAACTACCAGTCGGATGACTGCCGTCGCCTTGAACGGGAAGAGCGAGTTGCCGGATGGTAAGAGTATGACAAAGCGCATTTGGGAGCCGTCTGAGAGCACCGTCGAGAAAGCACCCAATCGGCTCGAGGTGGCGCACGATCAGCCCGGCCTGATGAGCCGCCCGCACTGGCATGCGCAGGCCGAGGTCAATTTCGTGATGCGAGGGGCGGTGCGCTATCAGATGCACCGTCACAGTGTGGAGCTCGAAAGCGGTGCGCTGGCATTCTTCTGGGGAGGACTGCCGCATCAAGTGATCGACGCCTCCGACGATGCGGAGTTTGTTGCAGTGCACTTGCCGCTGGTGCACTTCTTCAGACTGCGTCTTCCCCTTTCGATTCAGCGCAGCCTCATGCACGGGGCAACGCTCGTTACCGCCGCGCCGGACGAGAGCGACCACTACAGCTTCGATCGCTGGTCCGAATACATGATTTCCGGAGACGCTGCTAAAGTAGAGCACTCAATCAATGAGCTGCTGCTGCGGATCGAGCGCGTGCCCTTCGATCCGTTCAGACTGATCGATGCGTCCACAGAGGGCGCTGGCGCCGCTGAAGACGTCAACCCGCTTTCGTTCGGGAGAGTGAAACGCATATGCGATTTTGTTGCTGAAAATTTTCGCCAGGACATCAGTTCGTCCGACATTGCAATATTTGCCGACATCCATCCGAAATACGCGATGAGCATATTCAGAAAGTCGACGGGCATGACGCTCAACGAGTATGTCAATTTGCTGCGCCTGAGCTACGCGCAGGCACTTCTCATCAAGGACGAGGCCAGCATCCTCCGGGTGGCCATGGAGAGCGGTTTCGGCTCGCTCAGCGCCTTCAACACCTCGTTCCGAAAGATCGCCGGCAAATCGCCATCCGATTTTCGCCGCGACTGGCGGCACTGAGACTTAGCGCACCGCTAGCGGCCAAAGCGAATCCGCGACGGCGCCGACTACTCGACGGTCGCTACGAGCTTCAGCGTTTTCGGGAAACCACTCCGCGTGAATTGTAAGGGAGTGCGTCCAACGCGACCCTCTGCTGCTAGATCGTCTGCCGGCTGATCAAACGCGGTTTTGCTGACAAACCTAGCTAACCGTCGGCAGACGGATTTGGGGGCGTGTATGCGGTCCTGGCCGGCCAGGCTGACCGAGGACAAGGATGTGCCTCTACGTATTCATTCGCTGGGTGGCGGAGCGCGGGATCGAGTCGATGAGGCGTCGTGTGTAAGGGTGCTTTGGGCGGCTCATGACCTCCTCGGCCAGGCCGTGCTCCACGACTTCGCCCTGATAGAGCACGTACACGCGGTCGACGATCTGGCGGACGACCGCGAGGTCGTGCGTAATGAAAAGATAGGAGAGCCCAAGCTCGTCGTGCAGGCGCTTGAAGAGATTGAGGATCTGGGCCTGCACCGATACGTCGAGCGCTGAAACCGGCTCGTCACAAACCAGAATTCTGGGGCCGATCGCCAGCGAGCGGGCGACCGCCACACGCTGGCGTTCGCCGCCCGAGAGCGAGGCCGGACGCCGGTCGGCGAAATCCTCGGGCAGTCCGACGTCGCGGAGCAATGCGCGAATGCGAGCTTCCGTATCTCTATTGAGGTCGCCGGCGGCGCGCAGCGCTTCGGTCAAACTGCGGCGCACCGAGTGCCGCGGATTGAGCGTCGAATAGGGATCCTGAAAAACCATCTGGATCGTGCGGCGAACCCGCGACCGCTCGTCGTGCGAGAGCGCTCCAAAGTCCGCGGCCGGAACGCCGTCAACTTCGATCATACCACTGGTGGGAGTCTCGAGGCCGACGAGGCAGCGGCCAAGCGTGGTCTTGCCTGAACCGGACTCGCCGACAAGTCCGACGCTTTCGCCGGGCGCGATCTCGATCGAGACCCCCTTAAGCGCATGAATTGGGCGGCCGCGACGGCCGAGAAAGGTCTTGACCAGATTGCTCACGCGAATGAGCGGCAGCCCTGCAATATTTCCTCCTGGGACCGTCGCTGACTGGAGGACGCGACGGCGCAAAGCGCGCATATCCTCCTCGATGTCGCGCCGGCGGATGCAGGCGGAAAAGCGTCCAGGCGCCGTTTCGGAAAGAGCGGGCTTTGCGGCCCGACATTCCTCTTGCACCCAGTCGCAGCGGTCGGCGAAGGCGCAGCCGCCCGCTACGTCGTCGGGGCGGGGCACCGAGCCGCGTATCGCGATAAGACGCGGCACGCGCTTCTCCGCCGGCGGCTCGGAAAGCAACAAACCCAGCGTGTAGGGATGCTGCGGGTCGCTCTCCACGCTCCCCGCGTCCCCGACCTCCAGCACCGAGCCCGCGTAGAGCACGTAGACACGGTCACAGGTGGAAAAGGCCAGCCGAAGATCGTGAGTGATCAGTATGAGGCTCATGCCGCGCTCTACCTGCACGCGCTTCAACAGCTTCATGATCTCGGACTGAGTGGTGACGTCGAGCGCCGTCGACGGCTCGTCGGCGATAAGGAGCTCCGGGTCGCGGGCGAGCGCGGCGGCAAGCGCGACTCGCTGGCACATGCCGCCCGAAAGCTGGAACGGCATCCGGTTCGGCACGTCCTCGCCTTCGATGCCCACCTCAGCGAGACGGCGCCGCAGCTCCGCCGATCGCGCGGCCCTGCTCGAATACTCCGGTCGGTCGGTGAGCATCTCCTCGATGTGCGACCCCGAGCGCATCAGCGGGTTCATCATCGTGAAGGGATCCTGCAGAAGCATCGAGATGCGCCGACCCCGCACGCCCTGCATTTCGCGCTCGGAGAGCGCCATGAGGTCCAGCCTGTCGAAGCGTATTGAACCCGCCGCGGAGACATTCGGTGGCAGGAGCCGCGCGATCGCCTTCGCGGTCAAGGATTTCCCCGAGCCCGATTCGCCCACGATCGCGATGGCTTCGCCGCGCGCGAGGTCGAGATCGGTGCCGACCGTGATGGTCCGCCGCGCGCTGCCGCCGCCGGCGGCGATCGACAGGCTGCGGATAGAGAGAAGCGGTGGCGGCGCGGGCGGCGGGTTCGGCGCTGCACTCACCGGGTCAGCCGCTCGAATAACCAGTCGCCGATCAGGTTCATGCTGACCGCAGTCAGGATGATCATCGCCGCCGGCAGCAGCAGCGCGACCGGGTTTGAGAAAAGGATGGTGCGGTTTTCGAACAGCATCCGGCCCCAGTCCGGCGTGCCTGGCCCGACGCCTAGACCGAGGAAGGACAGGCCGGCGAGATTGATCAGCGCGAAGGCAAAGTCGAGCAAAACGTAGGCGAGGATGATCGGCAGCACGTTCGGCAGGATGTGCACGAAAAGGATGCGCGCCTTCGATACGCCTAGCGACCTCGCCGCGTCGATATAAGGAAGTGGCCGCTGTTCGAGGACGGCGCTTCTGACGATGCGGGTATCGGGCGCCGTAAAGAGGATGATCAACACAAGGACTGCCGTCCAGTAACCGCCGCCAACCACGCCAACGACAACGATGGCGACGAGAGGCCCGGGCAGCGCGATCATGAAATCGACCCACCGCATTATCGCCGAGTCGACCAGACCGCCAAGATAGCCCGAAAGAAGGCCGAGCAGCGTCGCGATGGCGAAGGCCCCCACCGCAATCACGATCGGACCGACGAGAGCAGTCCACGCTCCATGAATGACGCGGGAAAGCACGTCACGGCCGAGAAGGTCGGTGCCGGCAAGAAACTCCGCCGACGGCGGCCGGTCGCCGACAAAAAGCCGCTGGGTGAACGGCGAATCCGGCGCAATCCCTGAGCCGAAAACCGCGCAGATCACGACGACCGCCATCATCAGGATGGCAATGATGACGGCGCCTGGCGCGGAGGCACCGTGATATCCACGTTCCGTCCGGATTGTCCCGGCGGGCGCCGTCATGAGGCGACCCTGCCGAAGCGGATGCGCGGATCGATCAGCGCGTAGATGACGTCGACGATGAGATTGACGACGACCACGAAGCAGGCAAAGACCAAAGTCGTGCCCTGGATAAGCGGGATATCGCGCTTCTGCACCGCGTCAACGATAAGGGAGCCGAGGCCGGGAAGCGCAAAGGTCACCTCGACATAAATCGCGTTGGCGAGCAGGCCGACGACGATGATGCCGGCGGCGGTGACAACGGGGATCAGCGCATTGCGGAGCACGTAGGCGAATGTAATACGCCCCGGGCTCATGCCGCGCGCCCGTGCGAAGACGACGTAATCCTTGTCGAGCTCCTCGATCATCGCGGCGCGGGTGATCTTCACCACGATCGCCATCACCGACAAAGCGAGCGCCACGGCTGGCAGCGTCAGGTGCCAGAGGCGATCGACGAAGCCGCGACCGGGTCCAAAGGTCGGGAACCAGCCAAGCACGACGCCAAACAAGTAAAGCAGGAAAATTCCGGTGACGAAGGCGGGGGACGAAATACCGAAGACTCCGAACATCACCACTGCGCGATCAAGTTGCGTGCCGCGCCGGAGGGCCGCGACGACACCGAGCAAGATGCCGGCCACGAGCACGATGAACGTGCTGATCAGACTGAGAAGTATGGTGACGCTGGCGCGCTCGCTGATCGCGTTGAGCACCCGGCGGTTGCCGTTGATCGAGCGGCCGAGATCGCCTTGCAGTACCTGCCAAAGCCATTTGCCGTACTGGACGATGAAGGGATCGTTCAGGTGGTAGCGCTCGCGCAGGGCCGCGAGCGTCTCCGGGTCTGACGGCCGTGTGCCGAGGAGCGCCCTGACCGGATCGCCGGGCGCGAGATGTACGAGCGCGAAGACGCCGAGGGAGATGATTAGGAGGAGCGGCACGGCGACAGCCAGCCGCCGGAGGATGAAGCGGACGAGATCCGAGCCGCTCACCGCTCCGATCCGAGAAAGCGGTCGAACCACGCGACGGTCCGCCGCCAGGCGTCCAGCCGGTGCCCGCGCTCCTGGAAGCCGTGACCCTCGCGCGGATAGACGACCAGCTCGGCATCCACTCCGCGCTCAAGCAGCGCCGCATAGAATTCCTGCGCCTGGCCGAGCGGCGTGCAGCGGTCTTCGGCTCCGTGAAGAATGAGGGTCGGCGTCGTCGGCCGGTCGAGCCGCATGATCGGCGAGCGGTCAAGCGCGACGTCGAGGTTGCGCTTCTCGTTGAGCGGCCCGCCGTTGATGAAGCCGTGGAAGTCGTGATTGCACGAATAGTGGCTGCTAAGCTGATTGGAGATGCCTGAGATCATGACCGCCGCCTTGAAGCGGCCGGTGGTCGCCACCGCCCAGGCCGTCATGTAGCCGCCATAGCTCACGCCGGTGACGCCGAGCCGGGCGAGATCGGCGAAGCCCTCGGCCACGCAGCGGTCGATGCCGGCAAGGATATCTTCGAACTCTGCGCCGCCGGGATCGCCGATATTCAGCCGCGCGAATTTTTGGCCCCAGCCGGTATTGCCGCGATAGTTCGGCAGGAAGACCGCGTAGCCGGCGGCGGCAAAGGGCAGCGCGTAACCCGGATTGAAAGCGTATTTTGCTGCCCAGCTCGGGCCGCCATGGATGTCTACGATCGTCGGCAACGGGCCGGTCCGCTCGCGCGGCAGCAGCACCAGACCGTCGAGATCGAGGCCCCCTGGGCCCTTCCAACGGAGCGGGCGGACTTCCGGGTAGTCGTTAAATTCGCTGGCGACCGTTCCGTTCATCCGGGTGACGGACTTCCAATCCGCATCGGATGCCACCTTGAAGACGATTTCGGGAGGCTCGCCGGCTGTCTCCCGCACCGCGGCGAATCCAGCCTTGTCCGGCGCGGGGGAGATTTGCGCCGAAAAACTGTTCGTGCCGACGATGGCGTCCTCGTATTGCGACCAGAGGATTCTTCCGTCGGTTTGCACGACGCCGTAGACCGCCCCGAGCTTCGACCAGCCCGCGAACCACAGGCTCTCCTCGTCGCGCCATTGGAATGTCGTGACGTCGGACGCTTCGGCGGCCGCGATGGTCGAAAGCTCACCGGTCGCTATTTCGAGAACTCGAATCTCGCTGGCAACCAGGCCGCGGTCGCTCGACCAACCTTCGAGAAAGGCGATGCGCTTGCCCGACGGCGAGGCCGAAGGGGAGAGCAGCTGCCAGCTCGATCGGTGCAGCACGGTGGCCGCGCGTGAGGCGAAATCGATACGGACAAGCCGGGTGTGATACCAGCCGCGCTCGCCCGGGTCGTCCGAGACAAGCGCAATCGCGGCGTCAGTCCCGAGGGGGTCGAATTCCCAGACGCTGAGATCGGCGGGACCGACTTCCACGGTGGTCCCGTCCTCGGCATCAACCTTGAAGAGCCTTCGCCGTGCTACCTTCGGGTTGTCGACGGTGGGGTCTTCCTCGTCTCCCCACGAGAGGCGCTTCGCCCCGTTGGTGGCGCCGCCGTCGAGCCCGCGATCGGCGGCAAGCACAACGATTGCCAGGCCATCGCTGGTCCAGCGCAGATCCTCGACGGTGCCAGGGATCGTGCCGAGCGGTTTCACCGTGCCGTTGTCGAGGATGAGAAGGTCGGCCTTTCCCTTGGTCGTGCGGTCGGAGGTGAAGGCGAGGCGGCCATCGACTGGGGAATGGCGGGGTGAGTAATCGCCGTTCGGACCGTGCGTGAGCTCGCTCGCCGATCCATCGAGCGCATAGCGCCAGATGCGGCTCGCATAGCTCTCCCGAGTCTCGCGGCTCGCCGGCCGGACAGCCGCGGCAAGGGCACCGCCGTCCTTTTCAAATGAGATATCAGAGGGAAATCTCAGCCGGTCGAGTCGGTCGGCGGCCAGAGCGAGTTTGTCCATGCCGCCCGCTCCCATTGGCCCTGTCCGTGACGGTCGGGCCGCGGTTCAACCGCGGCCCGTTGGCGGCTATTTCAGGCCGAAGCCGCGGATCGCCCACGGCACGTTGTACCAGAAGGCGTTGTAGCCGGTGAGCTTGTATTTGTTGTTGATCGCCATCGCC
Organism: uncultured Propylenella sp.; assembly: GCA_964440525.1. Taxonomy (GTDB): domain Bacteria; phylum Pseudomonadota; class Alphaproteobacteria; order Rhizobiales; family Afifellaceae; genus DASWJZ01. The sequence goes on along the minus strand of CAYTTC010000014.1, from coordinate 1,987 downwards.
GAGGCCGGCCAAAAAATCGGCACCAGCGCAACGTCTTCGTTGGCAATCTCGAAGACTTTCTTCAGCGCGTCCGCGCGCGCCTTCGGGTCGGATTGCTCGTTGGCGACGGTGAGCGCCGCGTCCACCTCCGAGTTCTTGAAGTTCGACCCGTTCATCCCGTCCTTAGCAGCAGTGGCGCTCGCGAAGAAGAGGTAGGGATAGTTCGCGGCGTCGGCGAAGTCGGGATAGTAGGCCATGGTCTGCATGCCGAGGTTCTCGTGGCGGAAGTACCCGGCGAGCCACTGGTTGTTGTCGATCTCCTGCACCGTCACGTTGATGCCGATCTGCTTCAAATTCTCCGCCACGCTCTGCATGATGTTGACCATGTAGGGGTCGGCGGTCGGGGCCGGCACGGTCACGTCGAAGCCCCCGGCATGGGCCGACTGGGCGAGCTCAGCCTTGGCTTTTTCGAGGTCGAACTCGTAGCCCGGCAACGTAGCGTAGAAAGCCTTGACCTCGTCAGGCGGCAGCACGCCGGCCCACATCTCCGGCGGATTGAGGGCCGTGGCCGGCTCGCCGTTACCCTTCAGAAGCGCTTGCACAAGACCCACGCGATCGACGGCATAGGCGATCGCCTTCCGCACATGGATATCGTCGAAGGGCGGCGCCGATTGGTCGAGGGTGAGCATAAATATGCCCAGCGACGGCGCGGTGATGACGTCGACATTGCCGAGCGCCTTCCATTGATCGATGTCGGAGATGGCGAGGTCGAAGGTCCCGTCGATGTCGCCGTTTTGCATGGCCAGCAAGCGCGTCTGCCGGTCAGGAATCGCGGTGAAGACGATCCGCTTGGCGACCGGCTTCGGCCCCCAATAGTCGTCGCGGGCCTCAAGAACGACCCGGTCGGCCGGCGTGAACTCGACGAGGCGATAGGGACCCGTGCCAAGCGGCAGCACGTCGGGGCTGCCGATATCCTCGGGGTTCTCCTCGAGCTGGCTCTTCTTGAAGATGAACCCGGCCATATGGGCCGGCGTGTACTGGAACTGAACGTTGGGAGCCTTGAGCTTGACGGTCACCTCCATCGGACCGGTCGCTTCGACCGTATCGACGGCGGAGAAGAAAGCGGCGAGCTGTGAGCCCGAGTCGGGGTTCATGTGATACTGGAAGCTCGCAACGATGTCGTCGGGGGTGAGCGGGCTGCCGTCGCCGAAGGTGACGCCGTCGCGGATGGTGTATTTGTAGGTGGTCGCGTCGGGCTGCTCGACCGAGGTCACACCGGGGATCAGCGCAAGATCGTCGCCAAAGGCGAGCGGCCCTTCCTGCACGAGCGACATTACCGCGCCCACATAGGTGCTCCAGGCGCGTGGGACGAACATGGTGTCGTTGATCGCCGGGAGCGCCCAGGTGATCTCCTCGATTTGCTCCTGCGCCTGCACCGCCGTCGAGGCGCCGGCAACAGCGCCGAACGCAAGCGCGCATGCCGTTGAGAGGCCGAGAAACCGACGACGCGTGAGATTCCGTTGCATGTCCACCTCCGCTTCCTGGTTCCGCAAAGTCTCATTGGCGGAAGGGCGTGAGTCAACGTGCGCGAGGGCGAGAAGAGAAAGATTTTTTCAACGAACGCAATAGCTTACCAGCCTGCTGGCTCGGAAAATCTTTGCCTAAGACGTTGAATGCTTGAGGAAACTAACCGGGCACACCTCTCTGCGGGAGCTCCTCTGGCGGACCGGCTGCCGATGTTCTCGGACAGGCCCATCGCCGCCGCCTGTTGCACTCGTTGGAAACTATTCTGATAGCAGTGCCCTCGAAGCTCGGGCTCGAGATGGACGGCCCGAAGACGCTAGGGTTGACCCTGCTGCTGTTCAGGGGATCATGCCGTGTGGCCGCTGTCGAAGATCTGAAGCCAAGCTCTCGTATAGCCTCGCAAAGGCGAGCAGACCGTCGCGGAAGCTGTTGAGCCGAAAGAACTCGTTTGGGGCATGATAGTCCTCGTCGGCGGTCGAGAAGC
>CAYTTC010000013.1:0-57454 GCA_964440525.1 uncultured Propylenella sp. | reverse complement strand
GGCCCTGCTACCTCCTCGGCGAAGGCTACACCAAGACCTTCAAGGAGCTGATGGAGGAGACCGAGTGGGAGAAGTACGGGACCGGCAATTACGAGAAATGCGCCGACTGCATGGTGCATTGCGGATACGAAGCGAGCGCCGTGACCGACACGGTGAGGCGCCCGTGGAAGGCCGCTTGGGTGTCACTCTTCGGCGTCAGGACAGAGGGGCCGATGGCGCCGGAGATCTCGCTCGATAATCAGCGGCCGGCTGAATATTTCTTCTCACGCAACGTCGCCGAGAAGCTCGACGAGATCCGGAAAACCACGCCCAATCCCAAGAAGATCTCGACAGCGGCCTAGGACGCGAAAACTCGCCCGCGCTTCGTTGGCGATGCGCGGCAGTTTCACGAGCTGCGTCGGTTTCCTGAGCAGATCCGCCAGCACCGCGAAGTGATCGACGCCGCCGTCGGGTTTCAGCGCATTGGCGACCACTGCCGGCATGGACCGCGCCGCCGGATCGCAGATGATCCTCAGAGCCGCGAAGACGAGGCCATGCCGCGCCGCGAACTCGCAGGCGACATGCGATTCCATATCCACCGCAGCGGCGCCAGTCGCGTCCCGCATCGCCGCCTTCTCGTCGGCATGCAGCAGCGGCGCGTCGACCCCCGCGATGTCCGCGCGCTTGATGCCGATGCCGCCCGCCAGAAGCGTCGCGGCGAGCTGGTCGGCGAGTGCCGGATGAGCCGGCCAGCGTTTTCCGCCGGCGACGATCCCGGTCGCCACGACCACGTCTCCCGCGGCGAGACTCGGATCGAGGCCGCCGGCGATCCCGAAGCTCAGCACTGCTCGGCAGCCGGGCAGGCTCCGCTCCGAAAGAAGCCGCCGCAGCCGGCTGGTATCGCCGCCCGAGGCGATGGCGACGAGCCCCGGCCCCTCGGCGAGACGCATCTCCTTCGCCAACCCCGTCACCATCAGGACGGGGAGTCGATCTGGAGAAACATGGAGCGTCATTTCGAGCCTCTACATTCCGTAGGCGACGGTGCGGCTGTTGCCGCGCCTCAGGCCTCGATAACGGGCGAGCGCCCAAAGCGGAAAGAACTTCGCATAGCCGTGATAGCGCAGATAGAAGACGCGCGGGAACCCGACCGCGGTAAATCGCTCTTCCGCCCACTGGCCATCCTCGCCCTGGTTGGCAGCAAGATAGGCGATGCCGCGCTCGGCGGCGGGATGTCCGACCTCGCCCCCGGCCATCAATCCAAGGAGCGCCCAGGCGGTCTGCGAGGGGGTGCTCGGGGCGGGCTCGTAGCCCTGATAGTCGAGCTTGTAGCTAGATCCGTCCTCGCCCCAGCCGCCGTCCTTATTCTGGATCCTGACGAGCCAGTCGACCGCCTTCGTGACCGTCGGCGATTGCGCATCGACTCCGGCGGCGTTCAGCGCCGACAGCGCCGACCAGGTGCCATAGATGTAATTCATGCCCCAGCGTCCGAACCAGCTCCCCTCGTCGAGCTGGTCATGCACAAGCCATGCCACTCCGCGCGCGAGCGCGGGGCTGGTCGGCGCCTCCTCGTCGAGCTGCGCCAGCATGGAGACGCAGCGCGCCGTCAGATCGGCGGTCGGCGGATCGAGTAGCGCCCCGTGATCGGCGAAGGGGATGTTGTTCAGGTAATGATGCGTGTTGTCGGCGTCGAAGGCCGCCCAGCCGCCGTCCTTGCTCTGCAGGCCGACGAGCCATTCGCGGCCACGCTCGATCGCCGTATCGTAGTCCGGCCGCGCTGCCTCCCCAATGCGCGCCCGCGCGCGATCCATGGCCATGACCACGACGGCGGTGTCGTCAAGATCGGGATAGTGTGGATTGGCGTATTGGAACGCCCAGCCGCCCGGCCGCACGTCGGGGCGCTGGGCCGCCCAGTCGCCGGCAACGTCGAGCACCTGCTTCGGCTTCAGCCAAGCGAGCGCCTCGTTTGCGGCGCGCTCCGCATCCTCTGAGCCAACCTCGAGCAATGCGTGCGCGACGAGCGCCGTGTCCCAGATCGGCGAAAGGCAGGGCTGACAATACGCCTCGTCCTCCTTGATGACGAGCAGGCCTTCGATCGATTCCCTCGCCACGACGACGCGCGGGTCGTCGGCCGGGACGCCGAGCACGTCGTACATGAGGACCGAATTGACCATCGCCGGAAAGATGGCGCCGAGACCGTCGCGGCCGTTCAGGCGCTCGTCGACGAAGGCGCGCGCCTTGGCGATGGCGCGCCGGCGCGTGAATCGCGGAAAGAGCGGTTCGACGCCCTTCAGGACGACGTCGAAGGCCCCGAATATCTGCGACCACGGCGCCTTCTGGTGCGCGCCCTTCGGCCAGCTCCGCACTTTGTCAGGTGGCGTCACGAAGAGCTCTGGGATGTGCACGTCGCGCGAATTGCGCGCCGTCGGCTTCAACGCCATCAGGACGAGGAGCGGCACCAGCACTGTGCGCGCCCAATACGACACCTTGTCGAGATGGAAGGGAAACCACGACGGCAAGAGCGTGATCTCGACCGGCATGGTCGGCACCGCGCGCCACGGCACCTGTCCGTAGAGCGCCAGCAGCGCGCGAGTGAAGACGTTCGACCGCGCCGCGCCGCCGCGCTCCAGGATCGCTTCGCGCGCGCGCCGCATATGCGGCGCGTCGACCGGATCGCCAATCATCTTCAGGGCGAAATAGGCTTTTACGCTCGCGCTCATATCTAAGGCGCCCGCGTGGAAAAGCGGCCAGCCGCCATGCGCACCCTGGATGCGGCGGAGATAGGCGGCGATCTTGGCTTCCAGCGCGCGGTCTTCCGGCTCGCCGCGGAAATGGCGGAAGAGCACGTATTCGGAGGGAATCGTCGCGTCGGCCTCGAGCTCGAAGCACCAGTGGCCGTCGATCTTGCGCTCGTCGAGGAGTGAGGTGGTCGCCGCCGTGATGCGCCGGTCGATCTCGTCGAGCCCGACGCTCGCGGCCGCGCCGCGAGCCTGCGCAAGATCTTTGCCGAATGCCACAACGTTGCCTTTCATGCGGCTCTCCGCGACGGCCGGTCCTTGCCGGGGGCGCGCGACAGTATCGCGGCCGCCGCTAGACCGGAACGTATCGAGCCTTCGATCGTCGCCGGAAGCCGAGTCTCCGTCCAGTCGCCGGCGAGGACTAGGTTGAAATAGCGCGTTTCGGCGGGCGGCCGGCGCGCTGCCTCCGCCGGCGTTGCCGCGAAGGTTGCCCGGCGCTCGCGGACGATCTGCCAGCGCGGCAAAGCAGGCGCAAGGCCGGTAAGCGTCGCCACCTCGCGCCAAATGGTCTCGGCCAATTGCTGGCGCGGCTCGTCCATCAGCCGGTCAGCGCAGCTGATGGTGACCGACAGGCGGTCGGGATAGGCGAAGAGCCATTCCGTCATGCCGTTGATTACGCCGAGGATGAGCGGTTGGTTTTTGGGCGGCGCAATTCGGAAATGCGCGTTGACGATGGCATGGAACGTTTCCGGCACCGTCAGGCCGGGGATAAGCGCCCGGGCGACCACCGGCGGCACGGCTAGAACAATGGAATCCTGCGGCCCGATCTCGATGCGTTCCTCGCCGAAATCCAGCCGGATGGCGCGATCGCCGCTAAAAATGATCTCGCGGAGCGAGTGGCTGAGCCGAACCGTCGCGCCGCGATTGCCGAGATAGGCAAGCGCGGGGTCGATGAAGGCGGCGGAAAGCCCGCCGGTGGCCACCATCGGACGGCAGGCCTGGCCGCCGGCGGCGAGCGTCTCGCGCAGGATCTGCGCGGCAAGCCGGGCATCGGCCGTGGCTGGCTCGGTGTTCAGCGCCGCAAGTAAAACGGGGCGCCAGAGCCGCTCGTAGAGCGGTCCGGTGCACGGCATGACATCGCCGACCGTTTTCGCGGCCGGCGCGCGGAGAACTGAGATCGGCGCAAAATAGTCCGGTGCGCGCGTTCCCGGCACGCGGCGGCGCGAATCGAGGATCCACCAGGGGAGGCGGCCGGCGTTTGGCCGGAGCGTCCAGCGTTCGCCGGTCTTCAGGTCGGCGAAGGGGAATGCGGCGTCCGCGGCTTCCGTCATGGCGCCAAGCCCGCCGATTTTTCGGAGGTAAGCAAGCGCCGCCCAATTGCCCGAGAGGAGAAGGTGGTTGCCGTTGTCGATGTCGAGGTCGATGACGGAATCGTAGTAGGTGCGGCAGCGCCCGCCGGCAAACTTGGCCGCCTCGTGGAGCATGACGCTCTGCCCCGCGCCGGCAAGCTCGACGGCGGCGGAGAGGCCGGAGAGCCCGGCACCGATGACGTGCACGACACCCGGCATCAGGCGATCCCGTAGCGAAGCAGCGCGCCGACGAGGCCGAGCTTGCTCACCCGCACGCGCTCGCGTGGCGGCGCAAAGCCGCGCGCCGTCAGATCCGCGAGAATGCGCCGGTAGGCCGCCTCCATGAGCCGCGGCGCGCGCACCGCGCGACGCGGACAGCTCGCCATGATCCGGTCCGCCTCGGAAAAGTGCTCGGCCGCGCGGACGGCGACCTTGCGGCATGCCTCGTCAAGCCTCGGTTCGGTGAGGATCGTCGAGGGCGCGCGCCCGTCGCTCGCGATGCCGGCATTCTGAAGCGCCTCGCGCGGCAGATAGAGCCGCCCCAAGGCGGCATCCTCGTCAAGATCGCGGAGGATGTTGGTGAGCTGCAGCGCCCGCCCGAGGTGATGGGCGAGACGGTCACCGACAGCCGGCTCGATGCCAAAAATGCGCACCGAAAGACGGCCGACAGCGCTCGCCACGCGGTCGCAATAGAGATCGAGCGTCGCCCAGTCCGGCGCGCGGAGATCGGCGTCGAGGTCCATCTCCATGCCGTCGATCACGGCGTGAAAATCCTCGCGGCGGAGAGCGAAGCTGCGGGTCGGCTCGGCGAGATCGGCGGTTGCCGGCGATACCGTCCCCTCGAACATCCGATCGATGTCGGCGCGCCAGCGGCTAAGAGCGGCGCGGCGCGGCTCGCGCGGCCCGCTGTCGTCGGCGATATCGTCGACGGCGCGGCAGAAGGCGTAGATTGCATACATTGCCTCGCGGCGCGCGCGCGGCAGGATGCGCATGGCGAGGTAGAACGAACTGCCGGCCGCCGGCGGTGGAAGCGCGGCATGCGCAGTCGCGGCATTCGCGTGGCTGGCGGTCACGGCCATCAGTGGCCCTTTGTTCCCGCTGGCACGCCGGTGAAGTCGCGTCTGGCGAACGGCCGGCGCAGCAGCGCGCAGGCAGCGGCGCCGAGCGCGATCATCAAGAAGCTCGCCTTGCCATGATGCACCTGCTCCGACAGCGGATCGCGGTGCTTGAGGCCGGTCGCGAGCCTGATGGCGAGCCGGCGGATGGTGGCGATTTCCATCGCAAGCCGCGTATCGGCGACGAGGTCGGATAGCGCACTGCCGTTGCGCAAGAGCCCGAGCGAGCGTTCAGCCAGATCCGCGATCGTCGCCCTGAGACCGGTGCTCGCTTGCGGCGCGGCAAGATCCTCAACGCGCGCGCCGTGGCGCGTGAGCACGTCGAGCGGAAGATAGACGCGGTCGAGATTGCGGAAGTCGAGCGCGCAATCCTGCAGATGGTTGATCACTTGCAACGCCGCGCAGATCGCGTCGGAGGCGGGCCATGTCGTCTGCGGCTTCTCGCCGTGGACATCGAGCACGAAGCGGCCGACCGGCATAGCGGAGAGGCTGCAATAATGCATGAGGTCGAGCCAATCCGCGTAGCGCCGTTTTTTTGCGTCCATGCGGAATGCGTCGAGGAGATCGAGCGCGTGGCGGGCGGTGAGGCCGCGTTCCGCAAGCGCTGCTTTGAGCGGCTCCGCTTCCGGATCGACAGGGCCGCGGCCGGTCAAGGCGGCGTCGAGTTTGTCGAGGAGGTCGAGCTTTTCCTGCGGCTCGAGGCGCGGATGATCGGCGATATCGTCTGCCGCGCGCACGAAGCGGTAGAAGGCCAAGATCGGCCCGCGATGCCGCGCCTGGATGAGCCACGAGGCGACGGGAAAATTCTCGTCATTGTGCGTCTTGCCGGAGCGCGCTTCGGTCGCGGTGATCATCAGCCCGCCGTCCCCCCGGCAGAGGCGGCCTGAAAGCGACCCTTCCAGGCGCCGCCGCGGCCGCGCCAATGCTCTATGGCGGATTCGAACGTGAAGGCGGTGTAGATCGCGGCGATGAGCGGAAGTGCGATCCCCCAGAGCGGCGAGCCGCCGTAGAGGCGAAGCATCGGCTGGAAGGCGAACGCCATCGCGAGCCATGCCGAGGCGCCCAGCAGCCGGGCGAAGCCGTCGGCGAAAATGGTGAGAAACGGTGGCGCGAGATAGATGAGCGCCATGCCGAAGAGCGTACCGGCGAGCCGCCACGGCGAATAGCGGAGCTCCGCATAGGCGGAGCGAACCACCATGCGGCGGATGTCGCTAAAGTGCGGATAAGGCCTGAGGCTCTCCACCCGCTCCGTCAGGCCGAGCCAGATCGGACCTTGGCGCTTCAGCAGCGCGCCGAGCGCACAATCGTCGATCAAGGCGCCCCTGATCGCGTCGAGCCCGCCCGCCTTGGCAAGCGCTGCGCAACTGACCAGCATGCAGCCGCCCGCCGCGGCAGCGGTGGTTTTGCGCGGGTCGTTGACCCAGGCAAAGGGATAAAGTTTTGCAAAGAAGAAGACGAAGGCGGGGATGAGCAGGCGCTCCGCAAAACTCTCGCAGCGGAGCTTCACCATCAGCGAGGTGAGCAGGGCGCCGCGCGACTCTGCACCGCGGACGAGCCGCTCAACCGCGTCCGGCGCCTCATAGGCGATGTCGGCGTCGGTGAAGAGTACGTAGTCGGGCGGCTCCGGTTCTCCCTCGAGGTGTCTAAAACCCTGGCTCATCGCAAAGAGCTTTCCGGTCCAGCCAAGGGGCGGATTGGAACCCGCGAGCACGGTCAGGCGGTCGGCGGACCCCGCCGCTTTGGCCGCATCCCGAGCCGCTCTCGCTGTGCCGTCGGTGCTCTCGTCGTCGACGAGTACGACATGCAATCGGCCGGGATAGGTCTGGCGGAAGAGCGAGACGACGCTCCTGCCGACGACGTCAGCTTCATTGCGGGCGGGAACGATGGCGGTGACCGTCGGCCAGGCCCCGGAACGCGAACGGAGGTTCCCCACCGCCGCCAAGTCGTTGTCGCGCTCTGCGGCCCGCCAGAAAAAGCCGCGTCCGAGAAGAAGGTAGAGCCAGATCGCCGAGGTGGCGACGGCAACAAGCTCGGCGCTCACTGGAGATCACCTTTTGTCGTCGACCAGACGGCCGCGTCAACAAGCGGCCCCAAAACTTCCAACCACGTCATGCGGCGCCGTTCAAGCGCGGCGCGTCCTCCAGGCGCCCGCGTCCCGCCGCAGAACCTCGAAGACCCTGGCGATGATGGCCGCGGAATCGAGGCCGGCTTGCGCGTACATGCGCTCCGGCTTGTCATGGTCGATGAAGATGTCGGGCAACACCATTGCGCGCACCTTCAGGCCGCGGTCGAGCGCGCCGCGCTCCGACAACAGCTGCAGGACGTGGCTGCCGAAGCCGCCGACCGCCCCTTCCTCGATGGTGATCAGGAGCTCGTGCTCGCGCGCCAGGCGCATGACCAGATCCTCGTCGAGCGGCTTGGCGAAACGCGCATCGGCGACCGTCGTCGGGAGACCGCGCGCATCGAGTTCCTCGGCCGCCTTCAGCGCCTCGGCGAGGCGAGTGCCGAGCGAGAGGAGGGCGACGCGGGTTCCTTCGCGCAGCACTCGCCCACGCCCGATCTCGAGCGGCACGCCGACCTGCGGCATGTCCACTCCGACGCCTTCGCCGCGTGGATAGCGGAAGGCGATCGGTCCCGCATCGTGAGCGGCGGCGGTCGCGACCATGTGGACCAGCTCGGCCTCGTCGGCGGCCGCCATGATGACGAAATTCGGCAGGCATCCGAGATAGGCGAGGTCGAAGGAGCCGGCATGCGTCGGGCCGTCGGCGCCGACGAGGCCGGCGCGGTCCATGGCGAAGCGGACGGGAAGGTTCTGGATCGCAACGTCATGCACGACCTGGTCGTAGGCGCGCTGCAGAAAAGTCGAATAGATGGCGCAGAACGGCTTGTAGCCCTCGGTCGCCAATCCGGCGGCGAAGGTGACGCCGTGCTGCTCGGCGATGCCGACGTCGAAGCTGCGCGACGGGAACTGCTTGGCGAAGAGGTCGATGCCGGTGCCCGACGGCATGGCAGCGGTGATCGCCACGATGCGGTCGTCCTTCTGCGCTTCCTTGATCAGGCTCTCGCCAAAAACCTTAGTGTAGGACGGGGCGTTCGCCTTCGACTTCGTCTGCGTACCGGTGACCACGTCGAAGGGGACGACGCCGTGATACTTGTCGGTCGAGTTCTCGGCCGGCGCGTAGCCTTTGCCCTTCTGCGTTCGGACGTGAACGATGATCGGACCGGTTTTCGTGTCGCGCACGTTCGTCAGGACCGGGAGCAGGTGCGAGATGTTGTGGCCGTCGATCGGGCCGACATAGTAGAAGCCGAGCTCCTCGAACAATGTGCCGCCGGTCACCATGCCGCGCGCGAATTCCTCGGCTCGCACCGCTCCGATCTCGAGCGCCTTCGGCAGCCGCTTTGCGAGCTGCTTGCCGATCTCGCGGAGCGAGTGATAGGCGCGGCCCGAAAAGAGGCGCGCCAGATACGCCGCCATCGCCCCGACCGGAGGCGCGATCGACATGTTGTTGTCGTTCAGAATGACGATGAAGCGCGAATGCATGGCGCCGGCATTGTTCAGCGCCTCGTAGGCCATGCCGGCTGACATGGCGCCGTCGCCGATGACGCAGATGACGTTGTTCGTGCCGCCCGAGAGGTCGCGGGCGGTGGCCATGCCGAGCCCGGCGGAAATGGAGGTGGACGAATGCGCAGCGCCGAAGGCGTCGTATTCGCTCTCTGCCCGCTTGGTGAAGCCCGAGAGACCGTTCCCCTGCCGAAGGGTGCGGATACGGTCGCGCCGCTCGGTCAGAATTTTGTGCGGGTAGGCTTGGTGGCCCACGTCCCAGATCAGACGGTCGCGCGGTGTGTCGAAGACATAATGGAGCGCGACGGTCAGCTCGACGACGCCAAGACCGGCGCCGAGGTGGCCGCCGGTGACCGAGACCGCGTCGATCATCTCGGCGCGCAGCTCGTCGGCGACCTGCGTCAGGTCGCGCTTAGCGAGCCGGCGGAGATCATCGGGCGATCGAATAGTATCGAGCAGCGGGGTCGAAGCGGCCATTTCTTACTCGCGGAAACGAAAGGACAAATTGCAGTCAATCACAGCCCAAAATGCACGAAGCCGCCTCCTCAAAAGGCCTCGATGCCGACCACGGTTCCGCCACGGCCTAACCATGACGCCAATTGTCGGAATTGGGAAGTGCGCGAAGGACACACCGTAAACGGCTGTTCCCTCGGCATTTATGACGATCTCGGCGCGATACCGCGGAGCGCGGTTACGCCATAGCCAGACGCCGATATCAGACAACGACTGCCGGGCAAAGGGCGCCCCTGCGACAAATCGCCGGTCCCGGCCGGAAAAGGGCCAATCTGCGCGAAGAATCTAGGCTGCTTTCTGGTCAAGCGCCCGGGGGTTCGATCGGCACGTTCCAGATCTCGCTCGCATATTCCCGGATCGCCCGGTCGGAGGAGAACCACGCCATGTTGGCGGTATTGCGGATGCTCGCCGCCCACCAGGCCGCCTGGTCGCCCCAGAGTTCGTCGACCCGACGCTGGGTCGCGTAATAGGCGTCGAAATCCGCCGTCACCATGAAGCGGTCGTGATGGCAGAGCGCGTCCACGATCGGGGCGTAGCGGCTCGGCTCCGCCGGCGAGAAGGCGCCCGATGAAAGCGCGGCGATCGCCTTGGCGAGCGCCGGCGAGGCTGCGATGGCCGTGGCGGAATCGGTTCCGCGGCGATTGCGCTCGCGAACCTCCTCCGCCTGCAGACCGAAGATGAAGATGTTGTCGGGGCCGACGCGCTCGCGAATCTCGACATTGGCGCCGTCGAGCGTCCCGATCGTGAGCGCGCCGTTCAGCGCGAGCTTCATGTTGCCGGTGCCGGAGGCCTCCATACCGGCGGTCGAGATCTGCTCGGAAAGATCAGCCGCCGGAATGATCGCCTCGGCGAGGCTCACATTGTAGTTGGGTAGGAAGACCACCTTCAGCAGATCGCGAATGCCGGGATCGCTGTTCACGGTCTTGGCCACGTCGTTCGCCAGCCGGATGATCAGCTTCGCCTGACGGTAGGTGGCCGCCGCCTTGCCGGCGAATATTTTTACGCGCGGCGTCCAGGCGGCCGATGGATCGGCGCGGATTGCGTCGTAGAGGGCGATCGTCTCCAGGAGATTGAGGAGCTGGCGCTTGTATTCATGGATACGCTTGATCTGCACGTCGAAAAGAGCGCGCGGATTGACGTTGATGTCGTTCGTCGAGCTGATTAGCCGCGCCAGAGCCACCTTGTTGGAGTGGCGGATGGCGGCGACCTCGTCGCGCACCGCGGTGTCGCTGGCATAAGTGGCAAAATCCCGAATCCCCTCGGGATCGCTCAGGATGCCCTCGCCGCAGGTGGCGACGAGGAGCGCGGTCAGATTGGGATTGGCGCGATGCAGCCAGCGACGGAAGGTGATGCCGTTGGTCTTGTTGACGATGCGGTCGGGATAGAGACGGTGCAGATCCTTGAAGACGGTGCGGCGCATGAGATCGGTGTGCAGCGCCGAGACGCCGTTGACACGATGCGAGCCGAGAAAGGCGAGGTGCCCCATCCTGAGGTAGCGGCCGCGATGCTCGTCGATCAGCGATAAAGCGGCGAGCTCGTCCTCCGACGCTGCCTGCTGTCTGACGCTGTCGAGGTGGCGGGCATTGATCGCATAGATGATCTGCATATGCCGTGGCAGCATCCGCTCGAAAAGCGGCACGGGCCAGGTCTCGAGCGCTTCGGGAAGAAGCGTGTGATTGGTGTAGGAGAGCGTGCGGACGGTGATGTCCCAGGCCTCGTCCCATTCCAGGCCGCGCAGGTCGACGAGCATGCGCATCAACTCGGCGACCGCGACCGCGGGGTGTGTGTCGTTGAGCTGGATCGCCGCCTTGTCCGGCAGCGAGCGGATGTCACCATAGATGCGCACGTGGCGGCCGACGAGATCCTGCAGCGAGGCGGAGACGAAGAAGTATTCCTGCCGCAGCCGCAATTCCTGTCCGGCCGGGGTCTCGTCGCTCGGATAGAGGATTTTTGAGATCGTCTCGGCGCGTGCCTGTTCGGTCAGCGCGGCGACGTGGTCGCCGGCATTGAAGACGTCGAGCCGCAGCGGATCGACGGCGCGCGCCGACCAGAGGCGGAGCGGATTGACGTGCCGCCCCTTCCAGCCAACGATCGGAGTGTCATAGGCGACCGCCTGCACCGTCTCGCTCGGGTGCCAGATGGCGCGCGAGCCGCCCTGGGAAAGCACCGTCGTCTCGACGAAGCCGCCGAAGCCCACGTCATAGGTGGTCTCCGGCCGCTCGAACTCCCAGGGATTGCCGAAGGAGAGCCAGTTTTCCGGGTATTCGTGCTGCTCCCCATCCTTGATGACCTGGCGGAAAAGACCATGGTCGTAGCGAATGCCGTAGCCGACGGCCGGGACGGAAAGCGTCGCCATGCTCTCCATGAAGCAGGCGGCGAGGCGCCCGAGGCCGCCATTGCCGAGCGCCGCATCCGGCTCGGCGGCGAACATGGGCCCGAGGTCGACACCGAGGTCGCCGAGCGCGGCGTTGAACGGCTCGGTCATCTCGAGATTGTTGAGCACTTCGCCGAGCAGCCGCCCGATCAGAAACTCGAGCGAGAGGTAGTAGACACGTTTGCGGTTCTCCACGCGCATGCGGCGCTTCGATTCGGCCCAGTGGTGGACGATGCGGTCGCGCGCCGTGAGCGCCGCCGCCACGAACCAGTCGCGGTCGGTTGCCTCGGTCGGGCTCTGGCCGGAGTCGAGCGTGAGCTTGGCGAGGATCGATTCCTTGATTGCCGCGACCGCCTCCTCGCTGACCGGCGGCCGATAAGCGATAACGCGCTCGTCCGGCGAGGAGGGATGCAGAAGACGGATACGCTTTTCCATGGCGCCAAGGCCTAGTCCGAAAGCCCTGGACCATCCAGAGCGCCAAACGCGAAAAATCCAGCCGGCACGTCGAGCCCCCATGCCCGAATTATTGGTGTGGCGACTGAATTTGATCGCCCCACGGCTCGATGCAAGGGCCGTGCCGAGGCTCGCGGGAGGTGATTTCTAGCTGGTGGGCGGGGTGGTTCGCCGGGCGTGTTCGGTTTCGATGACCTGAAGCAGTTCCGGCTGGCGCGCCGCCAGGTCGCGAAAATCGATCACGTCGAGCCGGAGCAGGCGGGTCGGTGTCACTGCGACAACGGTGGCATTCCGCGGCTCGCCGGTGATCAACGCCTTTTCGCCAAAAAACTGACCGGCGTGCAGGCGGAAGCGGCCCGATGGCGTACGCACTTCGGCTTCGCCTTCGGCGATGAAGAACATACTGTCGCCCGGCTGGCCCTGGCGCACGATGGCCGAATTGGCGGAGCAATTCTGCACTTTCAGCAGGCGGGCGATTTCGGCGAGCGCCGAGGCGCCCAGACCGCGGAAGAGCGGCAGCCGCACCACGAGGTCCCAGCTCTCGAGGAACTCCCGGCGCCGCAATTCCTGCGAAAAACCGCTCGCCAGGATGCCGGCCCAAAGCGCGAAAAGGCCGATGCCGGAGACCATCACGCCGCCTGCCAGAATGCGGCCGGCGAGCGACACTGGCGCCTTGTCGCCGTAGCCGGTGGTGGTGATGGTCACGACCGTCCACCACAGCGCCGCGGGAATGCTGCTGAAGGCCTCGGGCTGCGCCGTGCGTTCGACGAGGAACGCGATTGTCGCGGCGAACAGCATGATGACGACGAAAGCCATGGCGACGCTCGTCAGCGGCTGCCGCTCGTTCCGAAGAACGCGCGCCAGGAGCGAGAAGGCGGGGTTGAGGCGGATCAGCTTCAACGCCCAGAGGATGCCGAAAAGGCGCGCGGTCTCGGGCGGCGTTCCGAGGACAAGCGCGAGCGGGATCGGCACCGCCGCCAGAAGGTCGATGATGGCGTGGCCGGAAAGCGCAAACTCCCGGCGATCGGGCGCGGCGCGCAGCCTCAGCGCATAGAGGATCGCGAAAGCAATGGCGACGGCCAGGCAGATGAGAGTGAGCAGCCTGTCGTAGCGAGCGGCGGGGCCGGGAAGCGTGCCAGCCAGGAACGCCGCTATGCCGACGATGACGAGGATCCGCTCAGCGGTTTCGATCGTGCTCAGCCGAGCGAACAGCGTCGCGAAGCCCGCGCCGCCCGGCTTCTCCGAAGGAGAATTTTCTGCCCCGACCATGCCGCCCAATGCCTCGGAGGCCAACTTGAGCCCTATGTGGCGCGATTCCGGCCGCTGTCACAAGATTTTCGTGGCGGCGTCGAAACGCGCCGCATCGGGCGTGGCGATCGAGGGACCTGCGGTCAGGCCCAGGCGCTCGCGCATGATCCAGCGCGTCGTCATCAGCACGGCGACGACGGCAAGGCCGCTGGCCAGTCCCATCCAAATTCCGGCGCCAGCCAGCTCGAAGGGGAAGCCCAGGATGATGCCGAGCGGAAAGCCGATTCCCCAATAGCCAATCCCCGCGAAGATCATCGGTATGCGCGTGTCGTGCAGCCCGCGCAGCATGCCCGAGCCGACGACCTGCGCGCCATCGACCAACTGGAAGACCGCCGCGATCGCAAGAAAGCTGACGGCAAGGTCGATGACCGGCAGGCTCGCCGGATTTGTCACGTCGAGGAATGCGCTGATCAGAAGATGCGGCGCGAACAGCATGAGGCTGGCAGTCAGGGTCATGAAGCCGACTCCCATCGCGAAGGCGGTCCAGCCGGCGCGGGTGATTGCGTCGCGGTCGCCCGCGCCGAAAGCCCGGCCGACTCGTACCGTGACCGCCTGGCCGAAGCCGAGCGGCACCATGAAGGCCACCGAGGCGATTTGAATGGCGATCGAATGGGCGGCCAGCGAGGCCGTGCTTATCAAGCCCATCAGGACGACCGCCCCGTTGAAGATCGACACTTCGAAGACGAGCGTGGCTGCGATCGGCAGTCCAAGAGCCCAGAGTTGACGGAAGCGCCGCCAATCCGATCGCCAGAACCGGCCGAAGATGTGATAGCGGCGGAATTTCCGGTCGAAGACCGCGACGAACACTAGCACGCCGAACATGGCGAATGACGAGACCGTTGTCGCGATGCCGGCACCCAAAAGCTCAAGGCGCGGAAATCCGAGCGCGCCGAAGATCAGGCACCAGGCGGCCGCAGCGTTCACTACAAAACCGATGGCACCGGCCCAGATTCCCCAGAGCGGGCGCTCCACCGCGGCGATGAAATTTCGCATCGTGATGTAACCGAGGAACGGCAGGAAGGCCCATTGCAGCGTCGAGATGTAGCGAGCGGCGCCGGCCGCGGTTGCGGGTTCCTGGCCGAGACCGAGGAGGATCGGCTCGGCGAACCAAAGCACGGCCCAGACTGGAACCGAGATCGCGATGGCGCTCCACAGACCCTGCCGCACGGTGCGGCGGACTTCCCGGACCGAGTGACGCCGGGCTCCAAGCTCGCGGGCGACCATGGGCGCGACGGCGGAGACGAGGCCGATGCCGGCGATGACGAACGCGAAGAAGAGGTTTGCTCCCAGCACGCCGGCGGCAAGCGCGTCGGGGCCGAGTCGGCCCAGCATGATCACGTCGGTCGTCGTCAGTGCCATCTGCAGGAGATTGGTCAGGATGATCGGCCACGCCAGCGCAAACGTGGCGCGGACCTCGTCCAGCCACGCCCGTCGCCTGCCGACGCGCAGAAGGGCGAGATCGCTCATGGGGCGCTTCTAGAGAGAGTGAAACGTGTCCGCCATGGGGCGCGGCATCAGGTGCGGGTGAATTTCCCGCCGATCTCGCCTAAGTAACAGAGTCTGGAGGAGAGGATGCTCGACGCCCTGCGTGACTTCATGCGCCGGATCGGCGCTGAGGAGAATGAACGGCATTTCAGCGCGGATGATTCGCGGCTGGCGGTGGCGGCGCTCCTCGTCCATTCGATGACGATCGACGGCGCGACAAGCGAGGTCGAGCGCGCCAAGCTCGCGGATCTGCTGACACGAAAATTCGGTCTTTCGGGGACCGACCTCGACCTGCTGGTCGATGACGCCGTCGCGGCGGAGAACGAGGCCGTCGACCTTTATCGCTTCACCAGTGTGCTCAAACGCCAGATGAGCGAGGACGAGCGCATCCGCGTGATCGAGGCCCTTTGGGAGATCGTCTATGCCGACGGCGCCAGCCACGAATTCGAAGAAAACCTCGTCTGGCGAGTGGCGGAGCTGCTCGGCGTCAATCGGCGGGATCGCATTGCCGGAAAGAGGGCGGTAGCGGAAAATAAATCGGTTGGCCGCGACAATCCCGACTGATTCGTTTGTTGCACCGCGGCGAAAACGCCGCCATCTTCCGGCCATGGCTTCTTCCGCCGCCCCACCGAAAATCCTCATCGTGCTGCATCAGGAGCATTCGAGCCCCGGCAAGCTCGGGCAAATGCTCAAGGCCAAGGGATTCGAGCTCGACATCTGCAAGCCGCGCTTCGGCGATCCTCTGCCGGAGACGATGGACGAGCATGCCGGCGCCGTCATTTTCGGCGGGCCGATGAGCGCCAACGACCCGGACGAATTTCTGCGCGCTGAAACCGAGTGGATTGGCGTCACGCTGAAGGAAGGCGCGCCTTTCCTCGGCGTCTGTCTCGGCGCACAGATGCTGGTGAAGCATCTCGGAGGCGCTGTCACCAGTCATTGCGACGGCTGCGCCGAGATCGGCTTCTACCGGCTCGAAGCGACCGAGGCGGGGCGGCGGCTCGGCGAATGGCCGGAGATGGTCTATCAATGGCACCGCGAGGGCTTCGACCTGCCGAAGGACGCAACGCTGCTCGCCCGCGGCGACATTTTTGAGAACCAGGCTTTTTCGGTGAACGACACCGCCTTCGGCATTCAGTTCCACGGCGAGCTCACCTACGCGATGGCCTGCCGCTGGACGGTGCGCGGCGCCGCTCGCTTCGATCTCCCAAAAGCGCAGTCGCGCTCAGAGCACATGGCGGGCTGGTTCCGCTACGACCCGGCGATCCGCTCCTGGCTGTGGAATTTCCTCGACACCTGGCTGGCGCAGGACAAGCGCGGGCTGAGGGAACAGCGCGCGGCGTGAGCCTGCGCCGGCGGCGCGAGCGCGTTGCCTATTTGCCGGCGCGGGCCTGAGGCTTCTGGCGCCCCGCAGTCTTGAGGCGGATGCGCAGGCCGCCCTCAGCCTTCTCGACCTCGAACATGTCCGCGTTGCGAACAAGGTCGCTCAGTTTCTTGTAGCCGTAGGTGCGTGAATCAAAATCGGGGGCGAGATTGGCGAGGCGTTTCCCAAAGACTGACAGCGGGACCCACCCATCCTCGCTCTCCATCTGCGAAATCACCTTGCGAAGGACGGGCAAAACCGCGCTGGGTGGCTGGAGGGGATTGCCGACCGAAGCGTCCGCGTTGAGCGCCGGAGCGCCCGGCAGGAGATTCTCCGTATAGATGAAGCGGCGGCAGGCCTGGCGGAAGCTTTCGGGCGTCTTCTGTTCGCCGAAGCCGTAGACGTCGGTGCCCTGCTCGCGGATGCGCGCCGCAAGGCGGGTGAAGTCGCTGTCGGACGACACCAGGCAAAAGCCGTCGAAGCGGCCGCTGTGCAGGAGGTCCATGGCGTCGATGACAAGGGTGATGTCGGAGGCGTTCTTGCCCGTCGTATAGGCGAACTGCTGTTGCGGGATGATCGCATGCTTTGACAGCACGCTGGCCCACCCCTTCATGCTCGGGGCAGCGAAGTCGCCATAAATGCGACGGACACTGGCCTCCCCGATCTTGGCAATCTCCTCGAACAGCCCGCCGGCGATCTGCGACGAAGCGTTGTCGGCGTCGATCAGGACGGCGAGCCTGTCGGAGCGATCTTCGGGCATTGTGGCCTCGCTTTTTCGTTTGGTGGCTAGCGCCCGAGCTTAGGCCGCCGTGGTGAAGGACGCGTCAAGAATCAGGCTTTCTTGAAGAGCGTCGCCTCGATCCAGTTCATGACGGCATCGACCGTCTCGGCCGTCGGCCCGGCCGGCGGCGGGGGGCGCTCGACCAGCACCACCGGCAGGCCGAGGCGGCGGGCGGCGAGAATCTTGGCGCCGGCCTGCCCGCCGGAATCCTTCGACACGATCCAGCCGATCCGGTGCTGGGTGAGGAGCTCCACCTCCGCTTCGGGATCGGATGGCGGGCGACCGAGAATGAGTTCGCCCATAGGGAGAACTTCGCCCGCTGCCGGCGGCTCGATCATGCGGACGAGGCACCAGAGGTCTTTGCGCGCCGCGAAGGGCGCGACCTCGCGCCTGCCGGCGGCGAGAAAAACACGCGCCCCTTCAGGCAGCGCGGCGGCGGCGGCGGTGATGTCGGCGACGGGGATGAAGCGGTCGGCATCAGTTCGCTCGAAGGGCGGCCGCACGAGTTTCACGCGCGGCACGCCGGCCTTTTCGGCCGCCTCCGCCGCATGGGCGGCGATCTGCGCGGCGAAGGGATGTGTGGCGTCCACAACGGCGTCGTAGCGCTCGTCCTTCAGGAACGCCGCAAGGCCGTCGGGACCGCCAAAACCGCCGCGGCGCACGCGCCCCGCCCCGATATTCGGCAGCCGCGTCAACCCGGCGAGCGAGGTGACGGTCTCCAGCCGGTCGTCGCCGGCGAGGCGCGCGGCAAGCTCCGCCGCCTCCGCCGTGCCGCCGAGGATGAGGAGCCTAGCCATGGCCGCTTTCCGCCACGACGCGGCCATCGCGATCGACGATCAGCACGTTGACCGAGACCGGCGCTGCTGCGAGCACCGACTTTGCGGTTTCTCGCGCGCGCTCGGCGACGAGCGCGGCGAGCGGAACGCCGTTTCGTTCGGCAAGCGCAAGCGCCTCCGCCGCAGTGTTGGCGTTCGAGATCGCCGCGATCAAAGCTTCGTTCGCGCCTGCGTTTCGGGCGAGGTCGGCAAGAAAATCGCGGTCCACCTCCGAGCGCGAAGAGTGCAGATCGAGCGCGCCCTGCGCCAGCTTGGTGAGCTTGCCGAAGCCGCCGGCGATGGTGAGTTTTGGGATCGGATGGTGGCGGAGATATTTCAAGAGCCCGCCGGCGAAGTCGCCCATGTCGAGAAGCGCGATGTCGGGGAGGGCGTAGCGCTTGCGCACCGCGTCCTCCGAGGTGTTGCCCGTCGAGCCGGCGACATGCTCGAGCCCGGCGGCGCGCGCGACGTCGATGCCGCTGTGGATCGAGTGGATCCAGGCTGAGCAGGAGAACGGCACGACGATGCCGGTCGTGCCGAGGATTGAAAGTCCGCCGACGATCCCGAGGCGCGGGTTCCAGGTTTTTTCGGCGAGCGTCTCGCCGCCGGGGATGGAGATTTCGATCTCCGCGTCGGGGGTCGCGCCATGCGCGGCTGCGACCTCGGCGATCGCTTCGCGCATCATCTTGCGCGGGACCGGATTGATCGCCGGCTCGCCGGGTGGGATGGGGAGGCCGGCGAGCGTGACGGTGCCGACGCCGGGGCCTGCCCTGAAACGGACGCCGGCGCCAGCCGCGAGCCTTCGAACGGTCGCGACCACCTCCGCTTGATGCGTCACGTCGGGGTCGTCGCCGGCATCCTTGATGACGCTCGCCCGCGCCCAGCCGTCGCCCGTCGCAGTTCGATTGAGCGCGAAGGACGGCGCCTCGCCGCGCGGCAGGCGGATCTGAACCGGGTCGGGAAATTCGCCGCTAAGCAGCGCCTGAAACGCCGCCTTGGCCGCGGCGCAAGCGCAGGCGCCGGTGGTCCAGCCGCGGCGGAGCGGGGCCATTGTCTTCTTGGCTGGCCGCCGGCTCGGCTGATCGTCCGACATGGCGCTCCTATAGCCGGGGCGAGGCAGTGCTCAAACGAAACCATTGGCGGAAGACAACAGAAGTGTTATGTTGCGTACCGATGACAAGCGCCGAGTTCAAGCGCTGGCTGGCCAAACATGGCTGCACGTTTGAGCCCGGCAAGGGCAGCCACCTCATCGTTTGGCGCGGGAACCGCAGGTCTGTGCTCCCGATGCATGGCAAATCGAAAGAGCTCAGGACCGGATTGGTCGAAGGCATCAAGAAGGACCTCGGGCTGAAAGAGGTGTGAGCGATGCGCTATACAGTTGAACTCGAGCGCGACGACGACACGGTGCTCGTATCTTCGCCGGACATTCCCGAGATGCATACATTCGGGAGTGACGAGTCCGATGCGCTTGTGCATGCCGTGGCGGCGATGGAGACGGCGATTCTCGGCCGCATGACCGACCGGGAACCGATCCCCTATCCGGGACCGATCGGCAGACATTTTATCGTCCTTCCGACGCAGACGGCCCTGAAGGTGGAGCTCTATCGCGCAATGCTGGCCGAGGGTCTCCGCAAGGCAGACCTCGCACGACGCCTCAAATGGCATGCGCCGCAGGTCGATCGCCTCTTCGACATTCGGCATGCCTCGCGCCTCGATCAGATCGAGGCGGCTTTCCGGGCGCTCGGGCGCGAGATCGACTTCGAAATCTCCAAGGCGGCTTGATCGCGACGCCTCCTGACGCGCCGTCGCTTTCGCTCGATTGCGAGCACGGTTAGAAGAGCGGCATGGTGGAACGTGACGGAATCCTCGCCGGCCTCCCGGTCTTCGAGCCGGGATGGGTGTGGCTCGTCGGCGCGGGCCCGGGCGATCCGGGGCTGCTGACGCTTCACGCTGCGAGTGCGCTCGCCCAGGCCGACGTCGTGATCTACGACGCGCTGGTCGATCAAAGCGTGCTCCGCCACGCGCGGCCGGGAGCCATCATCGAGTACGCGGGAAAGCGCGGCGGAAAACCTTCGCCGAAGCAGCGCGACATCTCGCTGAAGCTTGTCGAGATGGCGCGGGCGGGAAAGCGCGTCTGCCGGCTGAAAGGCGGCGACCCCTT
The DNA here is from genome assembly GCA_964440525.1 of uncultured Propylenella sp. GTDB lineage: Bacteria > Pseudomonadota > Alphaproteobacteria > Rhizobiales > Afifellaceae > DASWJZ01. The sequence continues at coordinate 37,464 of CAYTTC010000013.1, read as the reverse complement.
CGTCTTCGGCCGCGGCGGCGAGGAGGCGCTGGCGCTGGTCGCGGCGGGCATCCCATTTCGCGTGGTGCCGGGCGTGTCGGCGGGGATCGGCGGGCTCGCCTATGCCGGCATTCCAGTCACGCACCGCGACATCAATCACTCCGTTACGTTTCTGACCGGGCACGACCAGAGCGGATTGACGCCGTCCACGATCGACTGGGAGGGCGTGGCGCGCGGCGCGCCGGTCATCGTCATGTATATGGCGGTGAAGCATCTTGGGCACATCGCGGCCTCGCTTATCCTTGGAGGACGCGCGGTGAATGAGCCGGTCGCCATCGTGACGAATGCGACGATGGAGACGCAGCACGTGCTGGAAACGACCCTCGGCGAGGCGGCCGCCGATCTTTCGGCAAGCGGGCTGGAGTCGCCGGCCGTAATCGTGGTCGGCGAGGTGGTGCGCCTGCGGGCGGGCCTCGATTGGCTTGGCGCGCTTTCCGGCCGCGTCCTCGTCGCCGATCCGCTCGGCCTGCGAAGCACGATGCGGCGCGGCCAGGCGGAGCGCGGCGAGACGGCATGACGCAAGGGCTGATCGTCGCCGCCGCGGCGAGCCATTCCGGCAAGACAATTGTTTCGATGGGGCTGATCGCGGCGTTTTCGGCGCGCGGACTCAAAGTGGCCGCCGCCAAATGCGGGCCGGACTATATCGACCCAAGATTTCTCGGGGCGGCGAGCGGTTCGGCGGCGATCAACCTCGATCCCTGGGCGATGGCGCCGGAGCGGTTGAAAGCGCGGCTCGCGAAGCTTGGTGCCGCAGCGGACCTCGTCATCGTGGAAGGCGTGATGGGGCTTTTCGACGGCGGGCCTGACGGCGCCGGCTCCACCGCCTCGCTCGCCGCGCTCACGGGTCTGCCGGTGCTGCTTGTCGTCGGCGCACAAGGCTTGGCGCAGACGGCAGCGGCGGTGGCGGAGGGCTGCGCGCGGATGGCGGAAGGTTTTGCGGTCGCCGGTGCGATCGTCAACCAGATCGCCTCGGACCGACACGCCGATCTCATTCGCGAGGGATTTCTCCGCACGTCGATTCCGCTCCTCGGGCTGGTGCGCCGCGATGCCGACGTCGCGCTGCCCTCGCGGCATCTCGGCCTGGTGCAGGCGGAAGAGCATGCGGATCTCGCGAAGAAGATCGCGCGGGCTGGGGAATTGGTGAAAGAGGGGTGCGATCTGGATCGAATCATCGAGGTAGCCGCGCGCCCTCTCCCCCCTTGCGGGGGAGAAGTCCCCCGGTTGAACCGGGGGAAGAGGGGGGAAGGAGACAGCCGCGGCCTTCATCTTTCCCCTCTCCCTGACCCTCCCGCCTACGCCAAGGCTTCGACGGGCGAGCCCCCGCACGTGTCCGCCGAAGCCCATTGGGCGAAGGCGGAAGGGGGGAGGGGACTCGCGCCGCTTGGGCAGCGGATCGCGGTGGCGAAGGACGTGGCTTTCGCCTTTGCCTATCCGCATCTCCTCGCGGACTGGCGCGACCAGGGCGCCGAGATTTCGTTCTTCTCGCCGCTGGCTAATGAGGGCCCGATAGAAGAGGCCGATGCAGTATTTCTTCCCGGTGGGTATCCTGAGCTCTATGCGGCAAGAATCGCTGCTGCGGAAAATTTCCGCGCCGGCATCGAAGCGGCGGCGAAGCGCGGTGCGCTCATTTATGGCGAGTGTGGCGGCTACATGGTGCTCGGCGAACGCCTGATCGATGCGGAAGGCAAAGCCCATCGCTTGCTCGGATTGCTACCTGTCACGACCAGCTTCGAGCATCCAAAGCTGCATCTCGGCTATCGGCGGCTCGAGCCGCTCGGCGGTCTGCCGTGGGCCGAACCCCTCACGGCGCATGAGTTTCATTTCGCCAGCATCGTGGAAGAAGGCGAGGGCGATCGGCTGTTCGAGGTCGCGAGCGTGTCCGGCGAAAGGCTTGGCCCGATCGGTCGCCGCCGCGGGCGCATCATGGGCTCCTTCGCGCACGTGATCGACGGCTCAGCCTAACCTTCAGGCTTTCTGCCGCTTCGGCCGCAGCACGTGCGCGTGGCCCGCGTCGTAGAGGGCCGAGTCGCGAAAATCCGAATCTGCCAGCGCGCGGCCGACGAAGACGAGCGCGGTGCGCGTGATCTTCGCCGCCCGCACTTTTGCACGGATATCGGTGAGCGTGCCGTGGATAAAGACTTGGTCCGGCCAGCCGACGCGATAGGCGACGATGACGGGACAATCCTTTCCATAGAGCGGAGACAACTGCCGCTCGATTTCCAAGAGATTGCGGATCGAGAGATGGATGACGAGCGTCGCGCCTGAGCGGGCGAGTGTGGCGAGATCCTCGCCCGCAGGCATGGCGGAAGATTTCATTGCCGTCCGCGTCAGGATCACCGTCTGGCTCACCTCGGGAATCGTCAGCTCGCGGCCGAGCGCGGCCGCCGCGGCTGCGAAGGCGGGCACGCCCGGCGTCACGTCGTAAGGAATGCCAAGCGCCTTCAGTTTTCGGACCTGCTCGGCGATAGCGCCGTAGAGCGAGGGGTCGCCGGAATGGACGCGGGCCACTTCTTTTCCCTCGGCAATCGCCTGGCGCATCTCCCCAATAATCTCGTCGAGCGTCATCGGCGCGGTGTCGAGCACGCGCGCGCCCTTCGGCGCCGCGGCGACGACCTCCGCCGGGACCAGCGAGCCGGCATAGAGGCAGACGGGGCAGCGCTCGATCAGTCTCAGTCCGCGCACAGTGATCAGGTCCGGCGCGCCCGGCCCGGCACCGATGAAGTGTACGACGCTCATTCCCTCCCCCCTTGCGGGGGAGGGAAGGGAGGGGGGAAAGATGAAGGTTGCGGCAGCCCCCTTCCCCCCTCTCCGTCTCCCCCCCGCAAGGGGGGAGAGGGCCAGCGCTTCCTCTCGTAGCCGCGCGGTGTGTAAGTGAAGATGCGGCCGCCGGCCTCAACTCGCCGTGTCGTCGACGCCCCGACGAGGACGAGCGTCAGCATGTCGACCATGTCGACCTCGAGCTCGGCGAGCGTGATCGTGGTGACGCTCTCGCCCGAGCGCCCGAGATTCTTCGCGAGCACAACCGGCGTATCCGGTGGACGGTGCTTTAGCAGAATCCTCTTTGCCTCGGTGAGTTGCGTCCGGCGCCGCTCGGAGACGGGATTGTAGAAGGCGATGACGAAATCGCCCTCCGCGGCGGCACGGATGCGCGCGCCGATCGTCTCCCACGGTGTCAGGAGATCGGAGAGCGAGATGGCGCAGAAATCGTGGCCGAGTGGCGCACCCGAGCGCGCTGCAGCAGCCTGCATCGCGGAGATGCCGGGCGCGACGATGATTTCCGCCCGCGCAGCGCCCTCCGGCAGATCGTTTGCCTCCAGGCACTCGAAGACGAGCGTCGCCATGGCGTAGATGCCGGCATCGCCGGAGGAGACGAGGGCGACGGAGCGGCCTTGCGCTGCCAATGCGAGAGCCTGCCGGGCGCGCGCCTCCTCCGATCCGAGCGCCGAATCGAAGCGCTCGGCATTGGCGATGAGCGGCGCGACGAGATCGAGGTAGAGCGAGTAGCCGACCGCCGCGTCGCTCGTTTCGAGCAGGCGGCGCGCCTCCGGTGTCAGCCAGTCCGTGCTGCCGGGTCCAATGCCGACGATTGCGAGTTTTCCGCGCGCGCGGCCGACTATCGTCGCATCGATCACGTCCGGCGCTTCGGCGATGGCGCAAGTGACGCGCGCGCTCTTCCGCTTAGCGACCACAAGTTTCCCCTGCGACCCAGTAGCCGCCAGCGCCGCGCCTTCGGCGACGCCGTGGCAGCCGACCTCGCGGAACACCGCCTCAGATGGGTTCGCAAGGCGCGGCGTTTCGGCTTCAAGCGTGGCGGCGGAAAAGAACCTCGCTGGCACGTTGAGCTCGGCGGCTGTTTCAAGCACTGCCGGTTCGTCCGCCTTGAGATCGATCGAAGCGATCAGGGCGATGGACGCGGCCGCGAGGCCCGCTTCGTCGAGCGTGCGGCCGAGAAGCGCGATCGCCTCGCCCGGCTCGGCGTTCCGCTCGCAGCCGAGCCCGACGGCGAGGCGGCGCGGATGGTAGACAAGGGTTTTGGCGTCGCCGGAAATGTCGCGCGTCGTCGCGACGAGGCGGATTTTTCCGTCGGGCGCGAAGGGAAGGCGGTTTTCATCCAGCCAGGTCGCGTGTCCGTCGAGCCGCGCGGATGCGCCGGCAAGAAGCGCGGCCATGACCGGCTTCGCATCGTGCGGATTGGCGAGCGTCCAACCCTTTGGCGGTGCGTCGAGCGCCACGCCGAAACGATTGTCGCCGGCTGTGGTGATCGCAGCGTGGCCGCCGAGCGCGGTCGCCAGCGCGCGTGCAAGCTCGTTGGCGCCGCGATGGCCACCGAGGAGCGGGACGATCGATGTGCCGTCCTCCGACAGTGCAATCACTGGCGGCTCCTCGCGCTTGTCGGCGAGGAGGGGCGCGAGGATGCGGATCAGGATGCCGGCGGCGCAGACTCCGATGATCGGGCGACCGGATTCAAAGAGCGAGCGGAGGTGGGATGCGGTGTCGGTGAAGGCGAGGTCGGGAGCTGGCGGAGGCGTGCCAGAAGACCCCTCATCCGCCCTCCGGCGGAGCCGGACGGCACCTTCTCCCACAAGGGGAGAAGGTTGGCCGCGCTCGCTCACTAGCGCATGCACCTCGCCGCCTACCACAGCGTGTGCGCGCTGGGCCGTTGCAAAACCTTCCGCCGTCAGCGCGACGAAGACCGGACTCATGTCGCGCGGTCCTTCGCGATGAGGATCATTGAAAAGTAGGGGGCTGCTTCTGCCTCAAGCGCGACGAGCGGCAGAGTGATTTCATCGCTGCGCGTCGCGTGCGCGACGTAGTGGCTCCGCTCGTCGAGCCCGAGGCGCGTCAGCAACGCCCGCACCCTTGGCAAATGCCGGCCGACCTTGAGGATGGCGGACGCGTCCGCCGCGCCGAGCCGGCGTTCGAGGTCAGCATCGGAAAGGGTGGCAGGGAGGATCGTCAGCGTATCGTCGCGGCGGGCTAGCGGCCGGCCGCTTGCCGCGGCGCAGGCGGTGAGCGAGGTCACGCCCGGCACGATCGTCACCAAGAACCGCTCCGCGAGGCGATCGTGGAGATACATGAAGGAGCCGTAGAAGAACGGGTCGCCTTCGCAGAGCACTGCCACGTCGCGCCCAGCCTGAAGATGGCCGGCGATCTCCTCCGCCGCGCGATCGTAGACCGCCGCCGGTTCCGGGCCGGGACGCATCGCGACGCGGATGGCGATCTCGGTGCGGCCGGCCGGGATGAATTTTTCAGCGATCAGACGGGCGGTGCTCTCGCCGGTGTCGGGCGCCGGATAGGCGATGACGGGCACTTCGGAAAGGATGCGCACCGCCTTCAGGGTCATCAGCTCTGGGTCGCCGGGGCCGACGCCGATTCCGTAGAGGCGGCCGCTCACAATTTTCTCCAGGCCCATTGGGTGACCGGCATCATCGGCCGCCAGCCAGAAAAATTTCCGATCGGCTCTGCACGAGCTGCCGAGAGGCGCACGAGTTCGCCGCGGTGCTTTGCGTATGCGTCTAGAAGCACAGCCTCCCTCTCCAGCGTCACCGCATGGGCGACGAGCCGGCCGCCGGGCCTCAGCCTCTCCATCGCCATCGTCACCGTCGCATCGGAGAGGCCGCCGCCTATGAAGATCGCATCTGGCGCAGGAAGTGCGGCGAGCCCCTCTGGCGCGCGCGCGTCGCGAATATCGAGCGCGGGCACGCCGAGCGCCGCGGCATTGCGGGCGGCCATTGCGCGCCGTTCGGGCAGCGGCTCGAGCGCAATCGCCTGCGCGTTGCTCTCCGCTCGCATCCACTCGATGCCGATCGAGCCGCAGCCGGCGCCGACATCCAAGAGCAACGCGGCCGGATGCGGCATGAGCTTCGCCAAAGCGAGTGCGCGAAACTCGCGCTTCGTCAGCTTGCCGTCATGCTCATAGGCGTCGTCGGGAAGCCCGATGCGCGAATGCCAGACGGCATCCGGACTGGCGACGCAGTCGATGGCGAGGGTGTGGAAATCCGCCACCTCCGCCGACCAGTTCTCCGCGAGCGCCTCACTCCGGCACTCCTTCGGGCCACCCATGTGGGAAAGCGCGATCATGCGGCTCATGCCGAAGCCACGGTCGCGTAGCAGGGCAGCGACCGCGCCTGGTGTTCGTGCGTCGTTGGACAGGATCAGAAGGCGCGCGGCCGGCGCGATGTGCGGCGTGACGAGCTCGATCGGCCTGCCGTGAACGCTGAGGGTGGTGACGCGGTCGAGTGGCCAGACGAGACGCGCGGCGGCGAGCGCGAAGGCGGAGGGGCTCGGGACCACCGTCATCTCCTCCGGCGGCACGTGGCTCGCGAGCGTCGCGCCGATGCCGAACTGCATCGGGTCACCGGTGGCCAGAACGCAGACGCGCCGCCCGCGCATTTTCGGGATGCGCTCGACCAGCGCGCTGAGCGGCGTCGGCCAGGGGAGGCGCTCGCTTCTGTTTGCGGGGACCATGGCGAGGTGGCGCTCCCCACCGATCAGCACCTCGGCGGTGTCGATCAGCGTGCGCGCGGCGGGCGACAGGCCGGAAAGCCCGTCCTCGCCGATGCCGATAACTGAAAGCCACGGTGTCATTGCTCGTCGCCGAGGATGAGCGCGTTCAGCGCGGCGGCGGCGATCGCGCTGCCGCCGCGGCGGCCGTGCAGCGTGATGAAGGGAAGGCCGCTCGCCGCCAGCGCCCGCTTCGATTCAGCCGCGCCGACGAAGCCGACGGGAAAGCCGAGCACCAGCGCGGGTTTTTCGGCGCCGGCGGCGACGAGCTCCAGCAGCCGAAAGAGGGCGGTCGGGGCGTTGCCGATGACGATGATCGAATCTTTCAGGCGCTCCGCCGAAAGCTCCATCCCGGCGGCAGATCGCGTCTGGCCGGTTTTTCGGGCAAGCTCCGCGGCGCCCTCCTCGTCGATCGCGACATGGATCGGATTGTCGTTCGCGAGCCGGCGTGTCAGCACACCGGCGGCGACCATGCGCACGTCGCAGAGGATAGACGCGCCGCGCTCCAGCGCCACTTTTCCCGTCGCGCCAGCGTGCTCCGAGAAGGCGAGGTCGGCGACGACATCCGGCATGCCGCAGGCGTGCACAATTCGCGCTGCCACCGGAGCGATGTCGGGGGGAAGCGCCGCAAGCTCTGTCTCTTCGGCGATGATGGCGAAGGAGCGGCGGGTGATCTCGGCCGGGTCGCGGATATAGTCGAGCACGCGTCACTCCCGCTTCAATGAGCGCGGGCCGAGCGGATGGTCGGCGTGCGGATAAGGATGATGATGGTCGTGGTCGTGCGAGTGATCGTGGTCGTGATGATGATCGCTGTGATCACGTGACGGCGTGTAGTGGAGAACGGTTGGCGCTACCCCCTCTCCCGACCCCCGCACAAGTGCGGGGGCCACCCTCCCCCGCAAGGGGGGAGGGGGCGTGTCGGCGGCTCCGCTCCCGATCCCCTCTACGTGATGGTGGTGGCTCTCCTGCGGCAGGCCGACCTCGGCCTCGAAGCCAAGAATCTGCTCGCGGTATTTGCAGAGCTGGCAGTTCATCAGGTTCTGCCCTTCGAGGATTTCATGCACGCGGTCGACGAAGGTCTCCAGCACCAGCGGGTGGTCATTGAGATACGGCGCCTTGACGAACTCGATCTCGGGGTGGCGGACCGCGACTGTGTCTGCTGCCTCGTAGATCCGCTGCACCAAAATCCCGGTGAAGAGGAAATAAGGGAAGACGACGATGCGGCGAAAACCGAGTCTTGCAGCCTTTTCGAGCGCCGGCTCGACGAGCGGAAACGTGACGCCGGAATAAGCGGTCTCCGCCCAGCCGAACCCAAATCCTTCCCACAGCATGCGGGCGACCTTGGCGACGTTAGAGTTCGCGTCGGGGTCGGAGGCGCCGCGGCCGACAACGAGGAGCAGCGTCTCGTGCAAGCCGATATCGGTGCTCGCCGAGTCGAGCGCCTCGCGAATTCGCGCCCCGGCGGCGCGGAGCATTTTTGGATCGAGCCCGAGCTCGCGTCCGTATTCGATGCTGAGCCCGGGGTGGCCAGCTTGGTAGGTGTTCAGCACCGATGGAATGTCGTTCTTGGCGTGGCCGGCGGCGAAGAGCATGCCGGGCACCGCGAGGATGTGACGCACGCCTTGAGCCACGAGCCTGTCAAGCCCGTGGCGGATGACCGGTCGGGCGAATTCGAGATAGCCGTGATCGACCGGCCAGTCCGGGAAGAGGGGCTTCAGCTTTGCAGCCAGCGCGGTAAATTCAACGATCGCCTGCGCGTCGCGGCTGCCGTGGCCGCAGATCATCACGCCGATGGGGGGCACTCTGCGAACCTCCGTCTGCATGCGAGAGGTCCGCCCGCGGCGAAAACGCCGCGCGGCTTGAAGAAGACGGCCCCGGTCTTGACCCCCGATTTGGGTCGGTCGCAGCGGGATCGTTTCAGCCCCTCTCAGGGACAACCATCCGAACGCCACGCTAGACTTCGAGGCGCGGAGGGTCAACGCGCTGCCGCGACTACGCCTGTCCTGAACCCGCCACGGTGGCGTCCGGTCTCTCTGCGTGATAGCGCAGCGCCGCACTCAGGAGGGGGGCATGCTGCGTATTTCAGCCAACCTCGGATTTTTGTGGAAGGGCCTGCCGCTCACCGAGGGCGTGCGGCGCGCCAAGGCCGCGGGCTTCGATGCGGTCGAGTTCCACGCGCCCTACGAGGTTCCCGTAGGCGAGATGCAGGCGGTGCTCGCCAAGGTCGCGCTGCCGGTTGCCGGCATCAATACGCGGCCCGGCAATGTCGCCGCTGGCGAGGTGGGGATGGCGGCGATCCCCGGCCGCGAGAGCGAGGCGCGCGCGGCGATCGACGAGGCGCTTGCTTATGCGAAGGCGATCGGCGCCGGCTACATCCAGGTGACCGGCGGCAAGGTCGATCCGGAAAAGCGCGCCGAGGCGCACAAGACCTACCTGAAGGCGCTCGACCATGCGGCGGGCGGCGCGGAGGCGCCCGGGATAACCATCGTGATCGAGCCGCTCAACCGCACCGACGTGCCGGGCAATTTTCTCAACACGACCGACCAGGCGAAAACGATCGTCGCCGAGCTCGGGCGGAAGAGCGTGAAGGTTCTCTTCGATTGCTATCACGTGCAGGTCAGCGAGGGGGACCTGACGCGCCGGTTGGAAAAACTGATGCCGATCATCGGCCATATCCAGATCGCCGCCGTGCCATCGCGGGCGGAGCCCGACGAGGGCGAGGTCGCCTACGAGCGGCTGCTGAAGACGATCGAAAAGCTCGGCTATCGCGGCTTCATTGGCGCGGAATATCGCGCGCGGGGAGAGGTGGAAGCGGGGCTCGGGTGGCTTAAGGCGGCACGCGCCGCGATGGCTTGAAATCGACGCCGGGAGGATTTGGAGGCCCGGGCCTGGACTTGAACCAGGCCTGCTCGGCGTTGCACCACCGTTGGGTAATCCGCTCCCCCACCGGGCCGTGACGGCACACTACCTGTAACGCCGCCGTGATCACGCGCCGGCTTCCCCAGGCCCTCCCATTTCGACAAGCCTAGTTGACGGGAAAGAGCGGATCGATCGTCATTGTCTGCTCTCCGGCGCGTAATGGAGGATGACAACACCTGACTTGAGCGTCCTCGTCTCCAGATGCTTCAGGGGTATCCGGTTCGGGCCGCCCTTGAAGAGCGGCGTGCCTCTCCCGAGAATGACGGGGTTGATTCCGAGGTGATACTCGTCGATCAGGCCGTGCTCCATCAGGGTCGCCGTGAGGTCGGCGCTGCCGAACACGAAGATGTCTCCGCCGCCCCTGGTCTTCAGCTTGGAGACTTCTTCCGCGACATTGCCGTTGAAGAGCTTCGTGTTGTTCCAGTCGGCGCTTTTCAGCGTGCGCGAGAAGACCACCTTCTCGATCTTGTTCATGAAGTCCGCGATCCAGCCTTGCTCGGACGGCCAATAGGCTGCCATGAGCTCGTAGGTCACGCGGCCGAAGATCAGCGTGTCGGCCTTTTCCTGGGTCTCACGAATATAGTTCTCGAGTTCTTCTTCGAAGACGAACCAGCTGATGTCCCTGTCCGGACCTTCGAAGAAGCTGTCGACGGTCACCATGTCCCATATGATCAGTTTTCTCATAGAACCCTCCTCTTCGTGTATCCCTTTGTGAATTCTCGGCCCTATCCCGCGAAAGCGGAAGCGCATGTTGGTGATCTGCCCCGCTTCCGAGATCTCGGTCTTCTCCAGTCTGACCGGTTCCCCAGATACTTCCTGCCCCCCGCGTCGCAATCTTTTTGGTCGGTCTTCGAAATAGGAGACTCCCAAATGCTCATCTGGACTGTCCGCCTCTCCGAGGCCCACCGGCTCATCCTGATTGCTGCTCTTCAGGCCTTCCCGAAGACTGACGACGAGGAGGTTTTGCTGCTCGGCATGCTGGAAGACTTGCCGAAGATCGACCCCGCCGGCGACTCCGTCAACGACTTCACTGCATAGGGAGGAAACCAAAATGCCCAAACGGATAAGCAGAGAAACGGCGCGAGCCAAAGGCCTGACGAACTACTTCACCTGCGTTCCTTGTGCACGTGGCCACGTCGCGGAGCGCAGCGTCCACAGCGGGAGCTGCAATCAGTGTCGGCTGGAGAAGACGAGGGAGCGGGCCGCGTCGGGCTATTTCAAGAAGTTGCGGGCGAGGCACAAGGCGGAGGCACAGAAGAAGACTCGCACGAGGCCCGCGAAGGGGAAGGCCTCTGTACCGAAACCTACCGTGGCCGCGATGCAGGACCGTATCGAGGCTGAACTCAAGCCAGTCGCTCACCGTGTCCGCAAGGCGCGTGCCATCGCTGCATGACGGTTCTGCAGAATCACAAGAAGCGGAAGGCCTCGCCCACGTCGGCGGGGCCTACGACTGGCATGGCCACCTATCGCGAAATGCCTCGTGAATGACTTCGGCTAGCGGGCGCTTGAGGTCCGTTCGTCCGTAGGTATACGCGAGGACGATGTGGATTGCGCCGGCCCGCGTCACCGTGGCAGGAGGGCAGAAGCGTTCTTCCTCTCTCAGTGCCGGGTTTATCAGCAGCATCGCCTCGATCGCCCCGACGCAATAGCCTTGCTGACGCAAGAGGAGTTGCTCTCGATCTTCACCACCGCTGACGAAAATCGAGCAGCCGGAGAGGTAAAAGTCCGCCTCTTGGCTTACGGCGGGAGCCGACAGAATAATAAGGCTGAGGACCAAGGCGATGACTCGCATTTTCCCTCCTCCCTCCTCTACATTTCACACACCCTCTATCCAGCGTCGCAAGCGCCGTCGTAGGGTCATCCGCCCGAGGCGAGCTGCTTCAAGATTTCGATTGCGGCGAAGTGCGCGGAGAGGTCGACACCGAAATCGGTCGCCAACGACAACAGCTTGTTGGCGTAGCGCCCAAGGCGCGACACGTTCGGTGGGTTGGACTCGGCTTCGCGCTGCACGGTGACAACCGCGTCTTCGAACTCGTCACGCTTCTCTTGCGACAGATTGGCAGCCGAGGCAGCCTTACGAAGCGCGGCCAACGCCGCCAACACACCTTGCACGTCGAGTCCGATCGTCTGGTTCCCGCCGATCGCCTGGTTGATGCGGCTGCCAACCGCGAACTGGCCGGATGCGCCGCGGATATCCACGTTCGTGTCGCCCTTTGCTCTCTTCACGCTCTGTCCTCCGACGATCCCAAGGTGCAGGTTGTTGATCGTCACTGAGCGAACCTCGGCTAAATCTACCTGCAACGCTTCGCTTTGCCCTTCGAATGGATCACCGTACGCTTTAGCGCTTATGCGAACACGGTCAAAGTGCTCCTGTATGCACACCTGTCCATCCTGTATCGCCGCATCTAGCAGCTCAACGTGTGACACCGCGCTCTCCTGATCGATCTCGCACAGTTGCCGAGCAGCAGCTTCACAAGCGGCTCTAAACCCGTCCTTCAGATGCCGTCGCCTCTGAATGAAGTGGGTGACGCCGCCGTCTCGTCCCAGACCCCCAAGCTTGGTGTCCACGTGGATAAGAGTCCGCAGCGTCTCTTGAACGCCGTCGTCCATGACCTGGCTGACGGACCGGCGAATTCGATCAGTGTGATCGGACTTGTCCATGGTGAGCGCCATCGCCTGGCGTGGGAAGAAGGCGATCTGGCTAGGCGAAATTGGGTGCCAGCGGCTCGTCGTCGTCCGCGAGCTTAAGTGCAGAGAGGGGGAAGTCCGCCTCCCGTCTCGTCTTCCCCTCGAACCAGTAGCAGTGAACCCAAAGGCGATCGTCATTACCATCGTGAGGGTCTTCTGCGGTCATCCTCTCCCCACCGGACTTCAGCTGCACCACATTACCAGCCTTGATTTGCTCTCGTCCCATTCGCCGCCTCCTTGCGGAATTCAAGCTTGGAGAGCGGCATCTAGGGGTTGGTGAGCCGAGCAACAAGGGCGAAGGTCTGGTCGTCCCATCCCCGGCCCGCGCGCTGGGGGTGCCCTTGGCCGCGCCGGGATCCGGACCGGAGTCAGGTCCACCTCCGCGCTGAGCGCGTCGGAAGGGCTTTCCGTGTCAGGACGGAGGGCTACATCTCGGAGGCGGTCGCGGCGCGCTCTCTTATGCCGCTACCGATTACTGCCCTTGTGCGGCTGCATCACCGGCTTGACGCCTTCCGATTCGAGCGAAAGCTCGTGCGTGGTCGCCTCGTTTGGCAGTGACTTCATGCCCAATCCGGCCGTCTGGCTCTCCGGCCGCACCGGCTTCGGCGCGCTGACCTTCATCGCCAGAGCCCGGCGGGCATTCTCCACCAGATCATCGTTGGCGGGCGGCGCGGGGGGCTTCATCTTGTTGTTGGCCATTGTTCGCTTCCTCGGGGTGTTTAATGCCAATCCCAGGGGACCCCGAACGTTCCTTCGCTGCCCTACGACGCCGCTCACGTTGCCTCGTCGTCGCGCGTCGGACGCCCGTAGGGGCACGCGCCGCCCACTCGGCCAAAAGCCCGCCGTTGGGCCGCCGTGGCCCCACGTGGCCGGTCTGAGGCCCCGGCGAGGCCCCGAAGGCCGCTCTCGGCTCTAATGGGAAGTGGTCCCGGAGTGGTCCTCCGTACCTAATTGGCGATTCCGACGCGGCCCCGATTAAGGTCGCTGAATCGGCCAAAAGGCCCGCATTCCTGCGGAAAATTGGAGGCCCGGGCCTGGACTTGAACCAGGCCTGCTCGGCGTTGCACCACCGTTGGGTAATCCGCTCCCCCACCGGGCCGTGACGGCACACTACCTGTAACGCCGCCGTGATCACGCGGATGAGAGCGTTAACCTTACCGGAGTGCGGGACGCTTATCGGGGCTTGGGTCCGATGGTTGCTTTGTGGACACAAATTGTATACATCAAGAACGCTGATTCAGGAGCCTGCTGCGGTCGTGACAGGAGCCTGATGGTAAGGCCATGACGGTCGAGGACTATTTCGAATGGGATGAAGCCAAGGCGAACGTGAACCTAAGAAAGCACGGCGTCGATTTTGTCAGGGCGGCGAGGATTTTTGGCGGTCCCGTATTCGAAGCGCTCAATGGAAGAGAATATCGGGGCGAGCAGCAGATAAAGGCAATCGGCGAAACCGACGGTCTCTATCTTGTCGTCATCTACACTTGGAGGGGGCGTGCGAGGCGGCTGATTTCTGCATGGAAGGCAGGAAAGAATGACCGAGAAAAATATCAGAAGCGTGTCGCGGGCGGAATTGGACAAGCTCCCTGACCGCACCCGGGCCAATGCACCGGATGGGTCAGAGCTGGGCGAGGATTTTTGGAAGCGGGCTCTGCTAGTCATGCCCGAGAAGAAGACGTCCGTACACCTGCGGGTCGATGCCGAGGTTTTCGATTGGTTCAAGGCGCAAGGCAAAGGGCACCTGACGCGTATGAACGCTGTGCTGCGAAGCTTTTACGAAGCCCACAAGCGCGGCCTGCGGTAGGGCGCTCCGGCTGGTTCCGCTATTGGTCAGTGCGCTTCAGCGCGCGAAACCGATCCACCAGCCCCTTTGTCGATGAATCAAGCGCATCGGCCGGCGCGCCCTCCACGACCGGCAAGAGTCGCGTCGCGAGCGCTTTGCCGAGCTCCACGCCCCATTGGTCGAAGGAATTGATGTCCCAGATCGCGCCCTGCACAAAAACCTTGTGCTCGTAGAGCGCGATGAGCTGGCCGAGCGTCTCCGGATCGAGTTTTCGGTAGAGGAGCGTGTTCGACGGGCGGTTGCCGGGAAACACCTTGTGCAGGACGAGTTTTTCCAATGCCGGGCCGGATATGCCCGACGCCTCCAGCTCCTTCCACACCTCGGCCTCAGTCTTGCCGAAGGCGAGCGCCTCGCTCTGGGCAAAACAGTTGGCGACGAGTTTTGCGTGATGGTCGCCGAGCTCCTCGTGCGGCTCGGCGGCGATGAGAAAATCGGCCGGCACGATTTCGGTGCCCTGGTGCAGGAGCTGATAGAAGGCGTGCTGGCCGTTGGTGCCGGGCTCGCCCCAGACGATCGGCCCGGTGCGGTTCTCGACGAGCTTTGAGCCACGCGTCACCCGTTTGCCGTTCGATTCCATGTCGAGCTGCTGCAGATGCGCGGCGAAGCGCGCCAGCCTCTGGTCGTAGGGCAGCACCGCGTGGGTGCGGAGATCGAGGACGTTCCGATACCAGATGCCCAACAAGGCCATGATGACCGGCATGTTCTCGGCAAGCGGCGCGTTGCGGAAATGCTCATCCATGACCCGCGCGCCGGCGAGGAATTTTCGGAAATTCTCAGATCCGATCGAAATTGCGAGCGGCAGGCCGATCGCCGACCACACCGAATAGCGGCCGCCGACCCAGTCCCAGAAGCCGAAAATGCGCTCGGGGCGGATGCCGAACTCGGCGACCTTTTGGAGATTTGTGGAAACGGCGGCGAAATGCTCGCCGACCGCCTCCTCGCCGCACCGGTAGGCTAGCCAGGCGCGGGCCGAGGCGGCGTTGGTCATCGTCTCCGAGGTGGTGAAGGTTTTGGAGGCGACAAGGAAGAGCGTCCGCTCGGCGTCGAGGCCGGCGAGCGTGTCGGAGAGGTGCGCGCCGTCGACATTCGATACGAAATGCACTTTTGGGCCGGCGTCGCGATAGGGCGTCAGCGCGGCGGTCGCCATCGCCGGCCCGAGGTCGGAGCCGCCGATGCCGATGTTGACGACGTCGCTGAATTTGTCGGCCGCGATACCGCGGATCTCGCCGGAGCGAATGCTGTCGGCGAAGCCGAGGAATTTTTCGAGCGTCGCATGCACCTCGGGGACGACGTTCACGCCGCCGGCGCGGATGTCGGCATCCTTCGGGGCGCGGAGCGCGACGTGGAGGACGGCGCGGTTTTCAGTCAAGTTGATCGGCTCACCTGAAAACATCGCATCGCGAAGAGCGGTAACTTCAGCGCGCTCGGCGAGCGTCAGGAGGAGCTGCATCGTCTCTTTCACGACACGGTTCTTCGAATAGTCGAGCGTGAGGTCGCCGAGCGAGAACGAGAAGCGCGAGAAGCGGCCAGGGTCGACTGAAAAGAGATCGCGAAGATGCGGATTGCCGAGCGCCTCGCGGTGCGCGCGAAGCGCCTCGAGCGCGGAAGCGGCGGCGGGCTTCATGGTGCGGCTCGGAGCGCCGCGGCCTTGCGCGCGAGCGTCGTGACCCGGGCCCAGTTGCCCTTAGCGATGGCGTCCTTCGGCGCGACCCACGAGCCGCCGACGCAGACGACATTTTCGAGCGCCAGATAGGCGGCGGCGTTTTTCGCATCGATGCCGCCGGTCGGGCAGAAGCTGATGGCGGGAAGCGGTGAGGCGAGCGCCTTCAGATATTCGATGCCGCCGGCCGGTACGGCGGGGAAGAATTTCTGGATCGTGTAGCCTTCGTCCATCAGCTGCATCACTTCCGAAGCCGTCGCCGCGCCCGGCATGAAGGGAACCGGCGAATCCTCGGCGGCTTTCAGGAGATCGGAATTGACGCCGGGCGAGACGATGAACCGCGCCCCCGCCCGCGCGGCGGCGATGAGCTGCCCTTTGCTGAGCACCGTGCCGGCGCCGACGATCGCCTCCTCCACCTCACCCGATATCGCCTCGATGGCGCCGATCGCGGCGCTGGTTCGCAGCGTGATCTCGATCACCCTGAGGCCGCCGGCGACCAGCGCGCGGGCGAGCGGGACGGCCTGAGCCACGTCCTCCACGATGACGACGGGGACGACCGGCGCGGCGGTGACGATCGGGCGAAGCTCTTCACTGCGGCTCACGACATACCTCCGGTGCGGTTCTGCCTACCGTCAATGCGCCGACGCGGTCGGAGTTCAGCCATGCTTTTCTCCAGGCGCGGCCCCCCGCCTGCTACGATTGCCGAATCTCCGACAAGTCCGACAATCGTAGCAGGCGGGAGGCCGCGTCTAAAAGCGCTCACTCGCTGCCGGCATGCGCGACGTTGGCGCGCTCGCCCATCGGCTGGCCGATCGCCTTCAGCATCTCGCCGAACCATGGCGCGCCGGTATCGAACGGCTTGCCGCCCTTGATGCGCGGCAGCTCGATGGCGCGGAGGACTCCGTCTCGCTCCTCGTCGTGGCCGATGAGGCCGGGCTCGCCGCGTAGCGCGCAGTCGACAGCGACATGCGCCATCTCGCGGATCAGTTTTCGGTCCTCGTCATTGGCGGCGGCGGATCTGGCGAAATAGCCGGATTTCTGCACGAGCGTCCGGTCGGCGCCGACGAGCTTCGTCAGGCGCTTGGAAAACCAGTCGCCGACATTGACCTTGTCGAGCGCCACATGGCCGAAAGCGTCGCGCTTCACCTCTTCGCCGCGCGAAACCATCTCTTCGACGATGCGCCCGGTATTAGCGCCCTCGCTGACGAAGACGCTGACGCAGCTCTTCTGATCCATGAGGCGCTTCAGCCGCGCGCCCTCCGCCTCGATGTCGACCGAAAACTCCGGCACATAGATCGCGTCGATCGCTTTTCGCTCGGGCTTCAGGTTGAACGCCGGCAGGAATTCGAGCGCCTTCAGCCGCTCGCGATAGGTGCGGGCCGTCGCCGCCGTCAGCCAGCCGCAGTTCCGCCCCATCACCTCATGGATGAGAAGCGTACGCGGGCTCGCCGTCGCCTCGTTCACGACATTCTCGAAGAAGATCGCGCCCTGCTCGGCGGCGGTCATCGCGCCCATCGACTGGCGGATCGGCACGATGTCGTTGTCGACGGTTTTTGGTAGGCCCACGACCGTCAGGTCATAGCCGTTCTCGGCGAGGTATTTGGCAAGGTCGGCGGCGGTGGTCGACGTATCGTCGCCGCCGATCGTGTGGAGGATGGTGATCCCGTCCTTCGCCAGCTGGTCGGCCGCGACCTTGAGCGGCAGCTCGCCCTCCTTCACCAGCCCGCGCTTCACGGCGTCGGCGACATTCGTCAGCTTCACGCGGCTGTTGCCGATCGGCGAGCCGCCGTGGCGATGCAGGATTTTCGCCCCGGCGCGCACCTCGCTCGTCACTGGAATCGACTCGCCTTTCAGAAGCCCGCGATAGCCGCCGAGATAACCGATCATCTCGACATCGGGCGCGAGCTCGCTGTAGCGCCCGATCAGCTCGGCGATGGCCGAGGAGAGGCAGGGCGCAAGCCCCCCAGCGGTCAGCATGGCGACTTTCTGCTTCGGCATCGGAAAAGTCCCGGGCGGGTGAATGGGGCGGGAGAGGAGATACTAGGGCAGCGGGGAGAGATCAAACGGGCGGACGCGACGGCCACTGCGCCAACCTTCTCCCGAGACCGGGAGAAGGTGTCGCCGAAGGCGACGGATGAGGGTTCACGCATCCGAACGCGGGAGGCGGAAGGATGAAGGCCACGACGCGCTCCCCTCCCCCTCCTCCGCCGACTTGTCCGCCGTAGCCCGAAGGGCGGAGGCGGAAGCCTTGGCAAAGGCGGGAGTAGCCGTTCAGGCAGCCCAGGCCGCCGCCTTCCTTGCGGCCGATTTGGTCGGCTACAGTGGGTCGATGGCCTATTTGGCCTCGCTCCTAGTCGGCGGAGGACACGAGCCTTGATATCGTCCACGAAGATCAGACTCGGTGACGTCGAAATCGCCCGCATCGGACTGGGCACGAACCGCCTCACCAACACGCCGGCGAACGTCGCCTTCATCAAGGAGGCCGTCGCCTCGGGCGTGGGAATGATCGACACCGCTCACACCTATACTGGCGGCGAAAGCGAGGCCACGATCGGAGCGGCGCCCGCTCCCATTCCGGACACCTGCGTCCTGGCCACGAAGGGCGGGGCGGGCGGCCCCGGTCGCGGTCGTCCGGAGAACGTCAAAGCTGAAATCGAGGAGAGCCTTCGTCGCCTCCGCACCGACTGCATTGCGCTCTACTACCTGCATCGGGTCGACCCGGAGACACCGCTCGAAGAGAGTCTCGCCGCCATCAAGGAGTACCGCGACCGTGGCAAGATCCGTCATATCGGCATCTCAGAGGTCTCGATCGATCAGATCGAGCGAGCCCGGAAGGTCGTGCCGATCGTCGCCGTCCAGAACCATTACAATCTCGCTGAGCGCAAGCATGAAGCGGTCGTGGATTATTGCACGAAGGAGAACATCGTCTTCGTTCCCTTCTTCCCGCTGCGCGGCGTCGACGGTCGCGTCGCCGAGATCGCCGCGCGACACGGCGGAACGCCCCAGCAGATCGCGCTCGCATGGCTCCTAAAACGCTCTCCGGCGATGTTGCCAATCCCGGGGACCCTGTCGCTTGAGCACCTCAGGGAAAACATGGCCGCGCTGCAGATTACGCTGACCGACGCGGATTTCGAGATGCTCCGTTAGATCGCGACGAGCGCGATCCGCACCTGACCCTCGTCATCCTCGGGCTTGCGTAGCAAGACCCGAGGACCCAGAGAGCGAGAGAAGCTGAGTTCTCGGGTCTCCGCTTCGCTCCGCCCGAGAATGACGACTTTTGGCGAGTCCAAGTAAAAGGATATTCGCCAGCCTGACACCACACGGTCAGTCTCTGCGTAACACACCCCCTCCCAACCGACCCCCTTCGCGATGCGAAGGGCGTTCTTCGCCCGCAAGACGGATGGTTTCTTGCGTCGACTTTCCTCCGACGCAACGGGAAGTCGCCGGGTACGCGTGTTGCGTTAGCGAATGCCAAACTTCGGGGATGGCATCATGCCGGCGATCGACTTCGACATGTATAGGCAGCACCCGCGCCGCAAGTCGTGCACCTCTTCGCTTGCGCGGCGTACAGTGATAGACTGAAAAATAGGCCGGCGATATTATTTCGGCGCAGGCGTTGCGGTGTGAATCAGATTTTGATTCACACCGCAACAGTCTCTATTAGCGCGAGATGTGCCAGACTAAGAGACAGTACGAAAGCGCAAGAAGCGCCTCTTTAGCCAAGTCAAGTTTCTGATGATGAATCGCGTGAACCAAGCAACCGCCGCCGTAACCGACGACAAGCAAGACATGTGCGATAAGTGGAATGTATTCAAGCATTTGGTCCTCCATTTGGAAGACCGTTCAAATTGCAGATCGCTCATGCATCCTCGTCGCCCGCTTAACTACCCAATGGGAATTGGAATGAATTAGGTCGGCCTCCAATTGCATTCTTATGCATCGCCGCACGGCTCGCTTTGAACTCCAAGGGGATCGTCGTATATCTTTGTGGATACCGCGCAGGTGAAACACTCAGCCAGCCATGCCTACGCCCACCAATCAAGTGAATGCGGAAGGCGGTTCGACGAATTTGTCGGCGAAGCTGCGCTTGCGATACTTGTTGAAGCGATACTTCCCTGAGGTCAATGAAAGCTCATTAGTTAGGCGCTTGAATGGCTCTACACTTCCAGACGAACATGTAAGAGACAAGAATCCACGGCCTTCAATTCCAGTGGGACTAAAAAAGGCATTGGAGGTTGGAGCCGCAGACCGCACGATAAAGACATGGTTCGCTTTGCCTGGTGAGTCCGGCTATAGCGATGGAAAGTTTATACATCCAAAATCGTTACAGGCTCTATCGTACGTCTTGGCGAATTACTTTGGGTTGCTCAGAACGCTCTCGGCGGCGGACTGTGAAAAGACGCAGCGAGACATTTATGCCTACCTGACGAGGGGTAGCGTCAATCCCACCGAAATTTTTGAAAAAGCCTCTTTCATAGGTCGCGAGCTAACTATCGAACATACCTTGCCATTTGTTGCTTCGTCGGACGCTCGGAGACAGCCACAATCATTTGTTGATCAACGACTCCTTGCTAAGAGTTATCTGCAAGGACAACTCGTCGAAGATTGGGGCTTGCTTCGAGTGCTTCCGATTGAGCGAAGAACTGAGCAAGAGATAGTAGAGAGATTACAGCAAGGGTCTCGCTTTCTGGTGCTCACTGGCGCAGCGGGAGACGGAAAAACGACTATTCTAAGGAGAACGGCTTTAAAGCTTAAAGAAATAGGTTGGGCGGTGTTTGTGTCTAATGCGCCATCGCCCCACCGGCAATTCCCCTCTATTTCGATACCGACCGGCCGAACTTGTGTCTTAGTAGATCAAGCTGACCTGGCCAAAGGATACCCCTTTCTGGACCGTGACCTTGAGAACAATAATGAGCTGCACGTAGTGCTTTGCGCGCGTGACTATCAATGGAGACGCAAGTCATTCAGCTTTCCTAGTCGCCCACCTGCAATGATACACCTGGATAGGATTGATGTTCGGGATTCTAAGAATCTGGCACGATGCATAACCGACTATGCCGCGGCAGACTATGAAATATCCGAAACTGCGCTGGCTGAACGGCTATTGTCGTCAGCACACGAAGGCGAACACCCGCACCTTCTAGCCGCAATGATGTCGGTCACTAAAGGCATTGGCTTTCGAGAAATTATAATAGATATGATCAACCAGTTTACCTCGAATGGAGATGATTGGACATTACGTTACGTTGCTTGTGGCTCTTTCCTTACAAGCATTACCGCCTCTCACGGCATTGTACCGCACAATATTTTTGCAAAACTGATCGCAAGGCAGTTGCTGAAGGCCGAAGCCCGAGTTGTATCTCGGCAAACGGTTATTCGTAAAATTGAGGACGTTTCCAGCGAAATCATACCAATTCGAACGTCGCGCGATCGGGGGGCAACTTATTACGACCTCCGACATCCTGACATTGTGACAATGGTGCTCGCACGATTTTACCGAATGACATGGGGCCTTGATGTAGGGCTCCCAGAGGAATTGATGAACGATCTCCTGGAAATTGTAGCCGCTGGGAATGAAGCAGTAATTGAGAGTAAGAAAGGAGATCATCTTCCATCGCGGAGTTATCCGATCGAAGTCGCGAATGCCCTCGTGACCGCGGACGCGATCCAGTACCGATGGTTGCCGCGCCAGATAGGGGCAAGCGCGATGGAACTCGCTATCGGGGCATATGGTAATCTGGAAGGCGATAAAGCGACTCGGGGTAAGCTTCTCAGTGATTGGGCGCGATCTGAGGCAGCAGTTGCTCCTGATTTTGCACTTCGTACGGATGATGGTGGATTTCTTTTTGATCAGCTATTTGAACGAGCAACTTCTTGTCCGTTCAAATTTTACAGCGATCCGTGGCCTATGTGGGCAAAGGCAAAGGCTCGCCTGGGAGCAATTGGAAGTTGGCCAAATCCTGATCTGTATACCGCTCGGTGGATTTTCTTGCGAGGCTGGGAAGAAAAGGTCCGCCACGATGTATTTATCATAAGTTGGGCATCTTACGAACTTTCTTGGGAAGGGAGTGCGGGCCAATTGGACAGCGCGGGCAATCCGTTCCCCAAGTACTCAGCGCGATGGGTGTATCATACAGCGTGGGACGAGGGGGTGCGTACGCAGAATTTAATAATCCACATGGCGGCGCTAGAAATCTCGTTAGGACATTTTGGCCCCGAAATTGAGGATATTGCTTCAAGGTCACGTTCGGCTCGATGGATATTTCAATGTGCGTGGAATGAGGGTCATCGTGATCCCGCTCTACTAGTTAGCTGGGCAGGCTTCGAAAGTGAGCGCGGAAATATCGGCACAAGAAAGGATGATCAAACACCGGAACCACGATACTCTGCACGGTGGATATTTCAGACCACCTGGGAGGATGGTCAGCGAGATGACAACTTTGTTGCGCAGTGGATTATAGCGGAGCGTCTCCACGACAACGTCGGCAGTGAAACACCTGAGAAATATTCAGCTCGTTGGATTTGTAGAGAGGCGTGGGAAAACGGCATTCGAGGTCAAAATTTCTTCACAGAATGGTTCAAGACTGAGCTTGCATCGATGATGCCGGCGAGCGATGCAACCGTACAATACTCGGTGTCATGGGTACGGAACGCGGCAGTACAAGCAGGTTTGCACGAGCCCAATTTTCTTGTGCAGCTAGATGCATTGGAAAAGGTGAGCAGAGAGCGTGTAGGGGAGATTAGCGAATCGTAGCTCGCCAAGTCCGATGTACCAAGGTGGCGGATTACGCCTTCGGCTAACCCACCCTATAGGGCTCAAGCCCTTAGCGCGTAGGCCGCAATAGAGAAGGGTATTGCGCCGTCTGACGTCCGATCACACTTCGCTAATCCGCCTTCCGCGCTCGCCCGAATCTGGTTGTGGCGACTCTGGCCGTCTCACTCCCTCCTCGTCCTGCTCACCAACACCGCTCGTCCCTCCACCGCGAGCGCCTGCTCGTGCTCCACGCTCCCGCCGCCGCCGCGTCGGCCGGCGCGGGATGAAGAATCCTCCAGGACGGAAAGGTCGCGCAGGATGCGCGTGAGCTCGCGGAGCGCCGCGAGGTCGAGCGCGCGGTCCTCTTTTCGCTGAAAATCCCACGTGAGCGAGCGTTCCAGCTTTCGCGCCTGCCGCTCCGCCGCGCGGAAAAGCCGCGCCGCGAGCTTTTGGCGTCCGCGCGAGGGCATCGGCGTCGCGGCGCTCCCCGTCCCCTCGCGCCGGCGCGGCAGGCGCGGGGGCGCGAGGCCCGGAAGACTGTGGCCGTCGAGGTGATAATAGAGCCCGCCGACGCTCATCCCCGTCGCGGCCGCGATGTCGCGCACGCGCGCCCCGTCGCGATACATTTTTCGCGCGCTCTCGATCGTCTCCAGCGCATAGCCCGGCTTGTGCGGCATGCCTGATGTTAACCGGCCCGGAGCGGGCGGGGATAAGGGCGGACTCCTCCGCGACCGTCATGCTCGGGCTTGACCCGAGCACCCAGAAACCCCGTTCAAGTCACCGCATGCGAGGATCTCATGTTTCGATCGGCTCGCGGCCCCGCTCGTTCCCGAACATCCGCGTGTTCGGCCCTGTTCGAATCGAGGACCCACGTCCTGAAAACCAAATGGCGTCTAAGAGATGCCGGACCTGTCCGGTCCTGAACATTGCCAGCCCTTGGGGCGCGCCCTCTCCCCCCTTGCGGGGGAGAGACGGAGAGGGGGGAAAGATGAAGGCCGCGGCAGTGTCCTTCCCCCCTCCCTACCCTCCCCCGCAAGGGGGGAGGGAACCCGCCGTCAGTCCTCGTACCATGTCCGCCCGTCGCGCTCGATCAAGGCGATCGCAGCGGATGGCCCCCAGCTCCCCGCCGTGTAGGGTTTTGGCGGCGTGCCGGAGCGCTCCCAGGCTTCGCGGATTGGATCGATCCAGCGCCATGCCGCCTCCACCTCGTCGCGGCGCATGAAGAGCGTCTGGTTGCCGCGGATCACGTCGAGGAGCAGCCGCTCGTAGGCGTCGGGATTGCGCACCTGGAAGGCGGCGGCAAAACTCATGTCGAGCGGCACGTAGCGCATCCGCATGCCGCCCGGGCCGGGGTCCTTGATCATGATCCATTGCTTTACGCCCTCGTCGGGTTGCAGCCGCAGCACCAGGCGGTTGGGCTGCACGGGGCCGGCGTCCTTCGGAAAGATCGAATGCGGGATCGGCTTGAAGGTAATCACGATCTCCGACATGCGTGCTGGCAGGCGCTTGCCTGTCCGCAGATAGAAGGGGACGTTCGCCCAGCGCCAGTTTGAGACTTCGGCCTTCAGCGCGACGAAGGTCTCCGTGTTGCTCTTCTCTACCCCGATCTCCTCCGTATAGCCGGGAACCGCCCCGCCGTTCATCGCCCCGGCGCGATATTGCCCGCGCACCGTCAGCGCCTCGACTTCCTCCGCGGTGATCGGCTTCAGCGCCTTGAGGATTTTCAGTTTCTCGTCGCGGATCGCATTGGCGTCGAAACTGTCGGGCGGCTCCATCGCGACCAGGCAGAGGAGCTGCAGCATATGGTTCTGCAGCATGTCGCGGAGAGCGCCGGCGGTATCGTAGTAGCCGCCGCGCGATTCGAGGCCGAGCGTCTCCGCCACGCTGATCTGCACGTGATCGATGCGGGCGGAGTTCCACAGCGGCTCGTAGAGGACGTTGCCGAAGCGCAGCACCATGAGGTTCTGCACCGTTTCCTTGCCGAGATAGTGGTCGATGCGAAAAACCTGCTCCTCGGCGAAGACCGCCCCGACCGCCTCGTTCACCTTTTGCGCGGAAGCGAGATCCTTACCGACCGGCTTCTCGATCACCACGCGGGTGAGTGGCGTGACCAGCCGGTGGCGCCCGATGCCGGCACAGATCTCGTCGATGAGATCGGGACCGACTGCCAGATAGAAGGCGCGCACTTTCTCCTCGGCGTCGCGAAGAAATTCGCCCAGGCGGTCCCAGCCGGTGTCGCCTGCGGCATCGGCGGTCACGTGGAAGAGCATGCCGAGAAAATTGTCGATGATTTCGGGTTTCCGTTCGTCCTCGGGCAGGAACTTGTCGAACGCATCGCGGGTCATCGCCCGGTATTCGTCGTCCGACATGGCGCGCCGCGACACGGCGATGATGCGGCTGCCGCCGACGATCTGGCCGTCGCGGAACCGGTGATAAAGGGCCGGAAGCAGCTTGCGCCGCGAAAGATCGCCGGTGCCTCCAAACACGACGTAGTCGAAGGGCGGCACGGGGATGACGCGGTGGGTCAAGGATCGGCTCCCGCGATTGGATCAGGGCGGCGGTCTAGACAGCGGCGGTCTACCAGATACCCGCCGCAGTGCAACAAAGAGAGCCTTCGCCGCTTGCATGGCTGCCATCAATCGGCGACAACGCGGCGAGAATCGACCGCCGGCAAAGGAATCGCTGGAACTTGCCGTTCCAAAAGGCGTTTCGTGACGAGCCGCCATTTTCCCACCAACAAGCATCAAGGCCCCGACCGCATGTCACTCGTAGAGAATACCGCACCGCACCTGCCCTATCTCCGTCGCTTTGCCCGCGCCGTGACGGGTGGACAGAAGAGCGGGGACACCTATGTGATAACAGTGCTCGAGGCGCTGATCGCCGACCCCAACTCCTTCAACGCGGAGAACAATCCCCGCGTGGAGCTGTTCAAAGCCTTCTGCCGCACCTGGAACTCGCTGGCGATCAACCTCGCGAAGACCCAGTACGAGCCGGACGAGCTCGACAGCTCGTCGCGTCGGCTCGAGGCGATCACGCCGCTGCCGCGGCAGGCATTCTTGCTCATGGCGGTGGAGGAGTTCACCCTCCCCGAGATTGCCCAGATCCTCGGAAAGCCGGAGGCGGAGATCGGACGCCTGATCGATCAGGCGGGGCGCGAAATCGCCGAGCAGGTGGCGACCAATGTGCTCATCATCGAGGACGAGCCGCTCATCGCCATGGACATCGAGTCGCTCGTCCAGTCGCTCGGCCATCGCGTCGACGGAATCGCCCGCACGCATGGCGAAGCGATGAGCGCCGTCAAAAAGCGGAAGCCGGGCCTGATCCTTGCCGACATCCAGCTCGCCGACGGCAGCTCCGGGCTCGACGCCGTAAACGAGATGCTCGGCTCGTTTTCCGTTCCCGTGGTCTTCATCACCGCCTATCCCGAGCGGCTCTTGACCGGCGAACGGCCGGAGCCGGCGTTCCTGATCACCAAGCCCTTCCAGCCGGAGACGGTTAAGGCGGTGATAAGCCAGGCCTTGTTCTTCGAGCGACGCGCCGAACGTTGAGCACGCCGGAAGGATGGGTGGAACCATTGTCTGGCGCCGCCGCTTGCATGTGGGCCGTTCGATAGTGCGGCGGGGGAAACGTAGAGAACGAACAGTGGGCTGACTTCGATTGGAGCCGGTGCAGCAACCGGTGTCATGGCTGCGAGACGAGTTGACAACGATGCGGAACCGGATGCGAACCGGGAGCGCGAAGCCGCGCAAGCGCACTGGTCGCGTTGCGAAGCCGCGCTCATAGGATCGCGCGTCACCGTCGCCGCCTCCGACATGGAGGGGCGCTACACCTGGATCTTCAATGCACCTGGCGAGCTTCCGAGCGATCTCGTGGGAAAGCTCGACCGCGAGGTGCTTTCCGCCGACGCTGCGGCGGCGCTTGCCGGCGCCAAGGAGGCGGTACTTGCGGGTGGCGAGACGCAGCAGGTGGATTTTGAGCTCACCGGCGAGCGCGGTCCGCGCTGGTTTAGCGTCAGCGTTCGACCGCACTACGAGCGGGGCCGCGTGATCGGCACCGTCGCCTCATTCATCGATGTGACCGACAGCAAGGTGCAGGAAGAGCATCTTCGTATCGTGCTCAAGGAGCTCGCACATCGGTCCAAGAACCTGCTGTCGGTGATTCAAGGCATTGCGCGGCAGACCGCGGAAAGCGCCTCCTCGACGTCGGAATTCCTGAGCCGTTTCAACGGGCGGATCTTCTCGCTATCGCGCGCCCATGACATCCTGACCGACGCCGATTGGCGCGGCGCCCGCGTCTTCGACCTTGTTCAGTCGCAGATGGCCCTCTATGCGGAAGACCGGCTGGCTTCCGTGATCATGGAAGGGGAAAACGGTTTTCTCCGCCCCAACGCTGCTCAATACGTCGGCCTCGCGCTGCACGAGCTGACCACCAATGCGCTGAAATACGGGGCGTTGTCGCGCAGCGACGGCATGATCGTGGTGCGCTTCGAGCAGAGCGCGGCCTCGCCCGCTCTCTACCGCTTTTCCTGGAAGGAGACGAGCAGCGCGGAGACGCGCGAGCCGAGCGGCCGCAGCTTCGGAGTTCTGATGCTGACGGAAGTGGTGCCGACCTCCGTCAGCGGCGCGGCCGAGCTGACTTTCCCGCCCGAAGGAATCCGATACGAACTCGACATCCCTAAGGCGCAGCTCCTTCCCTGACGGTCAGGGGGCCGGCCCCCGCGACCCCTCGGACACCGTCAGCTTTGTGGCGGCGGTTGACAAGCCACCGCGCCTTTTGTTCCTGCGACACGCGGCGGCGCTGAGCGCGCGCTCTCAGGAGAAGCATCATGCGCGAGTGGCCTTTCCACGCGACGATCGACGGCCCGATCGTGATGATCGGATTCGGTTCGATCGGCCGCGGAACGCTGCCGCTCATTCTGCGCCATTTTAAGTTCGACCGAAGCCGCATGGTGGTGATCGATCCCGACGACAGGGATCGAAGGCTCTGCGCCGACCAGAACATTCGGTTCACCCATCAGGCGGTCACGCGAGACAACTACAGGGATCTGCTCACACCGCTCCTGACCGACGGCGGCGGCCGAGGCTTTTGCGTCAACCTCTCCGTCGACACGTCGTCGCTCGATCTCATGCGCCTCTGCCGCGAGATCGGGGCGCTCTACATCGACACCGTGGTAGAGCCGTGGCCCGGCTTCTATTTCGACCGCAGCGCCGGTCCGGAGGCGCGCACCAACAATGCGCTGCGTGACACGATCCGCCGGGAGAAGGCGAAGAATCCGGGCAGCGCCACCGCGATTTCCTGCTGCGGCGCCAATCCCGGCATGGTGTCATGGTTCGTCAAGCAGGCGCTCATCAATCTCGCCAAGGACCTCGGGCACCCTTTCGACGAGCCGAGCGTGGATGACCGCGAAGGCTGGGCGCGGCTGATGCGCGATCTCGGCGTGAGGGGCATCCACATCGCGGAGCGCGACACGCAGCGCGCCAAGAATCCGAAGCCGATGAACGTCTTCGTCAATACGTGGTCGGTCGACGGTTTTCTCTCCGAGGGCATGCAGCCGGCCGAGCTCGGCTGGGGCACGCACGAGAAATGGCTGCCGGAGAACGGCCAGCTCGAAACGATCGGCTCGCGCGCCGGCGCCTACCTTCTCCAGCCCGGCGCCAATACGCGCGTGCGCTCCTGGTGCCCGACGCCTGGTGCCCATTACGGCTTCCTCGTGACACACAACGAGTCGATCTCGATCGCAGATTTTTTCACGTTGAAGGAAGGGGATAAGGCCCTCTACCGGCCGACCTGCCACTACGCCTATCACCCGGCGAACGACGCCGTGCTTTCGCTGCACGAGCTGTTCGGCCGCGCCGGAAAGATGCAGGAAAAGAAGCATATCCTCGACGAGAACGAGATCGTCGACGGCATCGACGAGCTCGGCGTGCTCCTCTACGGCCATGCCAGAAACGCCTATTGGTACGGCTCGCAGCTTTCGATCGACGAGACGCGCGAGCTCGCGCCCTGCCAGAACGCAACCGGCCTGCAGGTGACCTCGGCCGTGCTTGCCGGAATGGTCTGGGCGCTTGAAAACCCCGAGGCCGGGATCGTCGAAGCCGACGAGATGGACTTTCGCCGTTGCCTTGAAGTGCAGCGTCCCTATCTCGGCCCGGTGAACGGCTTCTATACGGACTGGACGCCGATTGCCGACAGGCCGGGATTCTTCCCGGAGGACATCGACGCGAGCGATCCGTGGCAGTTTAGAAATGTGCTGGTGCGATAAGCGACCGGCGCGCGCGATTCACTATGCACGGCCCTCTAGCCAGTTCTCTACGGCCAGTGCCGGCACGCGATCGAATTCACGTTCGTT
Organism: uncultured Propylenella sp.; assembly: GCA_964440525.1. Classification (GTDB taxonomy): domain Bacteria; phylum Pseudomonadota; class Alphaproteobacteria; order Rhizobiales; family Afifellaceae; genus DASWJZ01. The sequence goes on along the minus strand of CAYTTC010000013.1, from coordinate 8,711 downwards.
GTTAGTGACGAGGATAAGGTTCTTGGCAAGCGCCTGTCCGGCAATCAGAACGTCGTAAGAACCGATTGGCGTGCCTGCCGCCCGCAGTGCGGCGCGCAGTTCACCTGACTGGCGCGCATCTTCGGCATCGAAGGGCAAGATCGGCATCTGCAGCGATTCCACCGCCGCTATATTGTCGGGGCGACGCTTACTCGCGAACGACCCGAAATACAGCTCATGCAGAACAATCGCTGAGATCGCGACCTCTCCGGGAGGATGGGAACGAACGTGCTCTCCGAGCGGGGAGGCGGATCGATTGAGGAGGGCGACGACTATATTCGTGTCGAGAGTGAACCGGATCACTTGAATAGATCATCGAGACCGGGCCGTTCTTGAGGAAGCGGCTCTTCGATACCCTCCTCAAGGAACTTGCCGCCCAACTTCTCCACGATCTCGTCGAGCCACTTCCAGTCGGTCGGGATCGATTCTAAGACGACGGCATTCCCCTGACGGCGGATGCGGACTTCCTCGCCTTCGAACCGAAATTCCTTCGGGAGGCGCACTGCCTGTGATCGGCCGGTCCAGAAGAGCTTGGCTGTGTTCATCACTCACTCTGATATCTACCAATGATAGATAGCATCACGAAAGCCGCGTTTCAAGCCTGAATGAGCCTAGCGTGCCGGCTGCCGGAGCCACGGCCTCGTCCCCACCGGCGCCTCGTGCGGGGCGGTGGGGATCGGCTGGTAATAGTGGTGCATCTCGGCGAGCTTGCCGGCCTGCAACGCGGCGCGGGTCGGCGCGTGCTGGACCTCGAAGCTCGCGATGCCGCAGCGGCGCATCAACGGAATCTGATCGGCGAGCACGTCGCCGACAGCGCGCAGCTCGCCCTTGAACACCAGGCGCTCGCGCAGGAGCCGCGCAGCGGAATAGCTGCGGCCATCGGAAAATTTCGGGAAGGCGAGGGCGACGAGCCTCAGCCGGGCAAGATAGGGCTCGAGCGCGCCGACGGATTCGCCCGCCGCGACTTCGACGCCGAGCGGGCCCTCATGGGCGAGGAAGCGGTCGGCCTCTGCGAGGAATATGGCGAGCGGGACAAGCAGGGGATAGTCGCCGGCGAGCAGCGCGGAATCGGGCGTGTGGCGGATCCATTCATCGGGATGAAAACCGCCGTCGCGCCAGATCGGCCCCGAATTCGCGGTCATATTGTGCTCACGCTCATATGCCGCTGCCGTCCGTCTCGAAAGTGGGAAGCCCGAAATGGATGCCGCACTCGGTCTTACCTTGGCCGCGCCAGCGACCGTCGCGCTCATCCTCGCCCTCGGCGACGCGCGTTGTGCAGGGCATGCAGCCGATCGAGCGAAAACCGTCGGCGACGAGCGGGTGCTCCGGGAGGTCGTGGAGCCGGCGATAGGTTGTGAGATCGTCCTTCGTCCAGTCGGCCAGCGGATTGATCTTGATGCGGTCGCCGTCGGCCTCCACCAGCGGCAATTGCGCGCGCAGGCCGCCCTGATAGCGCTTGCGGCCGGAGATCCAGGCGTCGAAGCCCGACAACGCGCGCGCGAGCGGCGCCACCTTGCGGATCGCGCAGCATTTGTCCGGTTCGCGCAGCCAGAGGCCGGAATCGGTGTCGTGGGTCGTGAGCGCGGTGGGATCGGGACGGGCGACGCGCACGTCCTTCAGACCGAGCAAGGCGACGATCTCTTCGCGATAGCGATGCGTCGACCCAAACATCTTGCCGCTGTCGATGAAGACGACCGGGACTGCCGGGTCGACCGAGGCGGCAAGGTGCAGGAGCACGACGGACTCCGCGCCAAAGCTCGAGACCAGCGCGATGTGCCCGGCGAACTCGCGATGGATGAGCTCGTCGAGCAGGTCGCGCGTGCGCCAATGCGCGAAACGCTCGTTCAGCAGCTCGGCACGCGCCGCCGCCGGGTTCTCCTCCTCGAGCGGTCGGGCGACAGCTTTAAGCAGCGCCATAGAGCGCCTCCTTGAAGGGCGCCGGGCCGAGGCGGCGATAAGTTTCGAGGAAAGGCTCGTTCGCGCTCTCGCGCTTGGCGATGTAGGTATCGACGAGCGTCTCCACTGCGTCGACCACCTCGGCGGTCGAAAAGCCTTTTCCGATGATCTGGCCGATCGACGCGCGCTCGTCGCCCGAGCCGCCGAGCGTGATCTGGTAAAATTCCTCGCCCTTCCGCTCCAGACCGAGGATGCCGATGTGGCCGGCGTGGTGGTGGCCGCAGGCATTGATGCAGCCCGAGATCTTTATCTTCAGTGCGCCGATATCCTCCTGGCGAAAAGCGTCGGCGAAACGCTCGGAGATGCGCTCGGCGATCGGAATCGAGCGGGCCGTGGCAAGCGCGCAATAATCGAGGCCGGGGCAGGCAATGATGTCGGTGATGAGACCGGCATTGGCGTTGGCGAGGTCATTCGCGGCGAGCCGGTCATAGACGACCTTCAGATCGTCCTGCGCGACATGTGGCAGGACGAGGTTCTGTTCGTGGCTGACCCGCACCTCGCCGAACGACCAGCGCTCCGCGATGTCGGCCACCGCATCGAGCTGGTCGGCGGTGGCGTCGCCCGGCACGCCGCCGGTCGGTTTCAGCGAGATCGTCACGACAGCATAGCCCGGCACGCGATGCCGGCTCACATTGTGGCGAACCCAGCGGTCGAACGCCGGATCGGCGAGGCGCGCGCGCTCGAGAATGGCGCTCGCGGCGGGGCGCTCTTCGTAAGCTGGTGGCGCGAAATAGGCGGCGATACGGGCCACCTCGTCTTCCGGCAGACGCAGGACGCCATGCCGGTTCGCCTCGAACTCGGCCTCGATCTCCTCGGTGATCGTATCGACGCCGCTCTCGTGAACCAGGATCTTGATGCGGGCTTTGAACTTGTTATCGCGGCGCCCGTACATGTTGTAGACGCGCAGGATCGCTTCCGAGTAGGCGAGCAGGTCCTCCTCGGGGAGGAAGTCGCGGATCTTCTTGCCGAGCATCGGGGTGCGGCCCATGCCGCCGCCGATATAGACGGCGAAGCCGAGCTCGCCCTTCTCGTTCCGCTTCACCTCGTAGCCGATGTCGTGGAACTGGATCGCCGCGCGGTCGACCGGCGCGCCGGTTACCGCGATCTTGAATTTTCGCGGCAGGAACAGGAATTCCGGGTGGAGCGAGGACCACTGGCGGAGGATTTCCGCATAGGGCCGGGGATCGGCGACCTCGTCGGCGGCGACGCCTGCGAAATGATCGGCGGTGACGTTCCTGATGCAGTTCCCCGAGGTCTGGATGGCGTGCATCTCCACCGAGGCCAGATCGGCGAGGATGTCGGGCACGTCCTTCAGCGCCGGCCAGTTGAACTGCAGATTCTGCCGCGTGGTGAAGTGGCCGTAGCCCTTGTCGTAGGTGCGGGCGATGTGCGCCAACATCCGCACCTGGCTCGGACTGAGCGTGCCGTAGGGGACGGCGATCCGGAGCATATAGGCGTGGAGCTGCAGATAGACGCCGTTCTGCAGCCGCAGCGGCTTGAACTGATCCTCGTCGAGCTCGCCGGTCAGCCGTCGCGCGACCTGATCGCGGAACTGCGCGACGCGCTCGTTGACAAAAGCCTGATCGAATTCATCGTAGCGATACATGATGGTGTCCTTCAGGCCGCTTCGTCTTCGACTGTGCGGTCCTTGCTCTTCGAATTTCCGGTGGTCGGCCCGTCGGCGCGAATCTGTTCGCGCAGGCGCACCGGGACGAGATGCGCTCCGTTTCGCGTCACTTCGATCGCGTAAGGCTCGACGACACGGTTTGCCTCCGCATCGGCATTGGCGCGTTCGAGCGCCACCGCCAACGCTTCCTTCGTCTCCAAAAGCTCCGCCTTGGCAAGGTCGAGACTCCAGCCGCCGCCGGCGATCTGGAAGACGACCAATCCCTCGCCGAGGCTGTTTCCGGTGATGATGTTCATCGGGGTGGACATCAGGCGGCCCGCTCGCGAAGGGGACGGGCGGCGACGAGCGGTTCGGCGAGGGAGAGTGCGCCTTCCGCTGCCGCCTGCCCGATCAGGATGAGTGTCGGTCCGCCGATATCATCGCGGCTGGAGAGGGATGCGAGCTCGCCGAGCACGCCGGAAAAATACCGGCGCTCCGGTAGCGTGGCGTTTTCGATGACAGCGACCGGTGTTGCCGCGCTAAGGCCCGCCTGCATGAGACGGTTCGCCACCCCGGCCGCGACCGAGCGGCCCATATAGACGGCGACCGTCGCGCCGGAGAGCGCCAGGCCCGCCCAATCCGGCAGCACGTCGCCGCTCGCATCCTGACCGGTGGCGAAGACGATGCTTGATGCGGTGCCGCGCAGCGTCAGCGGAATCTCCGCCTCGGCTGCGGCCGCCAGCGCGGCGGTGACGCCGGGCACGATCTCGAACGGAATTTTGGCCGCGCGGAGCGCCGACATTTCTTCGCCGGCACGGCCGAAAACCAGTGGGTCGCCAGCCTTCAGGCGGACGACGCGACGGCCGGCCGACGCCTCTCGGACCAATAGCGTGTTGATCTCGTCCTGGCTCGCCGAGTGATTTCCTTTGCGCTTGCCGACATGGATCCGCTCGGCATCGCGGCGGCCCATGGCGATGACGGCTTCAGGGACGAGGGCGTCATGCACGATGACGTCGGCTTCCTGCAGAATGCGCTGCGCGCGCAGCGTCAGCAGGTCCGCGGCGCCGGGACCGGCGCCGACCAGCCACACGAAGCCGCGCTCGGCTGCGTCGGACTGGGTGAGCAGCCGCGACGCGAGACGCCGCGCCTCATCGGTGCGGCCGGCAAGCGCCGCATCGGCCACCCGGCCCTCGAAGAACGTGGACCAGAAGCGCCGGCGTGGTTGGCCTTTTGGGAGCACCCGCTCGGCGGCGCCGCGAAAAGAATCGCCGAGGCTCGCCAGCGCGCCAAGCCTCATCGGCAGCATCGCCTCGATGCGGGCGCGGAGCTTTTGGGCCAGAACCGGGCCGGCGCCGGTTGAGGTAATCGCCACCGCGACCGGCGCGCGATTGACGATCGCCGGCGTGTAGAAGTCGCAAAGCTCGGGACTGTCGACGGCGTTGACGGGCACGTGCCTCGCGCGCGCCGCGGCGACGACCAGCGCGTCCGCCTCGCGAACACCGCTCGCCGCGAAGGCGAGGATCGCCCCGTCGAGATCCTCGTCGCGGAACTGACGGGCCCGATGCTCGATCCCGTTGGCCGCTACGAGCGCGGCAAGCTCATCTGTCGGGTTTTCGCCAACGAGGCGGATCCGCGCTTCGGTCTCCAAAAGCAGGCGCACTTTCGCCATTGCTTCGGCCCCGGCGCCGACCACCAGGACGGTGCGCTGGCTGACTTTGTGAAAGGCGGGGAATACGGAAAGCCGTTCCGTGGTCATGCAGGACCTGTCGAAAATGTATTTTTCAATATGGGGGACAGGTACTTGGGCTGCCAGCAAAGGCGTGCTCACTTTGCGGCTCACAAGGGAAACTTTCACCCCGGCGCGGGCAACGGCGGCAGAATTTCGCTCCGGCGTCATCGGACCGCCGGCAAAGCGAGTGTCACCCAGGTGCATCCATCGGCCGCGGCGGACGAACCGTGCTCTCCGCGCGCCTTTTCAGCGGCGCTCGGAGATGGTTAATGAAAGGCTAACTCTCGGGCCGCCCGATTATCGCCGCCTCGATTGGCGATTGATAGGTGCGCCGCGTCCACAATCGGCGGGCGGACGCTCCGGAGAGTGTGTGCGAGCCAGCGTTGTATTGGCTGTCCATGTTGGGGGGAGCGTAGCGTTTTGAGTCTCGCGCCGGCCAAAGCCGTTTCGTGTTTCCGCCCGGGACGCCGCGCTCTCGCCCTGGTGGCGGCGAGCGCGCTCAGCGTTGCGAGCGCTGCCTTTCCGGCGCTTGCCTTCGAGCTCTTCGGGCGAAAATTCTTCGAGGCGAATGACGAGACCATCGTCGTTCCGGATGCGCAGCCCTACACGCTCGACATCACGATCTTGGGCGACGACAGCGACCTCGCCAAGGCGGTCCGCCGCGCGTCGTCGCTTGTGCGCGAGGAGAAGCGGCCGCCGCCCGGCACGGCCGGGCTTATCGCCCGGGCGCGCGGCGACTACGGCCGCATTCTCGCGGCGCTCTACGGTAACGGCTATTACGGCGGCACGATCGCCATTTCGATCGATGGCGTGTCGGCGGAATCGCTCCGCCCGGACACGGAGCTGCCGGATTCTGTGCCGGTCAAGGTTTTAGTCGATCCGGGTCCGCTGTTCCATTTCGGCGAGATCCGTGTGCTCGGGCTCCCCTCCGATCCGATGACCGGCGAGGACTCGGATGCGCTCAGTCTCGACGATTGGGAGCTCAAGGAAGGCGCGGCGGCGCGTTCCGGCGCGATCATCGCCACCGAAAGCCGCCTGGTCGAGGTCTGGCGGCAGCGCGGTCATCCAAAGGCGGCGATCGTCACGCGCGAGGTCGTCGCCGATCATCGCAAGCTGACCGTCGATGTGACGCTTGCGGTCGAGCCCGGCCCGGCGGCCCAGTTCGGTGCGGCGCAGGTGACCGGGACGGAGCGCATCGACCCGGCCTACGCCCGCTTCATGACCGGGATCAAGCCGGGCGAGCCCTACGATCCCGACACGATCGAGCGCGCACGCAAGCGCATGCAGGATCTCGGCGTTTTCGCCAGCGTGTCTATCGTGGAGGGCGAGACTGTCGGCCCCGACGGCATTCTTCCGATCACCTTCGTGCTTGCGGAACGGAAGCGGCATCTGATTGGCGGCGGCGTGTCCTATGCGACGATCGACGGCGCCACGCTCGAAGGCTACTGGATGCACCGCAATCTCTTCGGTAACGCCGAGAGCCTGCGCTTCGACGCCGCGATCAGCCGCATCGGGGCTAATGACCTCACCGATTTTTCCTACGATCTTGCCACGACATTCCGGCGGCCCGGCGTCTTCACACCCGACACCGACCTGACGCTGCGTCTCGGGGCCGAGCGCGAATTCGTCGACACGTATGAGAGCCGCACCTTCAGCATCAGGGCCGGCGTCGATCACCGCTTCAGCCGGACGCTCACCGCGAGCACGGCGATCAACGGCGAATGGGCCGACATCGACGACGCGTTCGGCAACAACCGCTACCTGATCGTCAGCCTGCCGTCGAAACTCGACTATGACGGCCGCGACAACAAGCTCGATCCGACCGAGGGCCTGCGCGGCACGCTGGAGGCGGAGCCTTTCACAGATCTCAACGCCGGTACGCTCGCCGTCGTCGCAAAGGGGACGCTCTCGGGCTACTACGCCTTCGACAACGACGGTCGCATGGTCGTCGCGGCGCGCGGCGCGCTCGGGACGATCGTCGGCGGCGACACCGAGGATATTCCGGCGACGCGGCGCTTCTACCTCGGCGGCGGCGGCTCGATTCGCGGCTACGAATACCGCTCGGTCGGACCGGAGCTTGGCGGCGAAGTCATTGGCGGCCTTTCCTTTTTCGAGACGTCGCTCGAATTCCGCTACCGCCTGACCGACACGATCGGGATCGTGCCGTTCATCGACGTCGGAGCGGCGTATGAGGACCCGATCCCCGATTTTTCGGAGGAGATCAGCGTCGGCGCCGGCATCGGGCTTCGCTATCTCACCCCGCTCGGGCCGCTTCGCTTCGACATCGCGGTGCCGCTCAACCGCGATGATGGCGATCAAACCTTCGCCTTTTATGTCGGACTGGGGCAATCTTTCTGACGATGCAGAGACGATTCGCCAGAACGCTCCTTTCAGTCTTTATCGCACCCCTCTTCGTCGCGATCGCTCTGGCGGTCGGCACAGCGCTCGCCCAGGAGGGCGACGACAAATCCGGCTTCGTCAGGTTTCTCGAAAATCTCCTCTCGGCCCCCGACCGGCAGGTCTCGCTGACGGGTGTCGAGGACGCGTTCTCCTGGCATCCGAAGGTCGAACGGATCACCGTCTCCGACAGCGAGGGCGTATGGCTTCAACTCGACGGCGTCGAGATTGTCTGGACGCGTGCGGCGCTCTTCAGGCGCATGCTCGACATCGATGTGCTCCGGGCGGCGCGGGTTACCATGCTCCGAATGCCGGTCGTCGCCGAGACGAGCGAAGCGAGCGGCGGAGTTTCCGGACCGCCGCTCGAGATTACCATCGACACGCTTGCGCTGCCGCAGATCGCGCTCGCCGCGCCGGTCATCGGCGCCGAAGCGGAGCTTTCGGCATCCGGTTCCGCCAAGCTCACGGCTGAGGCGCTCGCGCTACAGCTTTCCATCGACCGCCAGGATCGGGCCGGCTCGCTTGCGGCAGATCTTCGCTTCGAGCCCGCGAACAACGTGCTCACCGCCGACCTGAGACTCGAAGAGCCGGGTGAGGGACTCCTCGTGGAGCTTCTTGGATTGCGGAGCCGGCCTGCGATTGCTGTGACGCTCTCCGGCGGTGGGCCGCTTGACCAATGGCAGGCCAATCTCGAAATGCACGCGGATGGCGTCCGGGTGGTGTCCGGCGCCATGTCGATATCGCGCGTCGAGAACGGCTATCGCGTTTTCGCTAGGCTCGCGGCCGCCCTCGACACGCTTGTGCCGGAGGACTATGCGGCGCTGGTCGCGGGTGAGAGCGGGGTCGATTTCGAGCTTTCGCGCTTCGACGACGGGTCGATCTCGATTGCCACCGCGACACTGCATTCGGAGGGCGTCGATCTCGCTGCGAGCGGCGTCGTCGGCGCCGACATGGTGCCGCGGCAAGCCAAGCTTTCGCTGAACC
>CAYTTC010000012.1:0-58766 GCA_964440525.1 uncultured Propylenella sp. | reverse complement strand
GCCTGCTCGGCGGCGATACGCGCCTGCTCCGCCGCCGCGGCGGCGGCCTGCGCGGCCTCCTGTGCGCGCTGGACGGCGGCGTTGAGGGCTTCGTTCTCCATCGGCTCACCCTCCCCCGGCCTCTCTTGATTCAAGGGCAGGCTTCGGCGCGAATGCCGGATGCACAATAGCCCCGTCCGCGGTCAAAAGCGTGGCGGCGACGATCTCGTCGTCGCGCTTGATGACAAGCGCCTTTGTCGCCTTGTCGATCATCGGCTCGACGAAGGCAAAAATGTTGCGCGCGAGCAGCGCCGAGGCGGAGGCGGCGATGCGGCCGGCCATGTTGAGGTGACCGATAATCGTGACGCCCCCGACCTTGACGACCTCACCCCCGACCGCGCCCTCGACATTGCCGCCCCGCTCCACCGCGAGGTCGACGATGACCGAGCCATCGGCCATCGAGGCGACCATCTCGCGGCTGACAAGCTTCGGCGCCGGGCGGCCGGGAATGAGCGCCGTGGTGATGACGATGTCCTGCTTGGCGATATGGTCCTTCACCAGCGCCGCCTGCTTCGCCTGGTAGTCCTTCGACATTTCCTTGGCGTAGCCGGCCGCCGTCTCCGCCGCCTTGAACTCCTCGTCCTCCACCGCGATGAATTTTGCGCCGAGCGAGGCGACCTGCTCCTTCGCGGCGGGACGGACGTCGGTGGCGGTGACGACGGCGCCCAGCCGCCGCGCGGTCGCCACCGCCTGCAGGCCGGCAACGCCGGTGCCCATGACGAAGACACGCGCGGCGGGAACGGTTCCGGCCGCCGTCATCATCATCGGCATGGCGCGGCCGAAATGCGCCGCCGCCTCGATCACCGACTGATAGCCCGCGAGATTGGCCTGGCTCGACAATACGTCCATGACCTGCGTGCGGGTGATGCGCGGGATGAGCTCCAACGAAAAAGCGCAGAGACCGGCCTCCGCCAGGCGCTGCAGCGCTGCTTCGTTGCCATACGGGTCCATGAGCGCGACTACCGAAGCGCCGTGCTTATAGCCGCCGAGATCGTGAGGCCGTCGGACCTTCAGCACCAGGTCGGAGTCACGCAGGGCCGCCTCGACGGTCGCGGCGATCTCGGCGCCGGCATCGCGGTAGCGCTCGTCCGACAGGCCCGCCCCCACGCCCGCCCCGGCCTCGACCGCGACAGTTACGCCAAGTGCCGTGAATTTCTTGACCGTTTCCGGCGTCGCCCCAACGCGCGGCTCGACGGTGTGGTCTTCCTTCAGGACCGCGACGCGCATGAATGGCGTCCGCTAGCCGAGCGTCAGCGCCATGAAAACGAGGCCCAGGACGACCACGCCGACAAGCGGCTTGATGTTGCCCTTGCCGATCAATCCGATCGCGCTGGCGACCATCATCAGCACGATCAGCAGCACGCCGAGCCAGAAGGCATTCTCGGCGAGGCCAAAGAGAGCGAGCGCCTGGAGCGTCGCGATCGCCGCAAGCACAGTGACCTTGGTCAGCGAGACGAAGCTGGCAAAGGTACTCCGGTGCGCCGCATAATCCATCGGCGCGCCGACCTCGGCGGGTCCGGAGTGCGTGTGTTCGGCCATTGTTTCCCGGGGATAGCTTAGTGGTGGTCGTTTGACGCCTTTAACACAGGCCCTGAAAACGGAGCAACGTGCCGGCGCGCCGCATTCAGAGGGAATTATTGCTAAGTTGCCTTGATGACAGCGACTCGGTGGATTCGATATTTTCAGCCCAATCGCCGCCGCCGCGCGGCTCCAACGCGACGCTGAAACATCTCTCGCCCCGATTTGCTCAGCCCGGTCCCTCCGAGCTTTTCTTCCGCCAAGCCAAGCTCCTTGAGGCGATCAGCCATAGCGGTTGTGAGCATAAGATAGGGTCCCCGATACATCCGCTCAATCGCGTTTTGCTCGGTTGTCGACAAGTCATCCCACTTGGCGGGCATGTCTAGATTGCTCTCCAGTCGATTCGAAATTGAACTATAGCGTGATCTGACCGACTATTCGTGAAAGAAATCGAGAAACGCGGCGAGCGTTTCCTCCGGCCGCATACGGTAGCAGTCGCTACCTTACCGGCAGCACATCGAGCGCTCCCGCAAATCCGCCCCGCTTGCGTCGGTCCTGGTATTTTCCTCGGTAGCCGAAGAACGCGAGGATCATCACCTCCAACAGCCACTGAGAGGAGAACCACGCATCCATGAACTCGCCAGGGGTGTAACGGAATTCACCGGGGTGAGTTAGGCCGTTTCGGAACTCTGCCAAAAGGGCAAACCCGTCTCTAGCCTTGGCCCCCTTGCCAGTTATTCCCCTTAATCTCGCAGTCAGCGCCGCCGAATGTTCGGCAGGGTCGGCGGCTATTCCGAGGAACGCAGCACCGGCGCGGAGCTTATCTTCCAGCGTGGCTCGCTTGAACAAATCGGCAGTCCAGCCACCATCCGTGGTCAGAACATGATGAGCCATCGTCTCTAGGCCAGCGACAGAAATGATGAGGGCTACTTCAGTAGCGTCTGGCTGCGTGAAATTGCCAGCCTTGTAATACTGGAGCGCTCTCCCGAGCGTGCGCTTTGCGGTCCCTATCGCGAGCTTACCCGTGTAACTCTCGAACAGCGTAGGCAATTCCTTCGTCAGGCTGAAATGAAACCAATTGGAGGGTGCGCGAAAGCGGTCGGCTTTGTTGAAGCTGATATTTCGAAATGCGGGTGAGCTAAGGGAAGTCGAGCCGTGAAAATGACCCACAGCGACACGGGTCCCCTTCACGAAGCTCAGGAAGGCAACGACACGTCCGATGCCTTCCCACGCCTTCTCCGGGGTGATCGACTCACCGTCCTTGGTGGATAACGTGAAGTGGTGAGTGATCCTTGGCGGTGTATGCGCGTGCGCTCGTTGCTCAAACAACGCAGCGGTGTGTGAGTAAGGATGCATCACCGTCTTGTAATTCTCGTGCGTGAACGTGAGCGGAGTACCACCAGTGAACCAAAGGTTTGGCCCGTTGACGATTGCGCCCGCAACGGTGACCGCATCTTCGCCCTCGAGTGAAATCGGCTGTCTGGTGGGAACAGTTCGGTAGAAATGCCTTCCAGCCGGATGCTTCTCGTTGAACGCCGTCCGATGATCGATGATGAAAAACTCGGCGGCCGTTTTGCTTCCGTGGAAAAAGACATTTGCTTCTCCCGTAGGAAACAAATCGTCGGTGGACCGGAAGTCATCCTCCCATTCGAGGACGATCGAGAGGCTTTCATCCAGTGAGAGCGTGAAGTCGACATCTTTGAAGATCTTGGTAGAGAACTCTACTCGTTCAACTTGCCCTTCTAGGGTGATCGGTCCCGATGGGCGTCCCTCAAAAAACTTGCCGGGCTCAGCGCTCTCGTCGTTCATCGCGTCACTCTGGCAGCAGCGCAACTTGTGCGCAACGCGACCGCCCGGCTCTATCTACAGCCGACGGTGTTTTGCTCGACTCCAGTCGACCTAAAGCCCTGCAGCCTTCAGCGCCGCGCGCTGCCTTTTCGCCAGCGCTTCCCGCTCGAAGCCCTCGATCTCCGCTTCGAAAAGCTGGTGGAAATTCAGCTCTGCCTTCAGATGCAAAAACACCGCGCCGAGGCCGACGGCGGCGCGGTTCATCAGGACGAACTCGCGCGGGATGGTGAGCGGGCCGCTCGGCTTCAGCCCCTGCTTGACCTGCCAGACCTCGCGGCGGCCGTAGAGATGCGGGGCGACGCCATCGGCGACGGTGCGCACGCGGTCATCGAGCAGCGGCGCATAGATGAAGCGCGCCCAGAGGCTCAGCGTATCGACCAGCTCGTCGGTGAGGTTGCGAAACCCCCAGATGGAAAAGGCCGCAGCGATCCGCTCGCGATCGCCGCTCTGAAAACCGCGATAGAGCTCGATCACGCCCTCGACGAAGCTTGGAGGGAAGATGCGGACGCAGCCGTAATCGAGAAGGTTCAGTCCGGCGGGGCGGCCGTCCTTCTCGAAGATCGTGTAGTTGCCGAGATGCGGATCGCCGTGAATGACGCCGGTGCGTGCAAAGGGTCGCCACCAGGCCTTGAAGAGGGCCTCCGCGATGCGGTTGCGATCCTCGAGCGAATGGTCGACGAACGACAGCAGCGGCCGCCCCTCGAGCCAGCTCATCGTGAGGAGACGCCTGGTCGAGAGCGCCGGAAGCGCTACCGGCACATGCACCTCCGGCGCATCGGAGAGGATCGCGCCGTAGAGCCGCATGTGGCGCGCCTCGCGCGCGTAGTCGAGCTCTTCGCGAAGCCGTTCGCCAAGCTCCTTCATGATCTCGCGCGTGTCGATTTCCGGGCTGAAACGGCGCTGCACGGCGAGGATCACGCCAAGCTGGCTGAGATCCGCTTCCACCGCCGATTCCATGTCCGGATATTGCAGCTTGCAGGCGACGGCGCTGCCGTCGGGCGCGATCGCGCGGTGGACCTGGCCAAGCGAAGCCGCGGCGGCCGGCTGGTGCTCGAACTCTCTGAAGCGCTTCTCCCAGTCCGCACCCAGTTCGGCCCGCATGCGCCGCCGCACGAAGGCCCAGCCCATTGGCGGCGCCGCGGCCTGCAGCTTCTGCAGTTCGAACGCATATTCCGGCGGCAGCACGTCGGGGACGGTGGCGGCGAGCTGGGCGATCTTCATCAGCGGGCCTTTGAGGCCCCCAAGCAGGCGCGCAAGATCGGCTGCTTGGGCCGCGGGGTCGACCGCACGCCCGAGCGCGCGCGAGCCGATCATCCGGGCGGCGAGGCCGCCGACGCCGCCGCCAACCCGCGCATAGCGCGCAAGCCGGCCCGAAAGCCTGTTTCCCTCGTCGTCGCCGGCTGAAGACATCGCGCCGATACCTGGGCTCGAACGCGCGGCGACGCAACCCGGACACGGTCTCGCCCGTTACCGTCGGCGGCATTTTCGCCGCCAAAGCAATTTTCGGGGCGAAACGAAAAGCGTGGCGCTGACCAGATCCCTGAACGGGACACAGCCGCAACGGGGAGAGTTGCCGTCCACGGGCGGCGGTTCGGCCCTCCTGATGCTGGCGATGATCGTCATCGCCGTGACGGCGCTCTATTTCGGCCGCGATATCTTTGTGCCGCTCGCGAGCGCGATGCTGTTGAGCTTCGCCCTCGCGCCGGCGGTCCGCTGGCTCCGACGCCTGCATCTCCCAAACCTTCCCGCGGTGCTGACCGTCGTCGTAGTCGCCTTCCTGGTCATCCTTGCCTTTGGATCGGTGGTCGCGTGGCAGGTGGCGGATCTCGCCGAACGCCTGCCGACCTATCGCTCGAATATCGAGGCGAAGATCGATTCTTTGCGCGAGGCTCCACCCGGCGGACGCCTCTTCGAGCGCGCCTCCGACATGCTTCGCGACCTTGGCCGCAAGATCGAGCAGGACAATAAGGAGGCGGAGCAGGCGGGCGGAGTGTCAGCGGGAGATGAGCCAGCGCCGCTCCCGGTGGAGATACACGAGCCGGCGCCCACTCCGATGGGGATCGTCACCACAATCCTCGGGCCGCTGGTCAGCCCGCTCGCCACCGCCGGCATCGTAATCGTCTTTGTGATCTTCATGCTCCTGAAGCGCGAGGACCTCCGCGACCGGCTGATCCGGCTCGCCGGCTCGCGCGACCTGCCGCGTACCACGCAGGCGCTCGACGACGCAGCACACCGCGTTGGCAGGTATCTCCTCATGCAGCTCGTGGTGAACACAACCTACGCCCTCCCGATCGGGATCGGCCTCTGGCTGATCGGGATTCCGAATCCGGTCCTCTGGGCGCTTCTTTGCGGGCTGATGCGTTTCGTCCCCTATATCGGCCCGATCGTCGCGGCGTTCTTCCCGCTCGCTCTTTCGATCGCGGTCGATCCCGGTTGGACGACGCTGCTTCTGACCGCCGCACTCTTCATCACCATCGAGCTGATCAGCAACAACTTCATCGAGCCGTGGCTCTATGGCGCGAGCACCGGCCTTTCGCCCATCGCGGTGATCGCTTCCGCGGTATTCTGGACCTGGCTCTGGGGTCCGGTCGGCCTTTTGCTTTCAACCCCCCTCACCGTTTGCCTGGTCGTGCTCGGCCGGCATGTGCCGCAGCTCACCTTCCTCGACGTCCTGCTCGGCAACGAGCCGGTGCTCTCGCCGCCGGAACTCCTCTATCGGCGGCTTCTCGTCGGCGACCCGAACGAAGCGACGGAGCGGGCGGAGGAGTATCTTCGCAAGAACTCGCTCGCGCGTTTCTACGACGACGTCGCGATCCCGGCGCTTGCTCTTGCCGAGCAGGACCGCACCCACGGCCGCCTGTCCGAGGAGCAACGCGCCTGCGTCGGCGACAGCGCCATGATCCTCATCGACAATTTGGCGGAGTGGGAGGAGAACGCCCAGCCGAGCGATGGCGAAGCCGGAGAAGACCAAGCCGAGGGTCCTGTTGATTCAACGGCCATCGACCTTGCGGCAATCCGGGATCGCCCGATCCTCTGCGCGGGTGCGCGCGGCAACCTCGACGACGTAGCGGCGGCCATGCTCGCACAGCTTCTCGAGCGGAGCGGCGCCGACGCCCGCACCCTCCCCCATGAATCGCTACAGACGGCGGCACTCAGGGAGATCGATCTTGGAAACCCGGCGGCCGTGGTCCTCTCCTACTTGAACGCCGACTCGCTCGCGCATGCGCGTTTTCTGGTGCGGCGGCTCAGGCGACGCCTACCCGAGGCGACGATCGTCGTCGCGTTCTGGGCCTTTCCTTCCGAGGAGGCGGCGGGCCGCGATCCCTTAGAGGCGACCGGCGCCGATCATGTGGCGACGTCGCTCGTGGAGGCGATCGGCGCGGTCGCGGCAAGTCTGTCACCGGAATTGGCGGAGGCAGGCAAAATCGAGCCGAAAAGAATTGCAAAAGGGCTCCGGGCGCTACCTTCGTCCTAGCCGTTCTCCAGCGCTTCAAGCTCGCTGATCAGCCCCTCGATGACCGAAAGCCCCATCTGCCAGAAGCCGGGGTCGCTCGCGTCGAGGCCGAAGGGGGCGAGCAGCTCCTTGTGGCGCTTGGTGCCGCCGGCCTTCAGCATGGCGAAATACTTCTCCTGAAAACCGCTCTCGGCCCGCTCGTAGACGGCGTAGAGCGAGTTCACCAGACAGTCGCCGAAGGCATAGGCGTAGACATAGAAGGGCGAGTGGATGAAGTGCGGGATGTAGGTCCAGAAGGTTTCGTAGCCGGGGCCGAGGCGGATCGCCGGCCCGAGGCTTTCGCTTTGAACCGCGAGCCATATCTCGCCGATCTGGTCGGGTGTGAGCTCGCCCTTCCGCCGCTCCAGATGCACGTCCCGCTCGAAGCTGTAGAAAGCGATCTGGCGCACCACTGTGTTGATCATGTCCTCGACCTTGGAGGCGAGCATGATTTTTCGCTCGCGCTTGTCTTTGGCCTGGTCGAGCATGGCGCGGAATGTCAGCATCTCGCCAAAAACGCTCGCCGTCTCGGCAAGCGTGAGCGGTGTCTGCGACATCAGCAGACCCTGATCGGCGGCAAGCACCTGGTGGACGCCGTGACCGAGCTCATGGGCGAGCGTCATCACGTCGCGGGTCTTGCCCTGATAATTGAGGAGCACATAGGGATGTACCGACGGGACCGTCGGATGCGAGAAGGCGCCCGGCGCCTTGCCCGGCCGCGTCGGCGCATCGATCCATCGCTTGTCGAAGAAGCGCGCAGCGATCGCCGCCATGTCCAGCGCAAATCCGCCATAGGCATCGAGCACTGTATTCCGCGCCTCGTCCCAGGAGACGCGACGGTCTATCGATTCAGGCAGCGGCGCGTTCCGATCCCAGAATTCAAGCTGCTCCTTGCCGAGCCAGCGGGCTTTAAGCGCGTAGTAGCGGTGTGAAAGCCGCGGATAGGCAGCGCGGACGGCACTGACCAGCGCCTCGACGACCTCCGGCTCGACGCGATTCGACAGATGGCGCTCCCCCGCAACATCCTTGAAGCCTCGCCATTCGTCGGAAATCGACTTGTCCTTGGCGAGCACGTTGGTGACGTGGGTGAAGAGCCTGAGGTTCTTCTTGAATGTGACTGCGAGTGCCTCCGCCGCCCCCTGGCGCTTTCTTTCATCCGGATCGACCAGGCGATTGAGCGTCGGCTCCAGCGGCAGCGCCTCGCCCTCGACCTCGAACCGCAAGCCGGCGAGCGTCTCGTCGAACAGCCGGTTCCAGGCGCCTCTCCCGGTCACCGATTTTTCGTGGAAGAGCCGCTCGATCGGGTCGTCGAGCTGGTAGGGCCGCTCGAGCCGAAGGTCCTCGATCCAGGGCCGGTAGGCGGCCAGCGCCGGCGTCTGTAACGCCCTTTCGACTACCGCGTCGTCGAGACGGTTGAGCTCCAGTCCGAAGAAGAGCAGATGCGTCGAGATCGTCGTCAGCCGGTCCTGCAGGTCGCCATAAAATTTCGCGCGGGCCTGATCGGAAGTGTCGGCGGAATAGACGAGGCTCGCGAAGCTTCCGAGCCGACCGAGGATCTCCTCGATTCTTTCGTATTCGCCGATGGCCTCGGCGAGCTTGCCGCCGCCATCCACTGCCTCTGCGATCGCCTTCAGGTTCCCCTTGTAACGCGCCTCGAAGGCCTGGCTCATCGCCGCGCCGCGCTCGAGGTCGCTCTTCACCTCCGGGGCGTCCATCCCAGGATAGAGATCGGAGAGATCCCAGACGGGAAGCGTTCCGAGGTCGTCGTTCTTCTCTGCGGCCCGGCGTGCCTCTTTCGCCACGAATTCTCTCCCTGCTTGCTTCCAGCTGCACATAGCGGGCGACGCGGTCGAATACGAGCCCCGCGCCTGCCCCGCTAAGACGATCTTAACCGCAGCGACAGACAGTGCCCTCGCGATTCACGCGTCTCCGACCCCGGTCCCGTTGTTCGTTTCGGAAGGTGATATGGCAGCTCATGTCCTGATCGTCGACGACGATCCCGTCGAACGCCGCCGCATAGAGCAAATGCTCAGCCAGGGACATTCGGTCGAGAGCGCATCGGGAGCGCTGGGGCTTGGCGACATCATCACGCGCTCCCCGTCCATGGAACGCGTGCATCGGCTCGCCGAACGCGCCGCCCGTTCGTCCATTCCGGTTCTGGTCGAAGGCGAGCGGGGCGTCGGCAAGGAACTTCTCGCGCGCGCCATACACGGCTCGAGCGCGCGCCGCGGGCGGGCCTTCGTGGCGGTACGATGCGAAGGCCTCGACGAGGCGAAGATCGAATCCGCCCTGCTCGGCGAACAAGGCGGCGACAAGAAATCGGGCGGCAAGATTCGCGATGCGAACTGCGGCACGCTGTTTCTGGATGAAATCGGTGCGCTTTCTCACAATGCCCAAGCCAGGCTGGCTCGCGTCCTTGCGGAGGGCGAGACCGAGGCGGCCGCCAGGGGACATAGGCTCCGCAGTGACATCCGCTTGATTGCGGCCACCAGTCGCCGCCTGATCGATCTCGTTTCCCAGGACGGTTTTCACGAAGCGCTTTTCAACCGTTTGAACGTGCTCCCCATCTGGCTGCCGCCGCTTCGCGAACGGCGCGCGGACATCCCCGCTCTCGCCCGAGGCTTGCTAGCGCGGCTCGCGGCGGAGGCCGGCGGATTTGGCGTAAGCGGTATCTCCGCCGAGGCGATTTCGCTGCTCGTCGCGCATGACTGGCCCGGTAACGTCCGCGAGCTGGAACGAGCAGTGTTCCGCGCCGTTATGCTGAGCGGAGGCGGAGATCTCGTGCCAACGGACTTTTCTCAACTTATCGCTAGCGCCGGCATCCTCGAAGGGCCGAACCGCACTCGCGCGAGCAACGCGTCCCTGCTGGCCGCATCACACGCGGGTGTTGCAGTTCAGAAACAGGCCGGCGGCGAACGCTACTCTGCCGCGGCCGCCGTCGCTGACAGGTCGGCCTTCGCGCGATATGGTGTGGCCCGACTTCTCGACGAGCTTGGAGAGATGCGCCCGATCGGCGCGCTCGAGGAGGAGGTCATTCGGTTCGCGATCGGTCACTACAGGGGGCAAATGAGCGAGGTGGCCCGGCGCCTCGGGATCGGCCGATCTACCTTATATAGAAAGCTTAAGGACTACGGGATTGCGCCGGGTGAGCCGGTAGCGTCCTGAGGGGGGTCGCGCGTGCGGGCTGTTCGCTCGCGGAGCGGAAAGGCTCGATGATGACCGTGTTGCGTGCTGCCGTCCTGATCCTTGCCCTTGCCGTGCTGACGATGCCGGCCGCCGCGCGCATTGACGAGTTCTCTCCGGCCTTCGTCGCGCCCTCGCCGCAGCAGGAGGCCGTCCGCGCCGCGCTCGATCAGGCGACCGACTCCAACGATCCGATCGAAGCGATCGTGCTCAACGGAGTCCGCGCTTCTTACGAAGCGCGCAATTTCGACCTGCGTTGGCTCGGCGATCGAAAAGCTTCACGGCAAATGACAGCGCTACGGCGCATGATGGACCGGGCTTCCGACTACGGGCTCGACGCGGTGTCCTATCCGACGCCGAGTTTTGCGCCGCGCTACCTCGACGATCCGACGCAACTTGCCTACGCCGACATCGAATTCAGCCGCGCCGTTGCGCGCTTCGTCACCCACATCTCCTCCGGCCGCATCCGGCCGACCGACATCAGTCGCCTCATTACGCTGGAGCCCGAGCGGCCCGATATCGGCGATGCGCTGTCGCGTCTGTCGCAGTCAGACGCAATTGCCGTCGACCTCGGCCGCCTCGAGCCGCCGCACAGGCAGTACCATGCCCTGAAGTCCGCGCTAGCAAAGCTCCGCGCTCTTCCAGTCGACGCCGATCGGATCGTCGTGCCCGAGGGCGGCCTGCTGAAGCCTGGAAAATCCGACGAGCGCGTGCCGCTCTTGCGCGCCCGTCTCGGGGTTGCGCTTGCGATCGGCGCGGAGCCGGAGGTCTACGACGAGGCGCTCGTCGAGGCCGTGAAGTTCGTTCAGGTCGAAGCGGGCTTGAACGCCGACGGTATCGTGGGGCCGCGCACGCTCGTGGCGCTCAACGGGCGCAGCCGCGAGGAGGAAATTGCCTCGGTCATCGCCAATGTCGAGCGGTGGCGGTGGATGCCGCGCGATCTTGGCGCCTTCCACGTGATGGTGAACGTGCCGGAATTCCTCGTCCGCGTCGTCGACGGTGACTCTGTCGTGCATGAAACGCGCGTGATCGTCGGCAAGCCACGAAATCCAACGCCGACCTTTTCACACGTGATGAGCCACCTGATCGTCAATCCATATTGGAACGTCCCCGCGTCAATAGTCAGGAACGAGATGCTGCCGGAGATCCAGGCGAACCCTTACGGCTATTTCGGCAGACACGGCTATGAACTGTTCGCCCAGATCGGCGGCAGGATGCGGCAGGTCGATCCGAACTGGATCGATTGGCGATTCGTAAATCCACGCTTGCTGCAGATCCGCCAGATCCCCGGCGACTTCAATGCGCTTGGCCGCATCAAGTTCATGTTCCCGAATCAACATTCGGTCTATCTGCACGACACTCCGACCAAGAAGCTTTTCCAGCGCGATTACCGTGCCTTGAGCCACGGCTGCGTCAGGGTCGAAAATCCCCTCGATTTCGCCGACGCGATTCTGCCGGTCGCCGCGCCTGAATGGAATTCGACCCGCCTCAAGCGGCTCTATGGCGGTTCAGAGCGGCGCGTCGATCTGGATACGCCCGTCCCGGTGCATCTCGCCTATTTCACCGCCGCGGTCGGACCCGACCGGGAACTCCAGTACTTCGAGGATATCTACGGCTACGACAGCGCGATGACCGCCTTCCAGGGATATTAGCCTTGCCCAGGTTTTGCCGTATTTGGAGCAGGCGCGCCGCAATTCCGCCATACGCCAAATTTTAATTCCGGGTTAATCAAGCTACGCGACGATTGCGCCCAGAGACGGCGGGGATGGGCGACCCCCAAAAAGTAGAGGGCGACCGCGTTTTGAGATATCCGACCGCGCCACTTTCGATCGGCCTCACCCTTGGGCTTGCGATCGGCCTCCTGGTTGCCTCCGTCGTCGCCTTTCCGGCTGGGCCGGCTCAGTCACGCGAGCCGGACAGGACCCTCAAACTCTTCTTTGGGCATACGGGCGAGCGGGGCGAGTTCACATTCAAGCGGAATGGGCGCTACGACCGCTCGGCGCTCAACCGGATCAATCAGTTCCTGCGGGACTGGCGCAAGGACGAGCCGACCCGCATGGACCCGCAGCTGCTCGACCTTGTGTGGTCGATCTACAAGGCGAGCGGGTCGCGCGACTATGTCCATGTGATCTCCGCCTACCGCTCGCCCGCCACGAACAAGCTGCTCCGCACTCGCTCCAGCGGCGTCGCCAAGAACAGCCAGCATATGCTGGGCAAGGCGATGGACTTCTACATCCCCGATGTGTCGCTCGCCAAATTGCGCGGCATCGCCATGAAGGCGCAGGGCGGCGGCGTCGGCTACTATCCGCGCTCCGGCTCGCCCTTCGTGCATGTCGACACCGGCAACGTGCGCGCTTGGCCGCGCATGTCGCGCCAGCAGCTCATCGCTCTCTTCCCGAACGGCAACACGGTGCATCTGCCGGCCGACGGCAAGCCGCTGCCAGGCTATGAGCTCGCGGTGGCCCGTCGTCACACGACCGGCACCACGACACTCGCTTACCTCGACACCGGATCGACGGAGTCGGAGGAGACCGACCGCACCGGGACAGCCGGCAGCGCCAGTGGCTGGCTGCGGCGTGTCTTTCCAGGCGAGGGTCAGGAAGAGGACGACGTTGCCACCGCCGCGCCAGCTCAGGCGCCTGCAACGGGTGAACCGCAACTCCTCACTGCCGCACTCGAAGACGACTCGGCTCCGCGTCCGCCGCGCGCGCGCCCGGCAAGCGCGATGGAAACGCCGGTCGCCGATCTCGGCGCCGCGACGATCGTCGCTGCCGCGGATGCCGAAGCGATGGAGTCTCTCGTGGTTCCCCCGCTTCCACGAACGAGGCCAGACCCCACGATCCTCGCGGATAGCCTGAGGCATTTCGACGATGCGGCGTCGCTTGAGGTCGGCGCCGAGGATGCGATCGCGGCGCTGACCACGCGCGTCGATCAAGAGCTCCCGACACCCGCCGCGGCCGACCCGGCTCGACCGGTCGAGCTTGCCTTCGCAGCCCTGCCCGAACTGCCGCCGGAGCCGTCACCGGCCGACCGCGCAATTCTTGCGGCATTCGCCGCCCTGGACGAACCCGGAGCAATCCGCAATGCCGACGCGACGCTCACGGCCGCGGTGACGCGCCGCGCCAACGACGCAAGTCCGCCGCAACAGCCGTCCCCCGCGCTGGCGCTCGCCTATGCCGGCTCTGACCTCTTGTCTTCGGCGCTCGTCCAGCCCGCGGCCGCCGAGACGGTGGTGGCATCCGGGCCGGGCATTGTGCTCGCGCCGATCGACCTGGCGAGCTACGACGGCGACGAACCCGCGCTGGTCGACCTGATCGTGTCTCCCGAGGGCTCCGATCCCGGCGTCGGGCAACTCGCCATGCCGAAGCCGGCATCGGAGCTCTACGTGGCGCCGGAGGGAGCCTCCGAGGTGGCGGATCTGCGCGGGCGGTCAGGTCCGCCCGTCGACCGGTACGCATTGGGGCGGAGCGACGGGATGCCTAGCGAACAGGGCTTCTTCTCCAAGCTCTTTGCCAGCCTGATCGAATAGACTGATCAGAAGCAGCCGGCCCGCGCCCGCTGTTGCGCACGCGCCACTCCGTCGGAGTTCCTACCCCGAGGCGATTTCGTCGCGTCTTTGCCCGTGATAGGTAGCACGGTGGGGTTGAGCGAGGGTGCGGGGCGATATGCGTTCTTCAGCTTTCATCGCGGGCTGCTTGGTTTTGTTGGCTCCGGCGACTGCAAAGGCCGAGTTTCAGCTCTCGGTCTATGGCGGCGCCAATACGGCCAACGACAGCGACGTCACCCTCGATCTCGGAACGCTGTCGGGCGATTTCGACGTTGACTGGTTCGGCGACTCCTTTCACAGGCCTCCCTATTACGGCGCTCGCGGCACCTGGTGGCTGAGCGGATTCAACAGGCCGAATTGGGGCGTCGCGATCGACTTCACGCACGCCAAGGTCAAGGCGGACCTCGACAACCCCGCCGTCGGTGGACGCTTCGACAGGCTCGAATTCACCAATGGCCTGAACTCGGTCACCCTGAACGGCCTCTACCGCATGCCTCTCGGTAACCGCTTCAGCCTCTATGCCGGCGTCGGCGCGGGTGCTTCGATTCCGCATGTAGAGGTCGAAACCATCCCCGCCACGGCGCGCACCTTTGAGCTCCAGGTGACCGGCCCCGTTGTTCAGGGCCTCGTAGGCACGAGGGTCGATCTCGCGTACGGCTTCTCGCTCTTCAGCGAGTACAAGGCGAGCTATTCCTGGAATGAAGCCGATCTGAACGGGGGCGGCTCGCTGGAAACCGACATCCTGGTGCACCATTTCGCCGTTGGCGTCAGCTTCGCCTTCGGCGGCTCGCAATAGCGTCTTCCGGGCTGGTTAGCGACGATCGGGTCGGGGCGGCATACGGTCGGGCACGCTCGGGAGCGCGGGACGGGTCGACCGCTCCCCGTCGTACCTGCTATTCAACGGCCGACATGTCTACCGACCTGGATAGCCGGCACGAGCGGAAGCCGAGCGCAGCGATCGACAGGCTGCTCAGCCGTGCAGCGCGGCGCGGGGCGATCCTCAAGTGCAATCTCGCGACGTCGCGCGCCTTCGTCGCGCGCCGGCGGCATGACCGCAGGTTCCGCATCCTGCCCTTCAACCGCTTTCAGATCGCCAACGCGACGGCGGTCGCGCTCGGCGCTCTCGCGCTCCTGATCCTCCTCTTCGACCCCTATCTCACCGTCTGGCAGGCGAGCCTGCCGGAAGGCGCAATTGCCTTCTTCGGCGAGCTGACGGAGTTCGGCAAGTCCGACTGGATCCTCATCGCCACTGGAATCTTCGTCATCCTCTCGGCGCTCTCGGATACGAGCGCGATCGCTGCACGGCCGAGGATCCGCAGGACCATGCGGACATTCGGCGCGCTCTACGTCTTCCTGGCGGTCGCAATCCCGGGAATCATCGCCAATCTCGCCAAGTACGTCATCGGACGCGCACGACCGAAGCACTTCGCCGATTCCGGCAGCTTCTCATTCGATACTTGGTCCGGCGATGCGAGCTGGGCGAGCTTCCCGTCCGGCCACGCGACGACCGCGCTTGCGCTCGGCGTCGCGCTGGCATTGCTCTTTCCGAGGCTCCGCTGGGTGTTTCTTTCGATCGGCTTCTGGATCGCGGTGAGCCGCCTTTTCACCCGTGCCCATTATCCCTCGGACGTGCTCGCCGGTTGCCTGCTCGGCGGGGTCGGCGCGTGGCTCATCGCCCGCGCCTTCGCTCGGTATCGACTCGTCTTCGGGTTCGACGGGCGCGGTCTCCTCTTCCGCCGCACGGCCGTCACCGGACCGCTGACGTAACCGCCGCGGCGGCCTCAAGGCCGCGCGCTACTGCTCTGCGGCCGGCACCATCCCAAGTGCGTGGAGATAGAGGTCCAGCAGCGCCTCTTCCTCCTGCCGTTCGGCCAAATCCTTCTTTCTGAGCCGGATCACCTGGCGCAGAATCTTGGTGTCAAAACCCTGCCCCTTGGCTTCCGCGAAGACGTCCCGGATGTCGTCGGCGATCCCTTTCTTCTCCTCCTCCAGCCGCTCGATGCGCTCGACGAAGGATTTTAGCTGCCGCGAAGCCGCCGTTCCCACTTCACCCGTCAGGGAAGCGGACTTGGGGGACACCCCGACTGCCCCGACGCCACCATTTTCGGCCATGCTAACGCTCCTCGTTTAGAGCCACTTCCATTCTGCTTGAATCAGAATGGGGCTCTATCGATTTGTTTGAGCATGATCTTTTCCGAAAAGCGGTTCCCACTTTTCGGGATCATGCTCTCGGAGACGGGCGTGCCCGGCCAACCGGAAAAGGTCAACACCTCGATCCGGTCAATCCTCGCTATTCAATGGTCACCCGTGCGACGGCTTGCTCTTCTCGAAGGCTGCCTTCGCCGCGGGCGATGATTCGGCCTGATACTTTTCGCGCCATTCGTCGTAGGGCATGCCGTAGACGACCTCGCGGCTTTCGTCCTTGGAGATCGGAATACTCTTCTCCTCCGCCGCCTGACGGAACCAGTTCGACAGGCAATTGCGGCAGAACCCGGCGAGGTTCATGAGGTCGAGGTTCTGCACATCGGTGCGTTCGCGCAGATGCTCGATCAGGCGGCGGAAGGCGGCCGCCTCAAGCTCCGTGCGCGTGGCGTTGTCCAGCTGGAGCATCGTCATCTCCTTCCGTCAGATCGTCTCCGTCGGCGATCGAGCCGTAGCGGCGGACCTCGTGCAGGCCTGGCTCCGCAATGATGTCGCGGAGGATAGGCTGCAGCCTGTCCGCCCATTCCAGCACGCCCGCCGGCGCTTCGATCAGATCGTTTCGTATCTCCAACAGCGCGTTCGCCAGGCCGCGGCCGGTTCCGTAACGATACATGGTGTCGTTCTTGAGCGAGCCCAAATAGGGCTCGTTGTCGCCGACGCGCAGCCCTGGCTCGGCGCGGAGCCTGTCTATGAGCAGACGGGCAAAACGAGGATCGCGATCCCACAATATGCCGGCGTGCCAGGGCCGCCGCATCGCCTTCCAGACCGGAGTGTAGGAATGAATGGAGAGAATCGCCGGCGGCGCGCCCGTTGCGAGCATGGCGCCGATCTGCCGCTCGATCGCCGAATGGTAGGGGCGATGGAAGCGGTCGAGCCGCTGCTCCCGCTCGGCCGCGTCGAGGGCCGTATTGCCGGGCACGACCGCGCCGTCGGAAAGCCGCATGATCAGCGTCGGATCGTCCTCCCCGCGGTTTGGATCGATGAGGAGACGGGAGAAGCGCGTCAGGATTGCCGGGGCGCGAAAATGCTCGGCCAGCGACCGGCCGAGCGCGCCGGCGCCGATGTCGAAGGCGATGTGACGCTCGATCTCGGCCATCGGCAGTCCGAGACGGCGATATTCCGGCGGGACGAAATTGCTCGCGTGATCGACGAGGATCAGCAACCCGCCGTCGTTGTCGCCGTCGAGCGCCTCATAAGAGTCCGACCTTGGGAACGACTGCACGAACGCCGCCCGATCGACCGGACCCTCTTTCACGATTGCGACCCCCAGCGACACGCGAGCGGCTCGCGGAGAACCGCCGGAGCATGATAGGAGCTGCAGCGCCCGCCTGCCAGTGTCGCGAAAGAGTTGATGGTCGCTCCCGCCCCCCGAATTGCCTCAGCCTTCGATGCCGCGCCAATCGCTTTCTTCGCTTTGGTGGCAGGCGCGATGGCCATGGGAATTTCGCCGATCTTCGTCCGCTTCGCCGAGGTCGGGCCTTTCACCAGCGCTTTCTGGCGGGTCGGCCTTGCGCTTCCGGCGCTGTGGCTGTGGTCGGCGCTCGAGCCATCGGTAAAGCAGAGTCGGCCGGACGCCTCGGCACGTCTTTCCGTCATCATCGCTGGCCTTCTCTTCGCGGGCGACCTTACCTTCTGGCACCTCGCCATCATGAACACGTCGGTCGCCAATGCGACATTTCTCGCGACGCTCGCGCCTGTCTGCGTGGTGCTCGGCTCCGGACTGTTTCTGGGCGAGAGCGTCGCGGGGAAAGTGTTTGTCGGTCTCGCTTTGTGTCTCGTGGGCGCGGCCGCGCTGATCGGCGACACTTGGTCGGTCAAGCCCGGCCAGCTCGACGGCGACCTCTACGGGATCGCCACGTCGTTCTTCTTCGGCGCCTATTTTCTCGCCATAAGGCGGGCGCGGCGGAGCTACGGGGCGGGTCGCACGCTCTTCCTGTCGAGCATCGTGACGGCGCTTGTCCTCCTCGTCGAAGCCGTGTTGATCGAGGACATGATGTGGCCGCTCTCGCTCTTCGGCGTCGCGGCACTCGTCGCCATGGCGCTCGTCAGCCACGCCGGAGGACAGGGCCTTCTCTCATTCGCGCTCGGCCATCTGCCGGCGGCGTTCTCCTCGCTGGTGATCTTCCTCGAGGCGGTCGCCGCCGCCGGCTTCGCCTGGCTCATTCTCGGGGAGGCGATCGGCCTCATCCAGCTCCTCGGCGCAGTCGCGATCTTCGCCGGCATCAGCGTCGCAAGACCGCGGCGCGCCGCATGAACCCGCGCGAGCTTTGCCGCGCGATGTTCGATGCCGCCGTCGCCCGGGCGCAGCCTTCCGTCTGCCTTCCACCCAACCTGCCGGCGGTCCCGCCCGGCCGTCTTCTGGTGCTAACCTGCGGGAAGGCGGGGGCGCATATGGCCGAAGCCTGCGAAGCACATTACCTCGACGGCGGCCTGATCGAACCCAACCGCTTTTCCGGAATTTGCGTGACCCGCCACGGCTACGGACGGCCGTTGAAGCGCATCCGGTTGGTCGAGGCGGGCCATCCCGTGCCGGACGAGGCGGGACTGCGGGCGACGGCCGATCTTCTCGCGCTTGCCGCCGATGCCGGGCCGGACGATCTTGCCCTCGTCCTCGTTTCGGGCGGCGGCTCGGCCAATTGGATCGCCCCAGCCGAAGGCCTAAGCATAGCCGACAAACAGGCGCTCACCAGGGCGCTCCTCGCGTCGGGCGCGCCTATCTCCGACATCAACACGGTCAGAAAACACCTCTCGCGCATCAAGGGCGGCAGGCTCGCCGCCTGCCTCCATCCCGCCCGCTCGCTGACACTCGCCATCTCCGACGTTCCTGGCGACGATCCCTCGATCATCGCGTCCGGCCCGACGGTTCCCGATGCGACAACGGCAGCCGACGCCTTTGCGGTCCTCCGCCGCTGGAAAATCGCGGTTCCGCCACATGTCAAGGCAGTGCTCGAGGGGCCGGGCGGCGAGACGCCGAAGCCTAGCGATCCGATCTTCACCAATGCCGAATTCCGCATTATCGCCCGCGCCTTCGATTCGCTTGAAGCGGCCGCCGAAATCGGTCGCGCCGCCGGCTACGACGCGGTGGGCTTAGGCGACGCCATCGAGGGGGAAGCCGCGGAGATCGGTGCAGCGCACGGGCGCATGGCCGTCGATGCCCTTCGCGGCGGTCGCCGCGTCGTCTTCCTGTCCGGCGGCGAGCTCACCGTCATCGTGCGAGGCGACGGCAAAGGTGGCCCCAATCAGGAATACGCTCTGGCGCTCGCTCGCGCCGTCGACGGCGCTACAGGGGTCACCGCGCTCTCCGCCGATACCGACGGCACCGATGGGGGAAGCGGGGCCGCAACCGATCCGGCTGGCGCCTTCGCAGATGCAACCACCCTCTCGCGGGCGGCGGCGTTGGGCCTCAATGCCGCCAATTTCTTGAAAAATAACGATTCCATGCGATTCTTCGATCGACTCGGTGATCTCCTAGTCACCGGGCCGACCGGAACCAATGTCAATGACTTCCGCTCTGTCGTCGTTGACAGGGAAACTTTGACGGGCAATAAAGTTAAGGACTTGTAAGGTATGCGCCCAACGGAGAAGGGTGGGGCAATGATGCTTCTCCGCCGCTGCGGGACTATCGCTCTCCTGTGCGCCGCGTGCTCCTTTTTTGCTAGCGCTGCTGCCAAGGCCGACCTCCGAGTCTGCAACAAGACGACGAGCCGCGTTGGCATCGCCATCGGCTATAAGGCCGTCCGCGACTGGACGACCGAGGGCTGGTGGACGGTCGGTTCCGATAGCTGCGCAACGCTGCTCGCCGGCCCGCTCGTCGGTCGTTTCTACTACATGTATGCCGTCGACTACGACCAAGGCGGCGAATGGGGCGGCAACAGTGCCTTCCTCTGCACGCAGGAAAAGGAATTCACCATCGAGGGCGTGAGCAATTGCGTCGCCCGCGGCTTCCAGCGAACCGGCTTTTATGAGGTCGACACCGGCAATCAGGAGAACTGGACCATCCAGCTGACGGAGCCGACAAGCCGGGGTGTCGGAGGCCGATGAGACGTCGACGAAAGATTAAGATCCTCGCAACTCTCGGACCTTCATCGAACACAGCCGAAACAATCGATCAGCTCTTCCGCGCTGGCGCCGATATTTTCCGCATCAACATGAGCCACACATCGCACGAAGCGATGCGGGATCTCATCAAAACCATCCGCGGCATCGAGGCCGACCACGACCGGCCGATCGGGATACTCGCCGACCTGCAAGGCCCAAAACTCCGCATCGGCGTATTCGAGGGGGAGTCCGTCGAGCTGAAAAAGGGCCAGACTTTCATCCTCGACAGCGACGACCGTCCCGGCAGCGCCGAGCGCGTGCTGCTTCCTCACCCCGAAATCCTCGCCGCGCTGGAGCCCGGACACGCAATCCTCCTGAACGACGGGCGCGTCCGCTTGAATGTCGTGGAGGTCGGCCATGGCCGCGCCGTGACCGAGGTCGTGCAGGGGCGAAAGCTCTCCGATCGCAAGGGCGTGAATCTGCCCGACACGATGATTCGCTCGGGCGCCCTGACCGAAAAGGACCGGCGCGACCTCGACGCAGCGCTCGCCGCCGATGTCGACTGGGTCGCGCTCTCCTTCATCCAGCGCCCGGACGACATCGCCGACGCCCGCAAGACCGTCCAGGGCCGCGCCGGCATCATGGCCAAGATCGAGAAGCCGCAGGCGCTGCAGCATCTTGAGGGGATCATGGAGCTGTCGGACGCGATCATGGTCGCGCGCGGCGACCTCGGCGTCGAGATGCCGCTCGAGGCAGTGCCCGGCGTGCAGAAGCAGATCACCCGCATGGCGCGGCGCCTCGGCAAGCCGGTCGTCGTCGCCACGCAGATGTTGGAAAGCATGATCTCGGCGCCGGTCCCCACGCGCGCCGAAGTATCGGATGTCGCCACCGCCGTCTTCGAGGGCGCCGACGCGGTCATGCTGTCGGCGGAATCGGCGGCGGGAGAATATCCGGTCGAGGCGGTCGAAACGATGAACCGCATCGCCGAGGCGGTGGAGCAGGACAAGCTCTTCCCCAACATTATCCAGGCACAGCGCCCCGAGCCGGAATCGACCGGCGCCGATACGATCGCCTCCGCCGCGCGGCAGATCGGGGAGACGCTCGGGCTCGCCGCGATCGTCTGCTACACATCCTCAGGCTCGACCGGCGTCCGCGCCTCGCGCGAGCGGCCGGGGGTGTCGATCATCGCATTGTCGCCGGTCCGCCGGACGGCGCGCCGGCTCTCGCTCGTTTGGGGCCTCCACTGCGTGGAGACGGAAGACGCCCACAACATCGACGAGATGGTCGATCGCGCCTGCTCGATCGCCTATCGCGAGGGCTTTGCCCAGCCCGGCCAGCGCATCATCATCACCGCTGGCGTTCCCTTCGGCACGCCAGGCGCGACGAACCTCTTACGGATCGCCTTCATCGGCCCTGACGGCATGTCGGGGATCTGAACGCTTTAGGCGACCTCCTTCGGCCGGACAGCTCATTGGCACGTTGGAATCGACAGGAAAAGGCACCGGCGCGTGCACACCGCGCGCATCGCAGGTAGAATGCGGGACAGAGCGGAGGCGATGATGCTGGCGAAGCGAAAGCTCGGACGACAGGGGCTCGAAGTCTCGGCGATCGGCCTTGGCTGCATGGGGATGAGCCAATCCTACGGCGCCGCCGACGAGAAGGAGGCGATTGCGACGCTCCACCGCGCGATCGAGCTCGGCGTCACCTTCTTCGACACGGCGGAATCCTACGGCCCGTTCAAGAACGAGGAGCTGGTCGGCCGCGTGCTGAAACCGCACCGTGATGAAATCACCATCGCCACGAAGTTCGGCTTCAAGATCGAACTCGGCAAAACGGTCGGGGTGGACAGCCGGCCCGCGCACATCCTTGAGGTCGTCGAGAACTCGCTCCGGCGGCTTCAGACCGACCGCATCGATCTGCTCTATCAGCATCGCGTCGACCCGGCGGTGCCGATGGAAGAGGTGGCCGGCACGGTCGGCGAGCTCGTGCGGGCCGGAAAGGTGCGCTTCTTCGGGCTCTCCGAGGCGGGCGAGAAGGCCATCCGCCGCGCACACGCGACGCACCCGGTGTCGGCCCTGCAGAGCGAATATTCGCTGTGGGAGCGCAATCTGGAGCCGGAGATCATTCCGCTTCTTGGCGAGCTTGGCATCGGTCTCGTGCCCTTCGCCCCGCTCGGCCGCGGCTTCCTGACCGGCAGCGTCAAGCGGGCGGAAGACTATCCGGAGAACGATCACCGCCACAGCGATCCGCGCTATCAGGGCAAGAACTTCGACGCCAATATGCGCGCCGCCTCGGCAGTGCAGCGGGTCGCCCAGAAGAAAAACGCGAAGTCCGGGCAGATCGCGCTCGCCTGGCTGCTGGCCAAAGGCGACAACATCGTCCCCATCCCCGGCACCAAGCGCCGCACCTATCTGGAGGAGAATATCGGCGCCGCGAATGTCGCGCTCACCCCCGCCGACATTTCCGCGCTCGACGCGGCGCTAAAGCCGGACGCGATCGCCGGCACGCGCTACAGCAAATCGAACATGGCTTACGTGAACCGCTGAGGGCGACGGCCCAGCGGCGCGGCTCGCTCAGACGTCCTTGCCGCCGGTCTCTTTTTCGAGCCGCTCCAGCGATTCCCGCACGTTGTCGAGCCGCGGGTTGATTTCCAGCGCCCGGCGCAGCACGCGGATCGCTTCCTTACTGCGATCCATGGATTGC
Source organism: uncultured Propylenella sp. (assembly GCA_964440525.1). Taxonomy (GTDB): domain Bacteria; phylum Pseudomonadota; class Alphaproteobacteria; order Rhizobiales; family Afifellaceae; genus DASWJZ01. The sequence continues at coordinate 36,195 of CAYTTC010000012.1, read as the reverse complement.
AGGATCATTCCGAAGCCGGCGAGCGCGCCGAAGTGGCGCGGCTCGAGCGCCAGCGTCTGGCGGATGTCGGAGAGCGAGGCCGCATAGTCGTCGGTCAGAAAATAGACCGTCGCGCGCTTGTTCCAGGCTTCCGCGAAGTCCGGCTTTATGACGATGATCTGGTCGAGTATGTCGAGGGCGAGCGGAAAGTTCTTCTCCTCCATCGTCTCCACCGCCCAGGACATCAGCAGGTCGGCGGTCGGACTCCCGGAGCGGCTGAAGCGCCTGAGGATCTCCTGCTCGATCCTTTCTCCCGCCGGCTTGCTGGCGTTCTCCGGCAGCTTGGCAAACAGCTCGTCGAGCGAAAGCTCGGCAACGACGCGCTGGTTGAGGATCGGCGGAGCATCGTCGGGTTCGGCGCGCGCCGGGAGCGAGGCGATGAGCGCGATTAGGAAAACGGCGCCGACGAGGCGAATCATGCCGGGAGGGTAAGCCTCCCTGGCGACGACGTCAAAACACGATCGCCTGGCTTAAGGAGAAGCTCAGCCCTGGCGGGCCTTATAGCGCTTCTGCACCTTGTTGATGATGTAGACGCGGCCTTTGCGGCGAACCAGCCGGTTTTCGCGGTGGCGGCCCTTGAGCGACCGGAGAGAATTCTTGATCTTCATGGAGTTCGTCCCGCGCGCCGTCGGCGCGCCAAAATTGAAGCGCTGCACATAGGGAGGCTGGGCAGGAATTGTCAAGGCACAGAGCCTTTTTGCGTCGCTTCCTGGCGCGACTAGCGTCCGGCCAAGGGCGCGCCTCTGGGGGCTCCTAGAGCGGCGTCGGCGCCCTCCCCTCCGCCCGCGCCTGCAGACAGCGGAAAAGGTCCTCGTCACGGATGAGACCGCTGACTGCCCCGCCGGCCTCGCGGATAATGAAGGGGCCGGTGTGCTTCAGCCTAGCGTCGATCAGGGCGCGGAGCGGCGTATCCTGCCCGACCGTAATGAAGGCGCGGTGTGGCGCGCGGTCGACGTCTTCGAGTGCAACGACTGGAACGGCCTCGCCATCGCGCCGGCCCTCACCAGCAGCCGTGAGCGTCAGCTCTTCGTCGATTCGTGCGGCCCCATTCGCGTCTGCCCGCGGCAAGCTCGCGAAGGGGACCATGACTTCCTGCGCCCTGAGGACGTTCAGCGGATTCATGTGGGCGACGAAATCGCGTACATAGTCGCTGGCGGGATTCAGCACGATCTCCTGCGGCCGCCCATATTGGATTATGCGTCCTGCCTCCATGATGGCGATGCGGGTGCCGATCTTTAGCGCCTCGTCGAGGTCATGGCTGACGAAGACGATGGTGCGCTTCAGTTGCCGCTGCAGCTCGAGCAACTCGTCCTGCAGCTTCGAGCGGATCAGCGGGTCGAGCGCCGAGAAGGGCTCGTCCATCAGAAGGATCGGCGCCTCGGTGGCGAAAGCGCGCGCCAGCCCAACTCGCTGCTGCATGCCGCCGGAAAGCTCCTGCGCAAATTTGCCGGCCCATTGCGCAAGCCCGACCAGTTCCAGCTGCTTCATGACGCGCGTGCCGCGCTCGGGCTCCGCCACACCGGCAAGCTCGAGCCCGAAGCCGACATTTTCCGCGACCGTCCGCCAGGGCAGGAGCGCGAATTGCTGAAAAACCATGGCGACGCGGTGCATGCGGATGCCGCGAAGCACATCGGTGTTGCAGGTGGCGACGTTGACCATCTGTTCTCCGTCCCGGACGAGGACGGTGCCGCGAATAGGCCGATTGAGCCCGTTCACGGCGCGCATCAAGGTCGATTTACCGGAGCCGGAGAGCCCCATCAGCACCGTGATCTCGCCCTCGCCGACTTCGAGCGAACAATCCGCAACGCCGAGGATCGCGCCGCATTCGGCCAGAATCTCAGTGCGCGTCCGCCCCTGGTCGAGAAGCGCCATCCCCTCGGCGGCGCGGTTGCCGAAGATGATATCGACGTTTTGGAAGGAGACCGCGGTGGCGCTCATCGTTCGCTCATTTCCGTTCGCCGGCGCCCGGCGCCTCGCCGATCCGGCAGACCCGGTCGAGGATGATCGCAAGCACCACGATGGCAAGGCCCGCCTCGATGCCCATCGGGATGTTGACGGTGTTGAGCGCGCGCACCACCGGCTTGCCGAGCCCGTTGGCGCCGATCAGCGCGGCGATCACCACCATCGAGAGGCAGAGCATGATGCATTGAGTAAGCCCGGCCATGATCGATGGCCAGGCGGCAGGCAGCTCGACCTTCCAGAGGAGCTGCCGCTTGGTGGCGCCGAATGCCTCGCCCGCTTCGATCAGCTGCTTCGGCACCGAGGTGATGCCGAGATGCGTAAGCCGGATCGGCGCCGGAATGGCGAAGACGACGGTGCAGATGAGCCCCGGTGCCAGCCCCAGCCCGAAGAGCACCAGCGCCGGGATGAGGTAGACGAAGGTCGGCAGCGTCTGCATGAGGTCGAGCACCGGCCGCAGCAGCTTGAACAGCCATTCGCGATGCGCCGCTGCGATGCCGATCGGCACGCCGACCCCCATCGCCACGGCGGCGGAGCCGATCACTAGCGCGAGTGTCTCGACGGTCTCCTGCCAAAGGCCCTGGTTCAGGATGTAAGCGAGCCCGAGCGCAACGCCGACCGTGATCGCAATCGAGCGGTGCAGGAACCAGGCGAGCGCGGTGAAGGCCGCCAAGACGATGATCGGCGGCGGCCAAAGGAGCGCCGCGATCAGCGCCTCAAGCGCAGCGGAGATGCCAGTGGAGAGCCCGTCGAAGAACCAGTCGAGCCAGGTCGTGAGGAAATCGAAGAACTGCTTGCCCCATTGGCCGACCGGGATCTTGTAGGCGGTGAACCACTTCTCCATGCGCTTTTCCCCCGCCCCGGCGCGCCGCTAGAGGCCTTCCGCCTGCGAAACGCCGAGGCCCGCGGCTCGTTACCGCGAGCCTCGCCCTCGACGGTCAGGCGCCGAGCGCTGCCGAGACGGCGGCCTTGGCGTCGCCGCCGTCGAAAGTCGTCACGCCCTCGAGCCATGGCGCGACCTCACCCGGATTGGCCTTCAGCCACACCGTGGCCGCCTCATTCGCGTCCTGCCCCTTCAGGATCGCGTCCATGATCTGGTTTTCCATCGACAAGCTGAACTTGAGGTTGGAAATGAACTTGCCGGCGTTCGGGCATTCACCCGCATAGCCGGCGCGGACATTGGTGTGCACGGTCGCCGCGCCGAAGCCCGTATCGCCCATGCCGTCGAGATAAGTGATCTGCATTTCGCCCATCACCGGATGCGGGGTCCATCCGAGGAAGACGATCCACTCGTTCGATTTCATCGCCTTCTCGGCCTGCGACAGCATGCCGGCCTCCGACGACTCGACGAGCTCGAATCCCTCGAGGCCGTTCGCCGCGTCCTCGATCATGCCAAGCACGATGCGGTTGCCGTCATTGCCGGGCTCGATGCCGTAGATCTTATGATCGAACTTGTCGGCGTTCTTGCCGATGTCGGCGAGGGTCTTGACGCCACCGTCGGCGACGTAGGTCGGGACGACGAGGCCGTATCCGGCCCCTTCGAGATTCTGCGAAATCGTCTCCACCGAGCCATCGTCGGTGAAGGGCTTCACATCGGCCGCCATGCTCGGCATCCAATTTCCGAGGAAAACGTCGATGTCCTTGTTCTTCAACGAAGCGTAGGTCACCGGCACCGCAAGCACCTGCACTTCCGGCTCGTAGCCGAGCGCCGTCAGCAAGACCGACGAGACGGCCGTGGTCGCCGTGATGTCCGTCCAACCGACGTCGGAGAAGCGGACGACCTTGCAGCTCTCCGCATCCCCCGCCGCTGCCGTTCCGGCCGATAGTGCGACCGCAATCGCGGCGAACGCGCACCCCTTCATAAAATCCTGCATGGATGTCTCCCTGAGATCGAATTCAGCGGTCGACCGCGCCTTTCGGTGACCTCGCTTGCCACCATCGAAACATCAATGCCGGGCCCGCGCAAGCCTATCTTGATTGATCGATCAATCAAGAACCGGTAGGTCAGAGGTTCAAATCGAGGGCGAGACGATGCCGCGAATCGGAATGGAGCCCATTCGCCGGAAGGCGCTGATCGCGGCTGCGATCGACGCCATCCACGATCGGGGCATGGGGCAGGTGACGATGGGTGAGATCGCGCGCCGTGCCGGCGTCTCTGCTGCGCTCGCCCACCACTATTTCGGCGGCAAGGACCAGCTTTTGCTGGCCACGATGCGGCACCTCCTGGCCGAGCTCGGCGAAGAGATCCAGGTCCGGCTCGCCGAGGCGAAGACGCCGCGTGAACGCCTCTCCGCGGTGATCCGGGGGAACTTCGCCGCCGGGCAGTTCCGACCCGCCGTCATCTCCGCCTGGCTCGCCTTCTATGTGCAGGCGCAGAACGACCCCGAGGCGCGCCGTTTGCTCCACGTCTATACGCGCCGCCTGGAGAGCAACCTACTCCACGCGCTTCGCGCCCTCACGGCGCGCGATCACTCGCTCCGCATCGCCGAGACCGCCGCCTCGCTGATCGACGGGGTCTGGATCCGTCGCTCGCTTGCCGACGGCGCGCCCGATCCCGACGGGGCCGCCAAGCTCGTGGAGGAGACGGTGATGGACGCCCTGCGGCGCGCCAATGCTTGAAGCCGACTACATCGTGGTCGGCGCCGGCTCGGCCGGCTGCGCGCTCGCTTATCGCCTGTCGGAGGATGGGAAGAACAGCGTGCTCGTGCTCGAATATGGCGGGACCGATTTCGGTCCGCTGATCCAGATGCCGGCCGCCTTCTCCATCCCGATGAATATGCGCGCCTATGACTGGGGCTACCGCACCGAACCCGAGCCGCATCTTGGCGGCCGGCGACTGGCGACTCCGCGCGGAAAGGTGATAGGCGGCTCCTCCTCCATCAACGGCATGGTGTTCGTGCGCGGCCATCCGGAGGATTTCGACCGCTGGGAGGCAGCGGGCGCCAGAGGCTGGGCCTTCAAGGACGTGCTCCCCTACTTCAAGCGGATGGAGAGCGCGCATCTCAATGGAAACGGCGGCGACGAGGAGGGCTGGCGCGGCAGCGACGGTCCGCTGCATATAACGCGCGGCGCGATGAGCAATCCGCTCTACCGCGCCTTCACCGAGGCGGGCTTGCAGGCGGGCTATTCCTTCACCCCCGACTATAACGGCGCCAAGCAGGAAGGTTTTGGGCCGATGGAGATGACGGTTTGGAAAGGCCGTCGTTGGTCGGCGGCGAACGCCTATCTCCGCCCCGCCTTGAAGCGCCCGAACGTGCAGCTCCGGACCGGCGCGCGGGCCGAACGCATCCTCTTCGAGGGCCGCCGCGCCGTCGGCGCACTCTTCCGCCGCTGGGGGCGCCTGGAGACTGTCCGCGCGCGAAAAGAGATCGTGCTTGCCGCTTCGGCGATCAACTCGCCGCAACTCCTCATGCTGTCGGGCATCGGCCCGGCAAACGAGCTTCGCTCGCACGGGATCGAAGTCATCGCCAACCGGCCGGGCGTCGGGGCCAATCTGCAGGATCATCTGGAGGTCTATGTGCAGCAGGCCTGCACCCGCCCAATCACGCTGAATGCGCATCTCGGGCTCCTCGCGCGCGCAAAAATCGGGCTGCAATGGTTCGCCTTCGGCAACGGGCTCGGCGCCACCAACCATTTCGAGGCCTGCGCCTTCATCCGCAGCCAAGCGGGCGTGCCCTATCCCGACCTGCAGCTGCACTTCCTGCCGGCCGCGATCCGCTATGACGGGCGCGCCGCCGCCGTCGCGCACGGTTTTCAGGTCCATATCGGCCCGATGCGCTCGCCGTCGCGCGGAAATGTGCGGCTCGTCTCGAGCGATCCTCGCGCCGCGCCCTCGATCCGCTTTAACTATATGAGCACGGAGGAGGATTGGCAAGATTTTCGCACCGCCATCCGGCTCACCCGGGAAATCTTCGCAGGGCCGGCGTTCGACCACTATCGTGGCGCGGAGCTGGCGCCGGGCGACGCCGCGCAATCGGACGCCGCGCTCGACGATTTCGTGCGCCACAACGTCGAAAGCGCCTACCACCCCTGCGGCACGTGCCGCATGGGAGCGGCCGACGACGTGAATTCCGTCGTCGATTCGGAATGCCGGGTGATCGGCACGCACGGCCTCCGCGTCGCCGATTCCTCGATTTTTCCCGAGATCACCAACGGCAACATCAACGCGCCTTCGATCATGGTCGGCGAGAAGGCGGCCGACATGATTTTGGGGAAAGCGCCGCTGCCGGCGGCGAATGCGGAGCCGTGGACGCACCCGGAGTGGCGGGAGAAACAGCGGTGATGCGATACAGGCGGTCCCTCAGGTGACGCCGATTCGAGGATGCGGCGAACGCGTGCACGTTGGAGGTGAGGATGCGCAGCATTGGCCTCGGCATCTTAAGCTGGCACGGCTATGATAGCCTCTCGAACACGTTGCAAAGCTACGCCGACGCCGAATTCTTCGATCTCTTCGACCGCACGCTGGTGTTTCTCCCGGAAGCGACTGAGCGTGGCATTGAGATTGCCCGGAAATTCGGACTCGAGTTCGCCACCCATCCGCACAATTTGGGAATACTCGGTGGATTCAAAGCACTTGCCGAGCAGCTAACCACCGATGCGTTGGTTCTTTGTGAGAACGACTATTGCTTGATTGAGCCACGACGCGAAGCTGCGCGGCAACTCAAGGTCGCCTGGGATCATGTCGAAGCCGGCGTCGCCGACTACTACACGCTCTGTCAGGACCCTGGCCCAGGGTTCAACGTCGCCAAAGTCGCGGCATACTGGCCTCTCGAGGGCGCGACGCCGGCGCAGCGCTATTCAGCGGCGATGCGCCGTCTCGCGCGCCCTGCCAAGGCGCGAAGGATTGTGGGACGAACGATATTCACCCACACCGATCCGCCGCGCTGGGCGTTCAAGCGCGGCCTGATATCGAGGACTCCCGAAGGAACGCTCATCGTCAGCTCCGCTTCGCTCAGCTGGTGGAACTTCCCTAGTCTCGTGCCGCGAAACTTTTATCTCAACACGATCATCGCCGAGGCAGAGAAGCGAGTGCGGCCACAGCGCGGCCACCGCAATGGATTTCCAACAATCGAGGTCGAGCTCAACTGCGGCTGGTGGAGAGAGGCACAGTTTCGGATCGGCGTTGGCCGTGGCCTGTTTCGTCATAGCCGCCAGGGCGACCGCGGCTATTGAGTGAAGGCGACGCCATCCGACCGGAGCAACATCAACGCGCCCTCGATCATGGCCGGCGAGAAGGCGGCCGACATGATCCTCGGAAAGCCGCCGCTGCCCGCGTCGAATGTTCCGCCCTGGACGCATCCGGATTGGCGGGAGAGGCAGAGGTGATGATCGGCGCGAAATGGGCCCGGCCTGACGACCGAGCTCCGCCTCTGGCTGGTCAATCCAGTTTCCTCTACGGTTCCGCCCTGGTTGGGCTCAGGAGCCTTCAAATGGCGTCGACAGGTAGTGATCTTATTGAGCAGTACCGGCAGATCCACGCCTCGAGCCGCTATGGTGCGACCTCCGTCAAGAATTTGCGATTCCTGCGCCCGGAGATCAAATTGCTGCGGCCACGGTCAATCCTCGACTATGGTTGCGGTCAGAGCTCGCTTCTGGACGCACTCGATCTAGGCTACCCGGTCGATCTCCTCCGCTACGACCCGGCAATTCCTTCCCTTGCCAGAGCACCCACGGATCCGGTCGACCTGCTCATCAATGTCGACGTGCTGGAGCACATTCCGGAATCCGATCTCGATCGGGTCGTCGGTCACATTGCGGGCCTTTGCTGCGACGCCATCATCGTCGTCGACACAGAGCCCGCGGGCACCATTCTCCCGAATGGCGAGAATGCTCATTGCACGCTCCACCCGCCGGCTTGGTGGGCGCACTATCTGCGCCGCTTCTTTCCCGTGCTCGAACCGATCCGCGTTAAGCGGCGGCGGCGCGCCGCGTTCCGAACCTGGTCGCGAAAGCCGGGCGATGCGCTTCGGTTCCGCTTGCTCCGCGTCGGCGAGGACGCGCGGTTCTGGTCTGGCAAGGTGAAAAAGACGCTCCGCCTCTCCGGCCGCGCCGATTGATGCTTTGGGAAGGGATGATATGCCGGCAGTGACAATTGGAGTTCCCGTCTACAATGGCGGCGCTGACTTGGATGAATGCCTGGAGTGTCTTGCGAACCAAACATTTTCGGATCTTGAGGTGCTAATCTATGACAATGCTTCAACTGACCGCACCGCGTCGATTGCCCAGCACTGGGCGGCGAGAGATGCGCGGTTCAGATATTTCCGGCAGTCGGAGACTCGGGACGCCCTGCGTAACTTTTCAGATGTGCTGAATGCCGCAACCTCAGAGTATTTCATGTGGCGCGCGCATGACGACCTGAGCGCGCCGAATTTTGTCGAGGTGGCTCACCGGCTCATCTCGTCCATAAGCCGTGCAAAACTCGCCGTAGGTAGCGTGCGCAGATTGGCGGTCGATGGTTCACCGAAGCCGGAAAGTCGAGTTCCAAATCTGGACAATGGCCCGCGATTGTTTCGAATCCGCCGCGCGTTGCTCAACTACCATCCGAGTTGGTTCTATGGTCTCTGGAAGCGACAAGCAGCACTCGATTCATTCAACATCGTACGGCAAGGCAATCCGTATGTCTGGGGATTCGATCACCTGACACTTGTCCTCCTTGCCACTAGCGATTCAATCGTTGGTTCAAACGAGACATACTTCGTCCAGAGGAAGCGAAAGGCGAACCCGCCACCTCCTGGAATACAGGTGGGCCAGCTTTACGCCGATTTCGCTGAGCAATGCCGCCAAATGGTAGATCGTCAGCCGATGAGAGGTCTGGAGCGTGTGATCCTGCGCGCGCTGATACCGATTTATGTCCGCCGGCTCTTCAAGCGACGCAAGTTCGATCGGTGGGCTCCGCTACCAACCGTCGCGAACCTAGATCGATGAACCGGGCCTCAGTTGTCCCGCCGATCCGCCTGGCGCCGGTCGTCGGGACTGACGAGCGTGAGCCCGGTATTCTGGGGCGTGGCGAAGGTCTTTCGGTAACCGTTCGCCAACATGAACGAGACGCATGCGGGCACGCCTTCACGCTCGATCACTTCGATCAGCACATGGCGCGGCCAAAGCGTTCGTAGCGCCGACTGGAAAAACGGCATCAGGACTTGATCCTCATGGCGCTCCACATCGATTTTCAGGACGTACGGCGGGCGGACATCGTGTTCGGCTAAAAGCGCGGCGAACGTTTGGGTCGGCACGTCGATCTCGGAGCCTTCCGCCCACGCCTCCCCATGCCGCTCAGCTTGATGTCGCCCCCATGCGCGAAGAACCGCGCCGTGCCTTGGGCGGCGCTAAGCGCCGCGCTGTCGACACGCACATTGGAAAGGCCGTTCGCGGCAATGTTGAACCGAAGCCGTCCCAGCGCCACGGGACCCGGCTCCACGGCGACGATGCTGGACGCCACCCATTTGGCGAATGGCAGCGACATCGCACCAACGTTGGTGGCCCGCATTCGCCAGCGTGCCGCCGGATTGGAGCGCCTGTCGCAGGAAGGCCAGTTCCCCCTGATAGACCTTCTGCGGCCGCAGCAGCAACGCGCGCTCAAGCGAGCTGTCGAACGGGAAGAGACGCATGCGAAGGCCGGCGACCGGAACATCGAAGCAGGGTTGCAGCGTGGACCGCAAAAGGCGCCAGATCAGCTTGCGCGGCTCCCCGTGGCCGAGGACCGTGTTCCGGGAAGCCGCAATCAGCGCCTTGGCCAATCCACGCGGCGCGAACGCCCAAACGGCGGGTCAGCCTCCAATGCGTTCCACTCCCCTCGGACCCGTGGAGAGAGAGCCGCCTGCCGCCGCTCGCCTCAGCCGCGCTCCCCGCCGGTTTACACGTGGCGGAATGTGCCGCATAGAGCCGCCGCCACTGGAGAGCCGCGGCGAAGATGGATTGGGAGAAAGCCCTCGGCGATGCCCGGCGGACGAAGTCCGCCAACATCGTCTGCATGAAATGGGGAAAACTCTACGGCCCGGAATGGGTCAACAAGCTCTACGGGATGGTCGCCAGGAACACGACCTGGAAGGTCCGCTTCGTCTGCCTGACCGACGATCCCGCCGGCATTCGCCCGGAGGTGGAATGCCTGCCGTTTCCGCCGCTTGAGCTCGACCGCGAAGTCGGAGAAAAATGGCGGGGCAACGACGATCCGTGGTGGCGCAAGCTTTGCCTCTACTCGGAGAAGATCCACGATCTCTCGGGCATGACACTCTATCTCGACCTCGACATCGTGATTGCCGGCAATATCGACGCTCTGTTCACCCATCCCGGCCGCTTCTGCATGATGCGGATCTGGCGGTCTGAGCGGTTCAAGGAGCCGGTCGGAAACAGCTCGGTCGTCCGCATCTTCGCCGGGGCCGAGAGCTATATCGTGGACCGCTTCCGATCGAAGCCGCACAGGCATTGGGACGAAGTCTATGGAGGGCACGACCAGCGGTTCGTATCCGCCACGGCGAAGGAGATCACCTTCTATCCGCCGAAATGGTGCGCGTCCTTCAAGGACACCTTGCCGCGGAACGCGATCCTGCGGTTCCTGAGCCGGCCGAAATTCCCGAAGGGCGCGAAGATCGTCGTCTTCTTCGGGGTGAACACGCCGCCGGCCGCGATCCGCGGTGCGATCGATCCCTCGAAGAGCCCGAACCCGAAACGGCGGCAGATGCGTTTTCGGCGACGCTTTCGCCCCGCGCCTTGGGTCGAGAAACTCTGGGCCGAGTGACTCCCCCCAATTGCCAGCGATGACCGAACGGTCCATCCGAACGAGTATGTTCAGAAGCGCCAAGCGCAAGCTCCTGTCACTGTTTCCGCGCATTGCGGAGCGGCGGGAGAAGGGCGGACTCCCAGCGCCGGTGGCTCCCGACCCCGACCGGAGCGGTGTCGCGCTTGTCGCCATCGTCAAGGACGAAGAGCGCTATATCGGCGAATGGCTCGACTACCACATGCTGGTCGGCGCACGGCATGCCTACGTCTACAATAACGGAAGCACTGACCGCACATGCGATGTGCTTCGGCAGAGCCGCTGGGCGGAGCGGGTCACGATCATCCCCTGGCGCAATTTCGACGCCGCCATCCGTATCCAGAACGCCGCCTACAACCACGCGCTGGCGAATTTCGGCAGCCGCTATCGCTGGATGGCCTTCATCGACATCGACGAGTTCATAGTGCCGAAGCACTGCGACGACCTAAACCTTGCGCTGAACGACTTCGATGACGTCGCGGCGCTGTCGCTTCCTTGGCATATGTTCGGCCCCTCGGGGCACGCCACCCGACCCGCCACGCTGGTTGTTGAAAGCTATCTGGAGCGTGCCGATTTTCCGCCGCGGCCGGACGTATTGTCGCTCCTCAACTACAAGACCATCGCTGATCCGGCCAAGGTCCGGCGGGCGAAAACGCATCATGTCGAGCTGTTCGGAGAAGCCGACGTCATGTGGAACGACCGCAAGGAAAAATTCAGCTATTACAAGCGCTTCGACCCGCGCAACGCCACCGCCGACGTGCTGCAACTCAACCACTACTTCACGCGCTCGTCCGAAGAGATGCGGGAGAAGATCGCCAAGGGCCGGGTCTCCAAGGACGGCCGCACGAAGAACGCCGATTTTCTCCAAGAGCAGGTCGAAAAGCTTCAGCGCTATACTGCGCGCGACGAGACAATCCTGCGTTTCGTCCCCGCCCTGAAGGGGCTGCGGGCGTCCTGAAGGGGCTTATCGACGACCGGATCAGCGCGACGGATCCGTCTCCCCGTTCAGGGGATGAAGAGCGACGGCAGCTTCGATCTCAGCTGCTCGGCCAGACGATCAAGATGGTTCTCGCTCGGCGGACGCACTTTTGCGAGCTCCACGGAAAACCGATCGACGCTGAACTCTGCCAAGGGAATGAACTGCGCCCAGTTCTTTTCCTGCATCATTTTCCGGTAGAGCGCTTCCTTCTGCTTGAAGCCATGCGCCGCCGGAAGAATGCCTATGACCGGAAGATGGACCGCAATCGCTTCAGACAGCATCGAGCTTGAATCGCTTGTACAGACCATGATCTCGGCGCGCTCGAATATCGGGCGAAGCGTGCCGGGCCCGGCGGTGCGGAAGTCGACGAAAAGCTCGACAAGAGTCGAATCTCGCGCCATTTCGGCCACCGCGTCCGCGACGAAGTCGGGGGTGCGGCGCGACGTGCTGATCAGCCAGCGCGTGCCCCACGCGGCGTTGATGCTGCGCAGCAGCGAGAGGATCTCCTTCCACTCTCCACTCCGGTAGCGAAATTTTCCGGAATCGCCGCCAATCAGAAACCCCGCAAGCTTGGGCGGGTTCTCGGTTCCGTATCGGATCGGCTCCTTCGGCCTGTCGAAAAGCTCCGGGCCGAAGACGCTGGGCTTCAGCGTGCCGATGTGGCGTGGATGGTCTACCGCCTCCTCGTACGATGTGACGACGAGCGAGAACTGATCCAGCCGGAACCCGGCTCGAAGCGATCCGCAAAAAATGTTCGGCACGCTCATGAGGCGAGCGAGTGCGATGTTGCCGGCGAGCGTGTCACCGCCGCCCGAGATCACCAGATCGACCTTGGGCAGGTCGCGGGAGTTGATTCCGTAGCCGAGCTTCAGGGCCAGGCGAAGCGCGGCACGGCCACCGTAAACGAGCGGGCGCACCGCCCGCATGCGATATGAGACGAGGCCGCGTACGGAGCGCTCCTCGTAGGTGATCGGCCGAATGCGCTCTATCGCCGCCAGGACGCCATGGGCGAAATTGAAGTGACCCGGATAGTCGTCGGATAGCAGGAAGACCTTTAGCGGATCCATTGCTCGCCTAGCTGGTTGCTCCACCTTCGAAACGCGCGACCTCAGCCCGGGTCATCACAAGCGTGTCAGGTGGCTGTCCGCTTGTCTTTAGAAAGTGCCCCGGCCAAACTCCAGCGGTGGCCGTCCCGCTACGGTCGATTTCAGCAAATCTCAGAGCCGCACCACGTGATCTCCGACTATTTCGTCTGCGTTGGCGCCCAGAAGGCCAGCACGACGTGGCTGCTGGCGACCCTGAACGAGCATCCCGATATCTTCACGACGCCGGTGAAGGAGATCCACTACTTTGATCATGTTCGCGGCATTACCTCCCACCTAAGTCAGCGGAAGCGCCGCTCGCGCTTCCGGAAATATCTCCAGCGCCTCGCTTTCGACTGGCGTGGATTCCGCGAGTATCGCAGTCAATGGGAATGGTATCGGGACTACATGCGGAGTCCCATCGACGATCAATGGTACGAGAATCTTTTTCGCCATCGCGGCCAAGCGAAGCTCGCCGGCGAGGCGACACCCGAATACGCGCTTCTCGGCCGGGACGGATTTCATCACATCAAGCGGCTCGCGCCGGAGGCGCGCGCCATCTTCGTCATGCGCAATCCGCTTTGGCAGGCGTGGTCGCAATTCCTCCACTTCGAGCACAAGAGGGATTCCCGCGCTGTTCGCGGAGGGCGCGAGGGCGCAATTGAATTTTGGCAATCTGCGCACAGCGCCCCATTTCGCGACTATGGAAAAACGATAGACGATTTGCTCGCAGTGTTCGGCACGGAGCGCGTGAAATTCCTTTTCTTCGAGGACATCCACGCCGACCGCCGCGCAGCAATCGAATCGCTCTGTAGGTTTCTCGGGGTCGAGTTCCGGCCTGACTATTTTGGCGACCTGGAGCGGGCGCTAAACGTCTCCAGACTCGCTCCAATCCCAGCGCATCTGCGTGTGTACCTTGTCGCGAAGCATCGCCGAACGGTCGAGGAAGTTTCCGACCGCGTGGGAACCGTGCCTCAGTCCTGGCGGGACGATTTCTCCTTACCGCCTTCCTAACGATCCACTTCACAGGGACAGATTTCGACCCGTGCGCTGCGCAATTCGGCTATTGTGCCGCGCCGACACCGAACGAAACCGAGAAACCTGCTGATGCTGGCGCCGTCGCCCACGATGAAACGCTTCCGGCTGGTCCTGATCAAGCCGTCGCATTACGACGACGACGGCTATGTGATCCAGTGGCTGAGGTCGCCGATCCCGGCAAATTCGCTTGCCTGCCTCTACGGCCTCGCGGTCGATTGCGCCGAGCGGCATGTGCTCGGGGCGGACATTGCGCTCGACGTTGTCGCCATCGACGAAACCAACCAGCGCATTCGCCCCGAAAAGATCGCCCGCTCCATCCGCGAGGCGGGCGCCGGCATGGTGATGCTGGTCGGCGTGCAATCGAACCAGTTTCCGCGCGCTCTCGATCTGACCGTCGCGTTTCGAAAGGTGGGGATCATTGTCGGCATCGGCGGGTTCCACGTCTCCGGCACGCTCTCCATGCTTCCGGGCATCGAGCCGAACGTGCAGAAGGCGCTCGATCTTGGTGCCTTCGTTTTCGCCGGCGAGGCGGAAGAGGGGCGGCTGGAAGAGGTGCTGGTTGACGCGAGCGCCGGCAGGCTGAAGCCGATCTACAACTTCATGGCCGATCTCCCGGGGATCGAGCGCGTGCCGATCCCGCACCTTCCTGCCGAGGTCGTCCGGCGCACCTATGGCGCCAATACGAGTTTCGATGCCGGCCGCGGCTGCCCGTTCCAGTGCTCTTTCTGCACCATCATCAACGTGCAGGGCAGAAAATCGCGCCGCCGCTCGGCCGACGACGTTGAGCGCATCGTGCGGACGAATGCCGAGAACGGTCTCAGGCGCTTCTTCATCACCGACGACAATTTCGCCCGCAACAAGGATTGGGAGCTGATCTTCGACCGGCTGATCGAGATTCGCGAGCGCGACGGCATCGATCTCTCCCTCATCATCCAGGTCGACACGCTCTGCCACCGGCTGCCGAATTTTATCGAGAAGGCGGCGCGCGCCGGCGTCAGGCGCGTCTTCATCGGGCTGGAAAACATCAGCCCCGACAATCTCGCCGCGGCCAAGAAGAAGCAGAACAAGATCACCGAATACCGAAAAATGCTTCTCGCCTGGAAGAACGCGAAGATCATCACCTATTGCGGTTATATCCTGGGTTTCCCGAACGACACGCCCGAACGGATCGAGCGCGACATCAAGGTAGCGCAACGCGAGCTGCCAATCGACCTCCTCGAATTCTTTTTCCTCACCCCATTGCCGGGCTCGGAAGATCACAAGGTGCTCTTCGAGAAAAAGGTCTGGATGGATCCCGACCTCAACAAATACGACCTGAACCATGCCGTGACCGGCCATTCGACGATGTCGCAGCAGGAATGGGAAGCCGCCTATTGGAGAGCCTGGGAGGCCTATTATTCCGACGAGCATGTCGAGCGCGTCATGCGCCGCGCGGTGGCGACGGGAAACAGCGCCGGAAAAGTGCTCTTCGTGCTGAACTGGTTCATAGGCTCGATCCGGATCGAGCGAATCCACCCGCTCGAATGCGGATTCGTACGGCGGAAATTCCGCCGCGACCGGCGGAGCGGCATGCCGATCGAGCCGGCGCTTTTGTTCTATCCGCGCTATCTCGCCGACGCTCTGGTGAAGCAGCTGAAATGGGCCTGGCTCTGGGGCCGCATGTACCGCCGCTACAAGGCGATCAAGCGCGATCCGGCGAACCGCACTTACATGGACGAGGCGCTGACACCGGTCGCCGACGACGATAGCGAGCGCCTCGATCTTTTCCAAACGGGCGAGGCGAAGGCTTATGTCGCGCAAGAGCGGCGGCTCGCCAAAGTTCGCGCCGGGGCAGGCTGAGATACGATCTCGGAATGCCGGCGGCCTCGGCCCGTTCATCCCGCGCGCTTGGCCGAATCCGGCGGCTGAAGCGGAGCGAGCTCCCAAGCGACACCATCGCGCTGGCGAAATTTCTGATTGGCTGCACGCTCATCCGTGACGTTGAGGGCGTGAGGCTCGCCGGGAAAATCGTCGAGACCGAGGCCTATCTCCAGGGCGACGCGGCGAGCCACGCTTTTGGGGGGCTGACACGCCGCAATCCCTCGATGTTCCTGCGGCGTGGCCACGCCTACGTCTACATCTCCTATGGCGTCTGGCCGATGCTGAACATTTCCAGTGAGGAGGAAGGCGTCGGCGAGGCGGTCTTGATCCGGGCGCTCGAAGCGTTCGAGGGGATCGAGGCGATGCGCCAGGGAAGCGAACGCCTGCTCGACATCGCCCGCGGCCCAGGACGATTGGCGCAGGCCATGGGAATTTCACTCGCCCATGACGGCGAAGATCTCTGCGGCAATGGAACGCTTTTCCTTGCCGCGCCAATCCAAACGACTGGGCCGATCGCCGTCTCGACGCGCATCGGAATCACCAAGGATGCCGAGCGCCCGCTGCGTTTCTTCGAGCGCGGCAATCCCTTCGTCAGCGGCCCGCGCCGGCTTAATCTCGGCTGACCGCCCGGCTCTCCCGCCGGCTTGTGAGCGCCATCACAACGGACTTCCAGCCGGCGCTCCATCTTCGACCGATCAGGAGCGACGCCGCTTCCGGCGGCGCGAAGAACGGCTCCGCTCGCCCGCCGAAAGGCCGCCCGGCTCCCGCCGGGCGGCTCCCTTTTGCCAGAACCGACCCGCCATGTCGCGTTGAGCGCACTTAGTGCACTTCACTCTGGAAGCCATGAGCAGAAGCGTCTATCAGAAAAGGCGAATCCGCTGTTCACGACAGATTTATGACATCTGCCGCCCGGCGCCTTCCGCGGCCACCAGCGCAAGAGTGCCGCGCAACGCCAGAGTCAAGAGTATCGTCGCCGGTCGCATGTCCGCCACCCAAATCATTATCAACCTCGTCGGCGAAATCGCTCTCCTCCTCTGGGGCATCCACATGGTGCAGAGCGGCGTCACGCGCGTTTTCGGCACGGATCTCCGCCACACGCTCGGGCGCGGGCTGAGCACGCGCCTCAGGGCCTTCCTCGCCGGACTGGCGGTGACCGCTGCACTGCAATCGTCAACGGCGACGGCGCTGATGGCCATGTCGCTTATCGGCGTCGGCGCTGTGGAGCTGGTCCCCGCCCTCGCCGTCATGCTCGGCGCCAATGTCGGCACCACGCTGATCGTGCAGGTGCTCTCGTTCGACGTGACCATGGTCTTCCCCGTCCTCGTCGCGGCGGGCGTGTTCGCTTTCCGCCGCGGGAGAGGAACGCGGGTTCAGGACATGGGCCGCGTGGCGATCGGGCTTGGGCTGATGCTGCTGTCGCTTCACCTCCTCTCCGAGGCGATCGCCCCGAGCGAGAATTCCGCTACCGTCCGCGAGCTTCTGGCGGCCTTGACGCGTGAGCCGCTTCTCAATGTCGCGATCGCGGCCGCGCTCACCTGGGCCGCCCATTCGAGCGTCGCCGTCGTGCTTGCCGTCATGTCGTTCGCCGCATCGGGCCTCATCGGACCTGAGGCGACGCTTGCCATGGTGCTCGGCGCCAATATCGGGAGCGCCATCAACCCGGTTCTGGAAGGCACCGGCGGCGATCCCGTCAAGCTCCGCCTGCCGGTCGGCAATCTCGCGACCCGCCTGATCGGCGTCGGGATTGCGTTGCCGTTCGTCGGCGTCTTCGCCGATTGGCTGGCCGCGCTCGAACCGGCACCGGGCCGGCTCGCGGCGAACTTTCACACGGCGTTCAATCTGGCAATCGCCCTCCTTTTCGTCGGCATTCTCCCGCTCATTGCGAAATTGCTCGTACGACTGCTCCCGGCCGGAGCGGCGGCGGACGACCCCGCCAAGCCTCTCTACCTCGACCCGGCGGCGCTGCAGACCCCCGCCGTGGCGCTCGCCAATGCTGCGCGCGAGGCGCTTCGCATGGCCGACGTCGTCGAGAAGATGCTTGCCGGCACGCAGGCGACGTTCCATGGCGACGATCGGCATCTCGTGGAAGAGACGAGCCGCATGGACGACGTGGTCGACCGCCTGCACGAGGCGCTGCAACGCTACATCGCCGCGATCGCGCATGAAGGCCTCAGCGAGGCGGAGGCTCGCCGCCTGGCCGAAGTGCAATCCTTCGCCATCAACCTCGAACATATCGGCGATATCATCGACAAGAACATCACCGAGCTTTCGGCCAAGCGCCTGAGGCTGAAGCTCAGCCTGTCGCCGGAGGGGCTGTCCGAGATCGACGCAATGTATGCCCAGCTGCTCGACCATCAGCGTCTCGCCGTCGCCGTCTTCATGTCCAACGACGTTGAAGCAGCGCGCCGCCTCGTCGCCGAGAAAGAGCAATTCCGCGAGCTCGAGCGCAATTCGACCGAGCGGCACTTCGCCCGCGTGCGCGAGGGGCGCAAAGCCTCCATCGAGACGAGCGGGTTGCATCTCGACGTGGTGCGCGACCTGAAGCGCATCGATGCGCATCTCGCCGCCACCGCCTATCCGCTGCTGGAGCGGGCCGGCGCGCTCAAGCCGACGCGGCTTGCCTCATGACCCGGCTTCCACAGCATTGACGCCGACCGCCGAATCGCCGCCGCCAAGAGTTCGATGACCCTGGCCGTCACCTTCGCCGTTCTCATCGCGGCGTTCTGCCATGCCTCGTGGAACGCCATCATCCGCTTGCGCGGCGACAAGCTCGTCTCGATGACACAACTGGTGATCGCGGCCGGCGTAATCGCGTTTCCAGGGCTGTTTTTCTTTCCGATTCTTCCCGCGCAAGCGTGGCCCTACGTGATCGTCTCGGCGATCGTGCACGTCGGCTACAACACCTGCCTCGCACTCGCCTATCATCACGGCGAGCTGACCAAGGTCTATCCACTGGTGCGCGGCTCCGCGCCGCTTACGACACTCGTCGTTTCCCTCCTCTTTCTGAACGAAGCCGTCGATGCGAGCGAGGTGGTCGGCATCGTCATCGTGGCGGCGGGCATCATGGCGCTTACCTTGGATCGCGGATGGCGCGTGCTCATCGCCTCCCCGCACGCGCTCTTCTACGCGGCCGCAACGTCGCTTTGCATCACCGCCTATACGTTGAGCGACGGCCTCGGCGCGCGCCTCGCCGACAATGCACATCAATATGTCGTGTGGCTCTTCTTCCTCGATATGCTGCCAACGCTTGCCGTGGTCATCCTGATCAGGCGGCGGGCGTTTTTCGCCGCCATTGGAGAGAACTGGGTTTCCGGCCTCGCCGGCGGTGCGCTTTCCCTGGTGGCCTACTGGATCGTCATCTGGGCATTCACCGTCGCGCCGATCCCGATCGTCGCCGCGCTACGCGAGACGAGCATCCTGTTCGCGCTTCTAATCGGCATGCTTTGGCTCGGCGAGAAAGTCACCCCGATCCGCGGCGCGTCGATTCTTTTGGTGCTCTGCGGCCTCGCTGTAATGCGACTCTAAAACTGCCGCCGCCGGTCCAGCGCTACCGCGCAAAGCTCCGTCGGAATTCCCGCGGTGTCAGCCCTTTCAGCGCGCGGAACTGCCGGTTGAAGTTGGCCAGATTGGCGTAGCCGACCTCATCGGCAATGTGAGCGATCGGCCGCTCGGAGTTGACCAGAAGCGCGCATGCCTGCCCGACGCGGAGCTGGGCGACATAGTCGGTGACCGTCAGCTGCGTATGCCGGCGGAAGAAGCGATGGAAGCCGGAAGGGCTCAGCGCCGCAACGTCGGCAAGGTCACGGACCGCGATACGTTCGCGGTAGTTGGTGTGGAGGTAGTCGAGCACGCGTTCGATGCGGGCGCGGTCGGGCGACTCGACCTTGCGGCGATCGGCGCCGGGGCCGGCGATCGGTACCGCCTCCGCATCCGCCGCGAGCAGAGCGAGCAGCTCCATGAGCCGGAACAAGCGGTCGGCGGGTTGCTGCGACGGGATCGCTTCGATGATCGGCCGCGCGCGCTCCGCCGCCTCGCGGGAGAAGATGACGCCCCGCCCCGCTCGCGCGAGCATCAGCTGCACGATGCGCATCTCTGCAAGCGTCGCGGTGACGGACTGTCCCCACATCTCAGTGAACCACATGACGATGGCATGGTGCGGCCGCCGCTCGTCGATCTTTTCGGCTGAGCACCAGGTGTGCGGCAGGTTCGGGCCGAGCAGCACCAGATCGCCGTCGTCATAGCTGGAGATGTCGTCGCCGATATAGCGCTGGCCGCGGCTGTTCAGCGTCAATGTCAGCTCGAATTCGGGATGATAGTGCCACTGGAACGGAATGCCGTCGTCGAGCCGGCGATCGAGCAGCGCCCAGGACGAGCCGTCCGGCACCGACACTTTCTCGAAGAGCGGTCGCATCGCTACTGACGCTCAATCATCGTTGGGAAGGCTCCATACGCCATTCCAGTATCAGTCTTTGCGATGACAGGCCAACACGGCCCTCGGGCGGGCGCCTAGGAGTCGCTGCAACAGCCTCGCGGAATGGAGACGCCCGATGACGACAATGCAGCTGGCAACGGCCTCTTCGGGACACTCCGCTCCCTGCCCGGGGCCGATCCCGACCTCCGCTGCGCACACGGACCGGTGTCGCGCATGTGGCAAATGCGGCGCGCTTGCTCGACTATTCGATAGGATCGGCGAGGCGGTCGACGACATCACGATCAGCGCCGATTTTTCAGGCTCGGTTGCCCGGACTGAATAATATCCACCAAACAACCGGCCAGAGGGCATGGCCCAAAACTGCGGGAGGACGCGATGATGCACGCAGAGACAAACGACAAGTTCAACGTGAGCGACGAGATCGTCGCCTTCAAGCGAAAAATGGCGCCACGGCGCGCTGAGCTGAAGCGCGCCTTCGACGACGTGAAGGACTATGTCAGCCGCGCCTCCGCGACGATCCAAGCGGACCTTGCCGCGGGCCGGCCGACGGTTCCCGAGGTCGACTACAAAGACATCAAGGCCGGAAAAGTTTCCGACGCGACGCGAAAAGCGATCCGCAAGAGCGGCTGCGCCGTGGTGCGGGGCGTGTTTCCCGCGAGCCAAGCGAGCGAGTGGTTCGAGGAGGTCGGCGCGTATCTGGAAGACAACCGCTATGAGGAGCGCGAGGTCGAGAAGCGCAGCCTCGACAAATATTTTTCGGCGCTTAAGGCGGGAAAGCCGCAGATCTTCAATGTCTACTGGTCGAAGCCGCAGGTGATGGCGCGGCAGGACCCAAAACTTGCCGAGACCCGCTCCTTCCTCGATCGCCTGTGGACCGGATATGACGGCGTCTTCGATCCCGATCTGCAGTGCGCCTATGCTGATCGCGTTCGTCGCCGCCAGCCCGGCGACAAGACGCTCGGCCTCTCGCCGCACATGGACGCCGGCACGGTGGAGCGCTGGATCGATCCCGGCTACCAGCGGGTTTACGAGCGAGTCTTCGCCGGCGATTGGCGCGGCTACGATCCATTCGACGCGAGCCACCGCCTGGAGACGCGCGAAATCCCCTCACCCGCCGTCGCCAGCGTTTTTCGCACCTATCAGGGCTGGACGGCGCTGACGCGGCAGGGCCCGACGGACGGCACGCTGCGCCTGATCCCGATCGCCGAGGGCATTTCCTACGTGCTGCTTCGCGCGCTGCAGGACGACGTGGCGGAGACCGATCTTTGCGGAGCGGCGCCCGGGCGCGCGCTCGGCGTCAGCCCCGATTGGCACAGCGAGATGATGGCCGGAACAGTCTCGATTCCGGAAGTGATGCCCGGCGACACCGTCTGGTGGCACACCGACATCTGCCACTCGGTCGCCAACGAACATGCGGGCAAGGAGTTCGCGAGCGTCATCTACATCGGCTCGGCGCCCGACTGCGCCAAGAACCGTACTTATCTGCCAGGCCAGAAGGCCGCGTTCCTCGCCGGCAAATCGCCGCCCGATTTTGCGCAAATGAATTTCGAGGTGGACTTCAAGCGTCGCGCGACCGAGGCGGATCTCACCGATCTCGGTCGCAAGCAGATGGGGTTCTGAAGGAACGAGCGGTGGCGCCACCCGCTAGCCGGGAAGCGCTGCCCTGAAGGCTGCGAGCGCCTTGCGCGCCCATTCCTCCCGGCTCGGATAGTGTTTCACGCCGGCCCGCTCGAATTTCTGCTCGAAGACCTGGGTGGCTTCTTCCACTGTGTTCGTCCCTTTCACACCTGGAATGGCGCTCGTCTCGGACGTCGTCAGCTCATGTTTGAGGAAGCCGTAGTTCCCGTCGTCCGACCGCCAGTCGAGACCCTTGGCCTTGCACCAGGCGAAGAATGCCTCGCGGCGCGGGCCGGTCCACTGCACCCAGCCGTAGCCGCCCTTGCCTTCAGGCTGTCCGATTTCATGCATCACAGTGAAGCCCGCGCATTCGTGCCCGAGGTTCCCCAAAACTCCGGCGGCCTGGACATCGGTCAATCCGAAATCCGTCATCAACCAGCCCATGATTCTCGGCGCCTTTTCCTTGAATTTGGCATCGTTCGCCATGACAACCTCCCTCGTTCCCAACCCGTCCCTACCGCGACGGGCACATCGTTGCACGCAAGGATAGCAAAGGCGCGCCGGTCCGTCACCGCCAGAAACGCTGCCGGACGGTGACCCGCAGCGAATTTTTGGCGGACAGGGGAGAGAGTAAGGAGAAGAGCATGGTCTTTCGGGCAATCGTAGCGGCCGGCTTTCTCATCGGAACTGCCGAACTGGCGCATGCCTTCCCGGGCGAGTGTTTGCTGGAGGTCGGCCGTGCGGTCTATCTCGATGGTCCCTGCAACATCGAGATGAGCGCGGACGGCAGCTTCTCAGTGGGCGCGGGCGATCTGTCCCGATCGGAATTCTTCGCTTACGTCAGTCTCACGCCGACCAGCGGTGTCGCAGCCGGATACTGGAACGGACCGGAAGGCGAAAGCCACGCGCACTACGAGTTGGGAGCGCTGCGTCGCGAGGGAGCGTGCTGGGCCAACGGCAATGCACGGGTCTGCGCCTGGCGCCCCGGTACCAGAACACCATGACGGGTCGGCAACGCTCCAGCGAACAGGACAATTGGCCGACGCGAAAACTCAGAAGCTCGACTCGACGCGCCACATGACGCCCCAGATGTCGCCGTCTTCGCCCGCGTCGTCGCCGTCGAGGTTGTTGTAGCCGACCTCCGGGCCCATCGAGAGTCTCTCATTCGGTGTCCACGCGGCGCCGAGGACGAAGGCCCAGAAATCGTAGTCGTCGTCGCTCGCGTCGTCTTCGGCATGCGTGAAGGAACCGTTGAGCCACGCGCCTACCGTTTCACCAAACGGCGCGGTCAGACCGGCGCGCGCCATCCAGGCCTGGTTGGTGTCGTCGCCGTCCGGGCCGCTGAAGTCGCCGACGCCGCCGGGATCGTTGGTGATGTAGGCGATCGCGCCGTCGGCGTAGCTGACCTGCGTGGAGAAGCCGAGACCGGCCACGGGGAGCGCGACGCTCACACCGGCGCCGGCTGCCCAGCCGATCCCATCGCCATCGACGTCATGAATATGGCGGACGACGCCCATCACCTGGGCGGAGCCCCATTCCTGCTCGAGCCGGACATTCCCGACCAAGTCAGGCAGCTCCTGGCCCTCGTAGTCGTCGGCGCCGTCGAATCGCCGCCCGCTCGAATCCGGGTCTTCGACCGACAGCGTGCCCATCAGGCCACTCGGCCCGGTCACTGTGTAGGCGAACAGCATCTGCTCGGTGCTGCTGTCGTCGACGTCGATGCGGGTGCCGTAATCGTCGGATCCATAGAAATCGAAGAAAGAGCCGGTCATGCCGGCGGTGAACACGCCGTGGTCGTTGCTGACCTCGATGAAGGCGCCTGGAAGCTCGAAAATGGTGGCCGAGTAGTCCAGCGCATAGTCGTCCGGCCCGATCGTTCCCTGCATTTCGATGTAGGTGCGGACGAGACCGATATCCGTCGAGGTTCGCGCCTCGAACTGTATATTACCGCGGGCGCGGCTCGTCCAGTTGTTGAATTCGGAGTTGGCGCCGCCGCCGATGAGGATGTCCGTGTCGCCATCCACGTAGTGGGACTCGGCCAGCACAGTTCCGCCGACCTTGAGACAGGTGTCGGTACCGGGAAGGTAGAAATAGCCGATTCCGAAGGCGTCGCAGATCCGCACGTATTGATCGGCGGCCTCGACCGTCGGCAGATCGGCGGCCGGCGCCTCGGTGGCGGCGACGAACATGGCCGCGAAGCCAAGGACAAGGGCCCGGAATTTCATTTTGGACCTCCAGCGCACCCCGCCGAGACCGGCGCTCCGAGTCGCGGACCTGGATTCGGCCGGGGGCCGCAACCATGTCGCGCGTGCCCGGCCACACGCCTAGCCGCCCCGATCCGCTGCGCTCAATATGACATTGTTAAGGTTAATGGCCTGCTAACGGACGCGTCGCGTCACCCTAGGTGATTGCCCTCCGAGCCGGCATCGTCTCGCGGGACCCGGATTGTGTGGCCTCCCCAACGTCTCAACGCTGGTCCCGTCCTTTGCTAAGTAATTCTACGCGAGTTGGTGTTAAATATTTCTACCCCAGTTCGGTAGACGATAGGGCCTGTTCATAAGAAATGAATAGGGAAAACCTGCCACTCTTCAATTCCAGTGTCTGCCTTCAAAAGAGCGGTTACATGAGGAACCTGAAAATCTGGCAAAAGTTAGTATTGCTGGGGGTGGTGTTCTTTGTGCCATTTGGCATCGTCACCAGGATGGCCGCCTCAATTGACACAGTCGGTGTCGAATTTGCCCGACAGGAGATTCGAGGACTGGACTACTACAGCCCGTTATCGGCGCTGCTCAACGATCTGCAGCAGCACCGGGATCTGGTTAGCGCCCGGTTGAGCGGCGACGCCTCGGTTGAGACTACTCTTGCCGCTAAGCGCGCTGACGTGGAGAGGGGCATCCAGGCGGTGGACGAAGCAGATCGCAGGCTGGGGACTGCGCTCAGCACGAGCGAGAAATGGACGGCTTGGGGCGCTGCGTGGCGCGGTTTTGCGGAGGATGTTCCAAAGCTGTCTGCCGCTGCAAGCTTTCAGCAGCACACGAAATTAATCGAGGACCTCATCGCTTTGATCACAGAGGTCGGCGATCACTCCAACCTCACTCTCGATCCCGAAATCGACAGCTATTACCTGATGAACATCATCATCTTTCAGGGGCCCGAGCTGAGGGAGATGTTGAGCCAGGCCCGTGGCCTCGGTAGCAGCCTGGCGGTCTATAACCACGGAACGCTAGAACAGGTCGAAAAGCTGAACCGCCTTTCCACACTTGTGCAGTTTCTGCAGAGAAAAGTGGACCAGTCTCTAGGCAAGGCGTTCGAATTCAATGCGGCGCTCAAGCAGCCATTGGAGGCGCCGGCCGAAACTAGCGCTGAGGCAGTCCAAGAGGTTGTGGGCACCCTCAGCGAGCTGGCCGGCAATCGAGGAGAGAGCATCACCGCCGTTGATTACGATGCGGCGATAACACTGAGCACAGACTCAGTATTCCATATGGAGACGCAAGCAACTGAAGCTTTAAACGGGCTTCTGTTAGGTCGTATCGAGAAGTTCCGCAACGGAGTTCTCAGTACTTTAGCATGGGCCGCGCTGAGCCTCTTAATAACGTCTGCAATCGGTTTCATTATCATGCGCGATGTCGCAGTCCCGCTCCGGCAAGTCGCCGACATCGCTAACCGGATGGCTACGGGCGATCTCCGCGCACAGGCTGGCCTCGGGGCGCGCAAGGATGAGATTGGCACCTTGGCCAAATCGTTCGAACTTATGGCCATGACGTTGTCCGGACTACTGAGCGAGGTTCATAAATCCGGTCTTCAACTCAACTCCTCAACCATAGGAATTGCCGCGACCGCCAGAGAGCAACAGGCAACTGCCAGCGAGGTTGCCGCGACGACAAGCCAGATCGGCGCGACCTCAAGGGAGATTTCCGCCACTTCCAGGGAACTCTTCAAGACCATGACCGAAGTTGCGGCTGTAGCGGAGGGAACTGCCGCGTTGGCCGGCCACGGGCAGACTGGCCTCTTCCGTATGGAAGAGACGATGGGTCAGGTGATGGAGGCTGCCGGCTCCATCAATGCCAAGCTCGCCGTGCTGAACGAAAAGGCCGGCAACATAAACCAGGTGGTCACGACGATCGCCAAGGTCGCCGACCAGACGAACCTATTGTCGCTGAACGCCGCGATCGAAGCCGAAAAGGCCGGCGAATACGGCCGCGGCTTTGCCGCCGTGGCGGCGGAGATCCGCCGGCTGGCGGACCAGACGGCAGTAGCGACCTATGACATCGAACAGATGGTCAAGGAGATTCAGTCGGCCGTCTCCGCCGGCGTCATGGGTATGGACAAATTCTCCGAACAGGTCCGCCGCGGCATGCACGACGTTCAGGAGGTCGGCGGGCAGTTGTCGCAGATCATCCAGCAGGTGCAGGCGCTGGTGCCGCGCATCGAGACGGTAAACGAAGGGATGAACGCGCAAGCGACAGGCGCAGAGCAAATCAGCGAAGCGCTGCTGCAATTGACGGATGCTGCCCAGCAGACGGTTGACTCGCTCAGCCAGTCGACAATGGCCATCGACGAGCTGAACCAGGTCTCCGGCGACCTGCGCAGCGGCGTCTCCCGCTTCAAGCTGGAGGCCGCATAAGGGGCGCCGATCGCGGCGCCCTGCGCGGGAGTCCGAAAAGTGCTGTTCCTTGTGTTTCAGCTAGGCAGTGACCGTTACGCCTTGGAGGCGGGGCGCATCACCGAGGTCCTGCCGCTTGTCGGCCTGAAGAAGACACTTCGGGCACCTCCGGGAATTGCAGGAACGTTGAACTATCACGGCGACTTCGTACCGGTGATCGACCTGAGCGAACTGGCGCTGGGCCGTTCCGCCCCCTCCCGATTGAGCACCCGCATCATTCTCGCGCGCCCTTTGGAGGAGGGCGGGAACTCCTATCACCTTGGCGTCATCGCGGAGAACGCCACGGAGATGATGCGGTGCGATCCAGCCGATTTCGTTTCTCCGGGAATCGTCAGCGCCGAGGCGCCGTATCTCGGCCCGATAAGCATCGGGGCGCATGGTGTCGTTCAGCGCATTGATATCGATCGGCTGCTGACGCCACCCCTGCGCGACTTCCTGTTCAAGCAGCCTGTGCCCGCCCCATGATCGGCACCGAAGTCGAGAGCCTCTTGAAGGGAGCCATGGGGCTCGATGCAGCTTCGATCGGCTCGTCGGCCGTCGAACGCGCGGTGCGGACTCGGATGACGGCTAGCAATCTTGCCGATCCGCAAGCCTATTTGGATCGCCTGCGCAATTCCGCGGGCGAGATGCAGGATCTGATCGAAGTTGTGGTGGTGCCGGAGACCTGGTTCTTCCGCCACCCGGAGGCGTTTGCCGCGATGGTCCGCGTTGCGCGGGAAGAGTGGCTGCAGTGTTATAGCGAAGGCACCCTCCGCATCCTGAGCCTGCCGTGCTCCACCGGCGAAGAGCCGTACTCGATTGCCATGGCGCTGCTCGACGCGTCGTTTCCCAAAAATCGCTTTCGTGTCGACGCGGTCGACATCAACAATCGCGCGTTGGCGCACGCCGGCCGCGCCGTCTACGGAAAGAACTCGTTTCGGGGAAACGACCTTGCTTTCCGAGATCGATATTTCACCCCCACGCCAGCCGGCTATCGACTCGCCGAAGCTGTCAGCCAACACGTGCGCTTCCAGCAAGGCAATTTTTTCACTCCAGGCTTTCTGATCGGCGCCGAAACTTACGACCTGATTTTTTGCCGAAACATGCTGATCTATTTCGACAGCGCGACCCAAGATCGCGCAGTTGCTGTTTTGACTCGGCTGTTGAGCGACAAGGGGGCGCTGTTCGTCGGCCCCTCCGAAGGCAACCTCCTGCTCGAACACGGGTTCGTCGTGGCGAAGGCCCCGCTGGCTTTTGCCTTCCGCAAAGGCGCCATCCCTCGCGACGCCGAACCCGTTGTCACTCGTCAGCCGTCGCCTCATTTTGCTGGCCCACCGGCGTCAGTTCGCCGGGTTCCCTCCCCTCGGAGGATTCCGCCACAGCCAAGCCCCTCCTCCAATGCAAAGCCGAGTATGGAAGAGATACGCAGCACTGCCGATCGCGGCCACCTCGCGGAGGCAGCACGGCATTGCGAAGAGCTTCTACGCGACAGCGGCTCCTCGCCGGAAGCGCTGCATCTCCTTGGCCTGATACGCGACGCCACCGGCAATCGCGAAGAAGCGGCCGCCTGCTATCGCAAAGCCCTCTACCTCGATCCGGACCACCAGGAAACGCTCGCCCACCTGGCATTGTTGCTTGAAAGGCAGGGCGACAAAGCAGGCGCAGGAATACTGAACGATCGCGCGCGCCGGCTGGATCGGCAGCGGAGCAGCTAGATGGGCGTGCTGGCTCCCATGACCACAAACGGCTCCCGCACAGGGATCAACGATTGCTGGAACAAGATCGGTGTCCGCGGCGACGGCTCGTGTCCGGAGCTGGAGCAGTACGCGCATTGCCGCAATTGTCCTGTCTTTGCGACAGCGGCACTGACGTTGCTCGATCGCGATCTGCCGGCCGGATACGCGGCCGGGTGGATGAGCCACATTGCGCAGAAGCGGACCGGGTCGAAGGGCTCGATCCGGCATTCCGCGATCATCCTTCGCCTTGGCGCCGAATGGTTTGCGTTTCCGACACTGGCGGTCGACGAGATTGTCGAGCTTCCCCGGATCCATTCACTACCGCATCGGCGAAGCGGCACCGTGCTCGGCCTCGTCAACGTGCACGGCGAACTTGTCGTCTGCGCCTCGCTGGGCCGAACACTCGGGCTTGATGAGACGGTAACAGGCGAAGCCGATCGCACGGGGGCCACAGGCGGACGACTGGTGGTTGTTCGAAGCGAGAGCGGCCGAATCGCCTTCCCGGTCAACGAGGTGCAACGCACCCACCGCTACGATCCGTCCGACTTGAAATCCGTGCCCGCTACGCTCGCCAGGTCGGCGGCCAACTACACCAGAGGGATTCTGGCGTGGAGGGACCGCGCGGTCGGCTGTCTCGACGATCAACTCGTCATTCAGGCGATGAATCGAGCAATCGGATGACCGCACGGGACCTCAGCCAGCTGTCGATGCGCGATCTCTTCCGCCTGGAGGCGGAAAGCCAGACCGAGCTGCTGACGGCTGGCCTTCTGGCGCTTGAGCGCAATCCTGTCGCTGCCGACCAGCTCGAAGCCTGCATGCGTGCCGCGCACTCTCTCAAGGGGGCCGCGCGTATCGTCGACATCGATGCCGGCGTGGCGCTGGCGCATGCAATGGAGGACTTCCTAATCGCCGCCCAGCACGGTCGCATTACGCTTGATCAGGAGCAGATCGATCTGCTTCTGAATGGCGTCGACCTGATGATGGCCGTCGCGAGAAGCCCGGATTTGGAGCCGGGCCAACCTGCCGGAAAACGGAGACCGGAAGTCGACGCATTCATCGCGGATTTGAATAGAGTGCTGGAGGGGGAAGCACGCGCACCAACCGCCACCGGAGCCACGCCGGCTCAGCCGCAGGAGCACCCGGTAATTGCCGTGTCCGAATCGGCGGAGCCCGTGGCCGAGTCTTCGGCACCCGCAAGCATCGAGCAGCCGGTCGAAGGCGATACATCCGACCGCGCCCTGCGCGTGACCGTCGACAATCTCAACCGGCTGCTGGGCCTGGCCGGCGAGACTCTGGTGGAAACGCGCTGGATCAAGCCGTTCGGCGAATCCCTCTTGCGGCTGAAGCGCCTGCAGTCCCAGTCCGCCAGGGCGCTCGACAAACTGCGCGATGCGCTGGCGCAGCACACCCTGGATGCGCGAGCAGAGAGCGCGATGAGCGACGCACAGCGTCGGATGTCGGAGTGCCAAGGGCTCCTGGCGGAGCGCCTGGGCGAGATCGACACAGCTGACCGCCAGTCAACCCGCCTTGCTCACCGACTCTATGACCAAGCGCTTGCCTGCCGGATGCGCCCGTTCGGCGACGGAGCCATGCGCTTTCCACGTATGGTACGCGATGTCGGGCGTTCGCTCGGCAAGCAGGTGCGCCTGGAAATTGCCGGCGCGTCGACGCAGGTGGATCGCGACATCCTCGCAAAGCTCGAAGCGCCGCTCGGTCATCTGTTGCGCAACGCGATAGACCACGGAATTGAGACGCCGGCCGAGCGTGCCGCCGCGGGCAAGCCGGCCGAGGGCGTCGTGTCACTGGAAGCCCATCACCACGCCGGTGCGCTGCAGATCGTCGTTTCAGATGATGGGCTCGGAATTGACCTCGATCGGTTGCGGAAGACCATCGTAGAGCGCCGTCTGGCCAGCGCCGAGACGGCCGGCAAACTGAGCGATAGCGAGTTGCTGGAGTTCCTCTTCCTCCCGGGCTTCTCGATGAAGGAAACCGTGACCGAAATCTCGGGGCGCGGGGTAGGCTTGGACGTCGTCCAGGACATGGTCAAGGAGGTCCGGGGCGTAGTACGCATCTCCTCGGAGCCCGGCCGCGGCACCCGCTTCCACCTGCAACTACCGCTAACCCTGTCGGTGATCCGCACTCTTTTGGTGGAAATTGCTGGGGAGCCCTATGCTTTCGCGCTCGCCCACATTGTGCGTGCGGTCAAGCTGGCAAGGGAAAGGATCGAGATCCTCGAGGGGCGGCAGCATTTCAGCTTCGAGGGTCAACAGGTAGGACTGGTCACAGCGCATCAGGTTCTGCAAATCGGTGAGCACAGTGCCGCAAGCAGTGAATTGGCGGTCATCATCGTCGGCGACCAGCAGAACAGATATGGCCTCGTCGTCGACAGGTTCATCGGCCGACGGGAGCTGGTCGTGCATCCGCTCGATGCTCGCCTTGGCAAGGTGAAGGACATCAGCGCCGCCGCGCTGATGGAGGACGGCACGCCCCTGCTGATTATCGATGTCGAGGACATGGTTCGCTCGATGGAAAAGCTAGCCCACGCGGATCGGCTGGAAAAGGTCCAGCACGGCGCGGAAGCTGCCGCCGGAAAGCAGCGAAAATTCGTTTTGGTGGTCGACGATTCCCTGACCGTGCGCGAACTGGAACGCAAGCTTCTTGAACAGCATGGCTATGACGTCGAGGTCGCCGTCGATGGCATGGACGGCTGGAACGCAGTGCGCGGCGGCCGCTTCGATCTCGTAGTCACCGATATCGACATGCCGCGCATGGATGGCATCGAACTCGTCACGCTGATCAAGCGCGACCCGCAGCTGAAGTCGCTTCCGGTCATGATACTTTCCTACAAGGATCGTGAAGAGGATCGCCGGCGCGGGCTGGAAGCCGGCGCCGACTACTACCTGACCAAAGGCAGCTTTCACGACGATACGCTACTGCAGGCGGTTGTGGATCTGATCGGCGGGGCGGCGCCATGAGGATCGCGATCGTGAACGATTCACCCATGGCTGCAGAAGCGCTGCGGCGCGCAGTGACCTTGGCGCCGCAGCATCAGGTGGTCTGGATTGCAAGAGACGGGGCGGAAGCGGTTGAGCTTTGCGCGAAGCAGACGCCGGACCTCGTGCTGATGGACCTGATCATGCCGTTGATGGACGGCGTCGAAGCTACGCGCCGCATCATGGCGAATACGCCTTGCTCCATTCTGGTTGTCACGGTCAGCGTCCAGACAAATGCCGCGCGCGTCTTCGAGGCCATGGGGCACGGAGCGCTCGACGCAATAGATACGCCGACGCTCGGCTCCGGGGATATTCGTGCAAGCGCCGCCCGATTGCTGGCGAAGATCGACAGCATCGCCCGCTTCATCGGCAATGGCGCCAAAGTCCGCATCACGCCCGAAAGAAACGGCGCCCGGCGCAGCTCGCGCGATGCGCTGGTGGCGATCGGCGCGTCCGCCGGAGGGCCGTCGGCGCTCTCGGTGCTCCTCGCGGGCCTGCCTCGCAATTTTCCGGCTGCTCTCGTCATCATCCAGCATGTAGACGAGCGGTTCGCTGCCGGCATGGCCGAATGGTTGGGCGGGAATTCCCCGCTGCCCGTGCGGCTTGCGCAAGAAGGGGACCGCGCCCTGCCCGGCACGGTCTTGCTGGCCGGCACCAGTGACCACCTGACATTAAGAGGAGCGGATCGGCTCGGCTACACGCGCGAGCCCGCCGACTATGCCTACCGTCCTTCTGTCGACGTCTTCTTCCATAGCGTCAGCAGGCACTGGCCAGGGCAAGCGATTGGCGTCCTGTTGACCGGAATGGGCGCAGACGGCGCCATAGGCTTGAAGGCTCTGCGCGCCAAGGGCCACTACACGATCGCCCAGGACAAGGCCTCAAGCGCAGTCTACGGCATGCCGAAGGCCGCGGCCGCGGCAGACGCCGCCGTTGAAATCCTGCCCTTGAATCGAATCGCCGGGAAACTGGTCGATACACTGGCCCCGCAGGGTGTGCGGGAGAAGATGAACCAATGAGCGCCGCCGGACTGGACATCGCCCACGCAACGCCGACACCGGACTATCCGGTCGTGGTGCTTCTGGTGGACGATCAGCCAATGGTCGGGGAGGCGGTCCGTCGCGTGCTCCTAAATGAATCCGGCGTGGAATTTCACTATTGTGGCGATCCTCACGAGGCGATCGCCATCGCCAAAGAACTGAAACCGACGGTCATCCTGCAGGACCTGGTCATGCCGGGCGTGGACGGAATTGAGCTCGTCCGCCGCTACCGGGCAGATGCGGCCACCAGCGGAATACCCATCATCGTGCTTTCGACCAAGGAAGAGCCGCGGGTGAAGAGCGACGCTTTCAAGGCGGGCGCGAACGACTACCTGGTCAAGCTGCCGGACCAGATCGAGCTGATCGCCCGCATCCGCTATCACTCGATGGCATACCTGACGCAGCTCCAGCGCGACGACGCCTATCGCGCCCTGCATGAGAGCCAACAAAAACTCCTCGAAACAAATCGCGAATTGCAGCGTCTAACCAACGTGGACGGGCTGACCGGGCTTAGTAACAGGCGGTATTTCAACGAATGCATCGATGCGGAATGGAAACGGGCTGTGCGGGCTCAATCATCGCTTTCAATTCTGATGGTCGATGTCGATCACTTCAAGCTTTACAATGATACTTATGGACACCTCGCTGGCGATGACGTGTTGAAGACCGTGGCGCAGACGATAGAGGGCAATTTCAGGCGCCCGGCCGATCTTGCGGCGCGCTACGGCGGCGAAGAATTCTCTGTCATACTTCCGGAAACCGCAGCAGACGAACTTCGGTCTGTCGCTGACAAACTCTGCAGATCGGTGGAGGTCCTCGATCTCCCTCATAGCGCCTCCTCAACCGGCACGAGCGTGACGATTAGCGTAGGAGGCGCGACAACAGTTCCGCAGCGCGATGAACGCTTCGCCACCCTGATTGAGGCGGCGGACAAAGCTTTGTACGAGGCAAAGAAGACAGGCAGGAACCGCGCCGTCACGCGCCAGAACGCTCTCCTCTTTCGAATTCCTAGCGGGCGGCCGTATTAGGAGTAATCGCTGCGGTTCGTGGCCGATAAATCAAACGGAATCACAAATGAGTTAGATGGTGGGCGCGACAGGGATCGAACCTGTGACCCCTACGATGTCAACGTAGTGCTCTCCCGCTGAGCTACGCGCCCGCTTTCGTTGGGTCGCCGTCGTGACGGCCGGGCGGGTATAGAGGCTGGCCGGAAGGCGTGCAAGCCGCCCGCGGCTCAGCCGCCCTCAGGCGGCGATGAGACGTCCGATCTCGCCGACCAGATCTCTCAAATGAAAGGGCTTCGACAGGATCTTGGCGTCGCGCGGCGCCTGCATATCGGGATTGAGCGCCACCGCCGCAAAACCAGTGATGAACATGATCTTAAGATCGGGATCGAGCTCGCTTGCCTTGCGCGCCAGCTCGATGCCGTCCATTTCAGGCATCACGATGTCGGTCAGAAGCAGATGGAACGGTTCCTCGCGGAGCCTCTCATAGGCGTCGCGGCCGTTGTTGAAGGAAACGACCTGATAGCCGGCATTTTCCAGCGCGCGCGCGAGGAAGCGGCGCATGTCCTCGTCATCTTCGGCGAGCAGGATGCGTGCCATCAGGCGTCCTTTGGAAGGATGGTCGACCACGTTCATGTGCG
This sequence comes from uncultured Propylenella sp., assembly GCA_964440525.1. GTDB lineage: Bacteria > Pseudomonadota > Alphaproteobacteria > Rhizobiales > Afifellaceae > DASWJZ01. Next base: position 2,384 of record CAYTTC010000012.1, on the reverse strand, counting down.
GGCACCATGCTGCCACTCCAGTAAATATCGAGTAAGCGCGGCAGCCGCAACGCATGGAAAACGCCGCGTTTCTGTGGACAGCCGCGCGGCGGCGCGGCACATTGGCCGTTGAAATCGAGGTGTAGCTAATGCGGGGTGACGTGGAAGGAACCACCGAGGGGGCCATGCCGCCGGCCTGCGAGATCAACCTACCGGTCGAGCAGACGGTCCCCTTCGTGTTCAACTCGCCGCACAGCGGGCGCTACTATCCGCGCGATTTCCTCGAATCGACCTGCCTCGACAAGAGCGAGATCCGACGTTCCGAGGACTTGTTGGTCGACCGGCTTTTCGCGCCGATCGTGCGCCTCGGCGCGCCGCTCATGAGCGCTGTCTACCCGCGCGCCTATCTCGACGTGAACCGCGAGCCGTACGAGCTCGACCCGAAGATGTTCGCCGGCCGCCTGCCGACCTATGCCAATGTGCGGTCGCTCAGGGTCGCCGGTGGGCTAGGCACGATCCCAAGGGTCGTCAGCGATGCCACCAACATCTACAAAGGTCCGCTGCCGGTGGAGGAGGGTCTTGGCCGGATCGAGCGCATCTACCGGCCCTATCACGACACGTTGCGGCGCCTCCTGGCACAGACGCATGTCAGCTTCGGCCTCGCGATTCTCATCGATTGCCACTCGATGCCCTCCAATATCCGCGGCGGCCCGACTCGCGTGCGGCCCGATTTCGTGCTGGGCGACCGCTTCGGCGCGAGCTGCATGCCGCAGCTTACCGATTGCGCCGCCGCCGCTCTGAAGCGGCTCGGCTACACGGTCTGCCGCAACAAGCCCTATGCCGGCGGCTTCATCACCGAGCATTACGGCAGGCCGGCCCGCGGCCTCCATGCCTTGCAGATCGAGGTCAATCGCGGGCTCTACATGGACGAGTACCGGCTGGAGCCGCATCGCGGCTTCGAGCGCCTCGCCGCCGATCTGGTAGCCCTCGCCCAATCGCTTCTCTCACTCGTTGAGCCTGCGACCGAGGCTGCGCGCGAGGCGGCCGAATAACGAATAGAAAAAGGGCCGCGTCGCCGCGGCCCAAGTCTAGGGAGGAAACGCCCAATGCGGGCTACGATACGAGGTATCGCAGTGCACAATTTATGCTGCTCTGCACAAAAGCGCAAGAGGAATTTCTGAGCGTGCACAGGGATTGTGCAAAACTGATGGCCCCGGCGAGGGAGGCTATCCTCGCCCCGAGACGAAGGCGTCGAAGACCACCCAGAACTGGTCGCGAAACTGATCCCTTTCCATGAGAATCTCGTGGCGGGCACCGGGAATGCGCAGATGCGCGGCCGTCTTCACGCGGCGCGAAAATTCCTCCGCCGCGAGGTTGCTGATGACGCTGTCCGCACCGCCGAGGACGATCAGCACCGGCATCGGCACAGTCTCGGCGAAATCCGGCTCTCCCAGCCGGCAGCAGGCGCGCATGGCGGCGTTGACCCAGCCGATCGTGGCGCCGCCGACACCGATCGTCGGGTCGGCGTCGGCGATGGCGACCGTCCGCTGGTAGCGCACTGGATCGCTGGTCAGAAGATTGCTGTCGAAAGGCTGCGTCTGCATGATCGTGGCGCCGGCACCCGGCGACAGTGCCTCGCCGAGGCCGAAATGCATGAGGAAGCCGGTAACCTGAGCGAGCATCCTCGGCATCCCGTAAGCCAGCGCCAGCAACGGCGCCGTCAGCACCATGCGGTCGATCTGAGTTCTGAGCCGCGCCGCCGAGAGGAGCGCCACCGCCGCCCCTGTCGAATGGGCGAGCACGTAATAGGGCGGCGGGCAGTCTGGCAGGATGACCTCCTGCATCACCATCTCGAAGTCATTCACATGGTCTGCGAAGTCGCGGACGTGCCCCTTGCGCGGGTTGCCGAGCAGCCGGGCGGAACCCCCCTGCCCGCGCGAATCGAAGGTCGCGACGGCGAAGCCGCGGCGGCGGATGTCGTTGATGGTTTCGAAGTATTTTTCGATGAATTCGGTGCGCCCGTGCAGGATGACGACCGTGCCGCGCACGGGCGACCGGTTCGGCGGCCACCGCGCGTAGCGGAGCTCGACGCCATCGTCCGTACTCACCGAGTCGACGACTGCGGCCTTAGGAACGGGATTGCTCGGAATTTCGACGAGATAGGCCAAGCGGCACCTGAGCGATTCATCGCCTCCCGGCCGCTGCCCGGAGACTCGCCTCGCAGATAGAATGCCTGACCGAGACTGACAAGCCACGTGAACCGCGGGCAGTACGTCAGATTTCGTTGGCCTTAATGGTAGTTTCGCTTAGCGGCTCGGGTCTCTCGCGACGATAGTGCTTAGCGGAGGACACCGCACATGCTCAAATCTTATGAAACATTGGCCGTTGCCGATGGCGACAAGACC
>CAYTTC010000011.1:57712-60818 GCA_964440525.1 uncultured Propylenella sp. | reverse complement strand
ACATTGCCGTGCTCGTGGTGGCGGCCGATGACGGCGTCATGCCGCAGACTGTGGAATCGATCAATCACGCCCGCGCGGCCGGGGTGCCGATCATCGTCGCGATCAACAAGATCGACAAGCAGGGCGCCGACCCGAGCCGCGTCAGGACCGAGCTCCTGAGCCACGAGATCGTGGTCGAAGCCCTGGGCGGCGACACTTTGGACGTCGAGGTCTCGGCGACGAAGCAGACCAATCTCGACAAGCTGCTGGAGGCGATCATCCTGCAGGCGGAAATTCTCAATCTGCAGGCCAATCCGGATCGCCCCGCCGAAGGCATTGTCGTGGAAGCGCAGCTCGACCGCGGCCGTGGGCCGGTGGCGACCGTGCTTGTCCAGCGCGGCACGCTGAAAGTCGGCGACCTCATCGTGGCCGGCGCCGAATGGGGCCGTGTGCGCGCGCTCATCGACGATCGCGGCGAGCAGGTGCGCGAGGTCGGCCCGTCGTCGCCGGTCGCGGTGCTCGGCTTCCAGGCGACGCCGGAGGCAGGCGATCGGCTCGGCGTGGTGGAGAGCGAGGCGCGTGCCCGCGAGGTCACGGAATATCGCCGCAGCCTGAGGCGCGAGAAGCTGGTAGCGCATGCCGCCGGCGCCCGCGGCTCGCTCGAGCAGATGATCCATCGTCTGTCGGTTCAGGGCAAAAGGCTCTTCCCGATCCTCATCAAGGGCGACGTGCAGGGCTCGGTCGAGGCGATCGTTCAGGCGCTCGACAAACTCGGCACCGAGGAGGTGGCGGCGCAGATCATGCATGCCGGCGTCGGGGGCATCACTGAATCGGATGTGAGCCTTGCGGCCGCCTCCGAGGCGCCGATCATCGGCTTCAACGTGCGCGCCAACGTGCAGGCGCGAGCTGTCGCGGAGCGCGACGGCGTCGAGATCCGCTACTACAACATCATCTACGACCTGGTGGACGACATCAAAGCGGCGATGTCTGGCCTGCTTTCGCCGGAGCGGCGCGAGACCTTCCTCGGCAACGCCGAGATTTTGGAGATTTTCGCCATCTCCAAGGTCGGCAAGGTCGCCGGCTGCCGCGTCACGGAGGGCAAGGTCGAGCGCGGCGCGAGCGTGCGCCTCATCCGCGACAACGTCGTCATTCACGACGGCAAGCTCTCGACCTTGAAGCGCTTCAAGGACGAGGTGCGCGAAGTTCCGGCGGGCCAGGAGTGTGGCATGGCCTTCGAGAAATACGAGGACATGCGCGCTGGCGATGTGATCGAGTGCTACCGCGTCGAGGAGATCGCGCGGACGCTGTGACGCGAGATCCTTCCTTCTCCTATCGGGAGAAGGTGGCTGCGGAGCAGCCGGATGAGGGGATGCGGCACTCTATCTTTAGCCAGAGGCAAACGCCGCAGCCCCTCACCCGTCCCATTCGGCGACACTCTCTCTCTCTCTCTTTGGGAGAGGGGTGATTCACGCCGCGTTCGGAAAAACCCCATGCCCCAGTTCGAAACCAAGCGCTCCAACCAACCCTCGCAACGCCAATTGCGCGTCGGCGAGCTCGTTCGCCATGCGCTGGCGGACGTCTTCGCGCGGAGCGAGGCGGGGACGGAGTTCGACGGCGTGCTCGTCTCGATCGCCGAGGTGCGCATGTCGCCCGACCTGAAGCACGCGACTGCGCTCGTCGCGCCGCTGGCCGTGCGCGAGCCTGAAAAGCTCGTCGCGACGCTGAACGAGAGCGCCCGCTATTTGCGCGGAAGAATCTCGCCGGCGCTTCGCCAGATGCGGTCGATGCCGGATCTGAAATTCATCCTCGACACGCGCTTCGAGGACGACAGCCGCATCGACCGGCTGCTGAAGTCGCCGGAGGTGGCCCGTGACCTCGGCTCCTCTGCGGGCGGACCGGGCGACGATAAAGGCAGTGCTTGATGGCGCGCCGCGACAAGGGCAGAAAGATCGACGGCTGGCTCGTTCTCGACAAGCCGGTCGGCATGACCTCGACCGAGGCGGTGGCGCGCGTGAAGCGGCTCTTTGGCGCGGCCAAGGCGGGACACGCCGGCACGCTCGACCCGCTCGCCTCCGGCTCGCTGCCGATCGCGCTCGGCGAGGCGACCAAAACGGTCTCCCATGTCATGGATGGCCGAAAACTCTATCGCTTCAGCATCGGCTGGGGCGTCGAGACGACCACCGACGATATGGAAGGCACGGTCGCCGCGACGTCCGACAAGCGTCCCGACGCGGCAGATATCCGCGCCGTGTTGCCGGAATTCACCGGCGCGATCATGCAGGTTCCACCGCGCTTTTCCGCAATCAAGATCGCCGGAGCGCGCGCCTATGATCTCGCTCGCGAAGGCGAAATGATCGAGCTCGAGCCGCGCGAAATCACCATTCACCGCCTCGATCTCCTCGAACGTCCCGACGCCGACCATGCGGTGTTCCTCGCGGAGTGCGGCAAGGGCGCCTATGTGCGGGCGCTCGCGCGCGACATGGGCCGCCGGCTCGGCACGCGCGGCCATGTCGTGGCGCTGCGCCGCCTTGCAGTCGGTCCGTTCGGCGAGGAAAACATGATTTCGCTGGAAAAGCTGGAGGAGTTGCGCCATAACGCCGGCACTTCCGGCGGCCTTGGTGCCGAGGAAGCGTTGCTTTCGGTTGCGACGGCGCTGGACGACATCCCGGCGCTTGCCATGACCGAACGGGATGCGGTCCGCCTGAAACGCGGCCAAGCCGTCATCCTGAGAGGACGGGATGCGCCCGTCACTTCCGGCCCTGCCTATGCGATCTTCGGCGGTTTGCCCATCGCGCTTGGCGAGGTCGACAAGGGCGCTTTCAATCCCAGGCGTGTGTTCAACCTGTCCGATGGCCGGCAACGGCCGGGCACGAGAATTGAGGATATGACCGATGTCGATCACAGCTGATCGAAAACAGGCACTGATCAAGGAATACGCGACGAAGGACGGCGATACGGGCTCGCCCGAAGTGCAGGTCGCCATTCTTTCGGAGCGCATTTCAAATCTGACCGAGCACTTCAAGGGCCACGTGAAGGACAATCACTCGCGTCGCGGCCTCCTGAAGCTCGTATCGCAGCGCCGCCGGCTTCTCGACTATCTGAAGTCGCGCGACACGACGCGCTATCA
>CAYTTC010000011.1:0-57612 GCA_964440525.1 uncultured Propylenella sp. | reverse complement strand
CGCAGCGCCGCCGGCTTCTCGACTATCTGAAGTCGCGCGACACGACGCGCTATCAGGCAATCATTACGCGGCTCGGACTGCGCCGCTAGAGCATGATCCCGAGAAGTGGGAACCGCTTTTCGGAAAAGATCATGCTTGAACAAAGAGATAGAGCCTCATTCCGATTCAATCGGAAAGCTCTAGGACCGCGGCGGCCGGAGGATTCCGGCCACAATGTCCGAAGAAGGCGGGAAATGGCCATGGCAGGATCGCCGGTCGCTTCGATGCTGGAGTTTCCAGCCTGAGCGCCCAGCCGTCTTGCGCATGGCCCGTCCTGCTCATTCCCAATGACTGAAAGGACTAGCCATGTTTGACACGCAGAAAGTGGAATTGGATTGGGGCGGGCGGAAGCTCACCCTTGAGACGGGCCGCATGGCCCGCCAGGCCGACGGCGCCGTCGTCGCCACCTATGGCGAGACGACCGTACTCGCGACCGTCGTTTCGATGAAGGAGCCGAAGTCCGGCCAGGACTTCTTCCCGCTCACGGTGAACTACCAGGAGCGCTACTACGCCTCCGGGCGCATTCCCGGCGGCTTCTTCAAACGCGAAGGACGCCCGACCGAGAAGGAGACGCTGACCTCGCGCCTGATCGACCGGCCGGTCCGGCCGCTCTTCCCCGCAGGCTACAAGAACGAGACGCAGGTCGTCGTCACCGTGCTTTCGCACGACCTCGAGAACGATCCCGACGTTGTCGGATTGGTCGCCGCCTCGGCTGCCCTGACGCTCTCCGGCGCGCCCTTCATGGGCCCGATTGGCGCCGCGCGCGTCGGCTACATCAACGGCAGCTACGTGCTCAATCCGCCGGTCGACCAGGTGAAGGAATCGAAGCTCGACCTCGTCGTCGCCGGCACGGCCGACGCCGTCTTGATGGTGGAATCGGAGGCCCACGAGCTTCCTGAGGACGTGATGCTCGGTGCGGTCATGTTCGGGCACCGCTCGTTCCAGCCGGTCCTCGATGCGATCATCAAGCTTGCCGAGCGCGCCGCCAAGGAGCCGCGCGACTTCCAGCAGACGGATGTTTCCGAGATCGAGCGCGCCATGCTCGAAATCGCCGAAGCCGACCTCCGCTCCGCTTACAAGAACACGGTTAAGCAGGAGCGCTACGCTGCGGTCGACGCGGTGAAGGCGAAGGTGACGGCCGCGCTCTTCCCGGCCGATGCCGAGCCGCGCTTCGACAAGGATAAGGTGGCGTCCGTCTTCAAGGACCTGCAAGCCAAGATCGTTCGCTGGAACATCCTCGATACCGGCACCCGCATCGACGGCCGCGACCTGAAGACTGTCCGGCCGATCGTTTCCGAGGTCGGCGTGCTGCCGCGCACGCACGGCTCGGCGCTCTTCACCCGCGGCGAGACGCAGGCGCTGGTGGTTGCCACGCTCGGCACCGGCGAGGACGAGCAGATGATCGACAGCCTCGAGGGCACCTACAAGGTCGCCTTCATGCTGCACTACAATTTCCCGCCTTACTCGGTCGGCGAAGCCGGCAGGATGGGCTCGCCCGGCCGGCGCGAGATCGGCCACGGCAAGCTCGCCTGGCGCGCCATCCGTCCGGTCCTGCCGGCGAGCCATGAGTTCCCCTACACGATGCGCGTGGTCTCCGAGATCACCGAATCGAACGGCTCCTCCTCCATGGCGACCGTCTGCGGCACATCGCTTGCGCTGATGGATGCGGGCGTGCCGCTCAAAGCGTCGGTCGCGGGCATTGCCATGGGGCTGATCAAGGAGGATGAGCGCTTCGCCGTGCTTTCCGACATTCTGGGCGACGAGGATCATCTCGGCGATATGGACTTCAAGGTGGCTGGCACTTCTAACGGCATCACCTCGCTGCAGATGGACATCAAGATCCAGGGCATCACCGAAGAGATCATGAAGACCGCGCTCGACCAGGCGAAGGAGGGGCGTCTGCACATCCTGGGAGAGATGTCGAAGGCGCTCGGCCAGGCACGCGCCGAGCTCGGCGAGCACGCGCCGCGTATCGAGGTTCTCAAGATCCCGGTCGACAAGATCCGCGAAGTCATCGGCACCGGCGGCAAGGTGATCCGCGAGATCGTCGAGAAGACCGGCGCCAAGATCAACGTCGAGGACGACGGCACCGTGAAGGTCGCTTCCGCCAACGCCGATTCGATCCGCGCCGCCATCAAGTGGATCCAGGGCATTGCGGCGGAGCCGGAGCCCGGGCAGATCTACCAGGGCACCGTCGTCAAGATCGTCGATTTCGGCGCCTTCGTGAACTTCTTCGGCTCGCGCGACGGGCTGGTGCACGTCTCGCAGCTCGCACCCCAGCGCGTCGCCAACGTCAAGGACGTGGTGAAGGAAGGTGACAAGGTCTGGGTGAAGTTTTTGGGCTCCGACGAGCGCGGCAAGGTCCGCCTGTCCATGAAGGTCGTCGATCAGAAGAGCGGCCAGGAGATCAAGGGCGACGAAGCCGCCGCCTGACAGCGCCGTTTCGACCACGCAAACGAAAGGGCGCCGTGGCGCCCTTTTTTGTTCTACGCGCTCGCGGCGAGCTGCGGCCTCGCCTGCTCCTGCTCGATTTTCAGCAGCTGCTCCAGCGGCATCGGCGCCGCGAAGTAATAGCCCTGCGCCTCCGAGCAGCCGGCGGCGCGCAGAAGCTGCGCGTGCTCGATCGTCTCCACTCCCTGGCCGGCGACGCGAAAACCGAGCGTTCGGCCGAGGCTGCAGACGGCGGCGAGCACCGCCCCGCTCTTCTGCTCGTCGTTCATCAGGAAGGAGCGGTCGACTTTGATCTTGTCGAAGGAATAGCGGGAGAGGAGGCCGAGGCTGAGCGTGCCCGTACCGAAAGAATCCATGACGATGCGCACGCCCGCGTCGCGGATCTTCTCCAGCCGGCCGAAGGCGATCGATTCGTTGCGGCCGAGTATCGTCTCGTTGACCTCGATCTCGATGCGGCTTGGCGGGATTTTGTGGGACTTCAGCGTTTCCAGGATGAAGGTCTCGACGCCGTCGCGTTTCAGCTGCGTCGCCGAGAGGTTGATGGCCACGCGCCGCTCAGACGGGATCAGCGCGCAGTCTCGCGCCGCTTGGCGGATGACCCATTCGCCGATCGGCACGACCAACCCGGTTTCCTCGGCGATCGACACGAAGGCGGCTGCCGGCACCAGGCCCTTGCCCGGCAGTCGCCAGCGCAGCATCGCCTCGTATCCGAGCGTCTGCCCGGTCGCGAGCTCGATCTGCGGCTGGTAGAGGAGCTGGAAGTGGTCGTTCTGGAGCGCATGCCTGAGCCCGTCCTCCAGCGTGCGCCGGCTTGCGAGGTCCTCGGCCATTTTGGGGTCGAAAAACCGCCAGGTGCGGCGCCCCTCGCTCTTGGCGCGATAAAGGGCAAAGTCGGCGTTGCGCATCAGCGAGGTGATGTCGGAACCGTTGTCGGGCGCCACCGCCAGCCCGATCGAGCAGCCGATTTGGAGTTCGTGACCGTCGACGCGGAACGGGCTCGAGAGAAGGTTCAGCACGCGTTCTGCGAGCGGCGCGAGCATGGAGGGATCGGTGAGGTTGGGCACGACGATGACGAACTCGTCGCCGGACAACCGCGCCAACAGGTCGCCGCCCCTGAGCGATGCTTTCAGCCGCTTGGCGCATGCTTTCAGCAGGCCGTCGCCGACCGGATGGCCGAGCGTGTCGTTGACCGCCTTGAAGCTGTCGAGGTCGAGAACGAAGAGCGCCGCCTTTTGGCCGCCCTGTTCGACTTTGGCGAGGGTTTCGGCCATGAACTCCTCGAACTGCTTCCGGTTCGGCAGGCCGGTCAGTTCATCATGCAATGCGAGGAAGCGGATTGCGGCATTCTCCGCCGAGAGCTGGCGCTGTCGGTAGCTGAAACCCGCCATGAACGAGACGAAGGTGATGATCGCAACGCCGCCGCTGAACAGCACCTCGCGGGCGAATGAGGAGATCAGGTCGGCAGCGGTCCTCGTCTGATCCACGCGCACCGCGAGCCGCACCCGCCCGCTTTTCTCGGGCGGAAAGATTACCCAGCTGTGGAAGGGCGCCTGTCCGAGCCAGCTGATGGAATCGAGCGTGTAGGAACCGCTCTCGACTTGATAGAGCGGTCGTTCCGCTCCGGCGGTGCCGGCGACCGCCTGCTTCAGTTCGGCGCTCGCATCCGGTCCGTGGAAAGCGATCGGATTTCGTTCCGCGGGGATGAGCAGAACGCGGTCGATGCTGGCGATGTGGAGCGTGCTTGCCAGAGTTTCCGTGCTGGTCCCCGCCAAGGTCACTTCGAGGCTTCCGTCGTTTCGGTTGAGCGCGCGCGACCAGAGATCCGCGGAGGTGACGGCGTCGTCGGCCATCATGCGCCCGAGCGCGTATTGCCCGAGCCCGTACACGGCGGCAAGGATCCCGCTCGCTACCAGCACCAGAGTGGCTGCGGTTGCGAGCGGCTTCTTCTCGATTTTCTTCAACTCAGCCGCCCCTCAATCACAGCGCCCCCGCCCGGCTCGTCGTCAATTTTGACCTTGAGATACGGCCCTGTCCTTAGCCGTCGATGAACGCGGCGCGGACAATTCGAGCGGATCAAGCGCCGGAAGTCCCCGTCGATCTATGTGTTGCATTCTGGTCCTGCGCCGGGCTCTCCTGGAGCGTTGCCGCTTCGCGCTTGGGGACCCCGAACAGGAAGCCCTGCACGATGCTGCACCCGGCAGCCTTAAGGAGCATCACCTGCTCGCTGGTTTCGACGCCCTCGGCGGTGACGTCGACACTGAGGGTGCGGCCGAGGGCGACGATGGCCGAGACGATGGCGGCCACGTCCGCATCCTCGGTCAGCTGACCGACGAAACTCCTGTCGATCTTGATCTTGTCGAAGGGGAAGCGCGCCAGCGAGGCGAGCCCCGTATAGCCGCCGCCAAAATCGTCCATCGCCACGCGGACGCCGAGCGCCTTCACGCGGTTCAGTACCTCCATCACGTCCGGAATGTCGTTGAGAAACAGGCTTTCGGGCACCTCGATCTCGAGGCGATCGGGCGCAAGGCCGGTCTCTTGAAGGACCTTGGCGATGGTCTTGTCGATCTCCTGGGAGCGGAATTGCGCAGCTGAGAAATTCACGGCCACCGTCCCCGAATCGAGCCAGGACGCGGCGTCTTCGCAGGCCTTGCGCAGCACCCAGTTGCCGATCGGGCGGATGAGACCGGTTTCTTCGGCCACCGCGAGGAAATCGCGCGGCGCCAGGATGCCCTCGCCGGGGCGTTCCCAACGTACCAGCGCCTCGTAGCCGCGCAGGCGGCCCGAGGCGAGCTCGAGCTGCGGCTGATAGAAGACAACGAATTCGTCGCGGTCCAGCGCCAGCCTCAGATCCCGCTCCAGGGTCGCGTTGCGCTGCATCTTCTCCTTCATCTCGGTGTCGAAAACGGCAAGCGCGTTCCGCCCCATCGTCTTGGCCTTCGAGAGGGCGTTGTCGGCGGCGCGGAACAGGATCTGGCCACTCTCCGCATTGATCGGGTAGAGGGCCGCGCCGATGCTGGCGCCGAGCGTGATGGTGCTACCCTCGATCTCGTACGGCTCGCCGAGCGTCGCGCGAATTCTATCGGCGAGCTGGCGCATCGAATTGTTCGCATCTCCCTCGACAACGAGCGCAAACTCGTCGCCGGCGACGCGCGCGACGCTGCCCGGGCCGCTGGCGAAGGTTTTGAGTCGCTCTGCGGTGATCTTCAGCACCTCGTCGCCGGCCGCGTGGCCCCAGATGTCGTTCACCGCGCGAAATCCGTCGAGGCCGAGGATCATGAGCCCGACCTGCTGGTCGTGTGTCGCCGCGCGCTCGACCGCGTCCTCGAGGAACAGCGTGAGCCCGGATCGCGTCGGCACGTCCGTCAGCGGATCGCGCGGCAGCATGCTTGGATCGAAGGTCTTTTTGTGGTGGCCGAAGCCGTGGCCGCGCGTCACGACGAAGGCGACTGCAATCACCGCGAGCACTGCGAGGCCGACAGTCACCATGCCGATGATACTGAATGCGCGGCTCAGCGATTGCAGCGCCCGCGTCTGATCGACCTCCACGACGAGGGTCCCGAGCGTTCGGCCGTCCGACACGACCGAAACCGCGACCTTCTTGACCGCCGCTTCCGAAAGGCCGAACAGGCTGGAGAGGAGCGAGGCCTCCTCGAAGATGGCGCCGCCATTATCCACCACGCCCGCAAGGTCGGTGATCTCGGTTGCGTTGAGCCGCGGTGGCTGCGCCGACGGGCCGCCCGGCGCGTCGCTGGCGAGCACCTTTCCGTTCAGGTCGAAATAGGTGTAGCGGATGACGGAGGACAGCGCTCCGCTCGTCTCGATCGTTTTGCCGTCGGCCAATTGCGCTGCCAGTTCCTCGGCGGCGGCGATCGCATCTCCGCTGAGAATGGTCCGTACGAACAGACGCGACGCTACGAAAACGGACAGGCCGAGCGCGAAGCCGACGAGAAACACGACGATCGCGGCCCGGTACTTGGGAATGGTCATGGGTGGTCCCCACTGAGTGGCCCTCAGCAAAGCCCATTTCCTGTAAAAAATTCACTTACCGGGTTGCGTTTGCGGCGTGGTTTCTCGCGAGCATGGCGAATAAACCTATTCCGCGGCGTCGCGGGTGGGCTTTTCGTCGGTCGCTTTGATGAGATCGAGGCGCGGCATCGCCACGATATTGTAACCGCAGTCCACAAAATGGACTTCGCCGGTCACCGCGCGCGACAGATCGCTCAACAAATAGAGCGCGGCGCCGCCGATATCCTCGATGCTGATCGCCCGGCGAAGCGGGGCGTTGTCCCGCTGAAAGCCGAACATGAGCCGGGCATCGGCGACCCCCGCCCCGGCGAGCGTGCGGATCGGGCCGGCGGAGATGGCGTTGACGCGAATGCCACGTTCGCCGAAATCGGCGGCGAGATAGCGCACCGAAGCTTCCAGCGCCGCCTTCGCCACGCCCATGACATTGTAGTTCGGCATCACCCGTGTCGAGCCGCCATAGGTCAGCGTAAGGAGGCTGCCGCCCGCGGGCATCAGCCCCGCCGCCATGCGCGCCACCTCGGTGAAGGAAAAGCATGAGATCAGCATGGTGCGGACGAAGTTGTCGCGCGACGTATCGGCGTATCGTCCCTTCAGTTCCGCCTTGTCGGAAAAGGCAATGGCATGGACGACGAAGTCGAGGCTCCCCCATGTCGTGCGGAGCGCGTCGAAGACCGCCTGCGTCGAGGCGGCGTCCTCCACGTCGCAATGGTAGATGAGCGTCGAGCCGATCGAGGTTGCGAGCGGTTTCACGCGCCGGCCAAAATGCTCGCCCTGGTAGGTAAAGGCGAGCTCCGCCCCTTGCGCAGCGAGCTGCTTGGCAATGCCCCAGGCGATCGAGTGATCGTTGGCGACGCCCATGATCAGGCCCCGCTTGCCGGCCATCAGGCTCATTGGGGCTTCCTCATCCGGCGTAGCGTTGGAAAACCAGAGATGCATTGGTGCCGCCGAATCCGAAGGAGTTCGACAGCACGCAATTCAGTTCTACATCGTCGCGGCGCTCGCGCACGATCGGCATGTCCGCGAATTTGGGGTCGAGTTCCTCGATATTGGCGCTTTCGCTGATGAAGCCGTTCTTCATCATCAGCAGGCTGTAGATCGCCTCGTGCACGCCGGTCGCCCCTTGCGAGTGCCCGGTCAGCGATTTGGTCGCGGAGATAGGCGGACATTCGTCGCCCGAGCCGAACACCTCGCGGATCGCCTCGATCTCCTTCTCGTCGCCGATCGGCGTCGAGGTCGCGTGCGGATTGATGTAGTCGACCGGCGCCTTGACGCCGGAGAGCGCCATACGCATGCAGCGTGCCGCACCTTCTCCGCTCGGGGCGACCATGTCGCTGCCGTCGGATGTCACCCCATAGCCGGTGATCTCGCCATAGATGCGCGCGCCGCGCGCCTTGGCGTGCTCGAGCTCCTCCAGCACCAGCACGCCGGCGCCGGCGCTGATGACGAAGCCGTCGCGGTTCGCGTCGTACGGCCGCGAGGCCTTGGCGGGCGTCGCGTTGAAGCGCGACGACAGCGCGCCCATGCCATCGAAGAGCACGGAAAGCGTCCAGTCGAGCTCCTCGCAGCCGCCGGCGAACATCACGTCCTGCTTGCCGTATTGGATCATCTCGTAGGCATTGCCGATGCAATGATTCGAGGTCGCGCAGGCCGAAGAGATCGAATAGTTCACCCCCTTCACCTTGAACCAGGTCGAGAGGGTGGCCGAGGCCGTCGAGCACATCGCCTTCGGTACGGCGAACGGGCCGACCCTCTTGGAGGAGCCGGATTGCCGCGTCTTGTCGGCCGCCTCCACGATGGTGCGCGTGGAAGGCCCTCCCGAGCCCATCACGATGCCGGTGCGCACGTTCGAGACCTCGTTCGGCTCCAGGCCCGCATCCTGGATCGCCTGGTCCATTGCGACATGGTTCCACGCCGTGCCGCCGCCATGGAAGCGCATGGCCCGCCGGTCGAGCATCTCGGTCGGGTCGAGCTGCGGCGCCCCGTGCACCTGACAGCGGAATCCGAGCTCCTTGTATTTTTCGGCAAAGACGACGCCGGAGCGCGCCTCCCGCAGACTCGCCAGCACCTCCTGAGTGTTATTGCCGATCGATGAGACGATGCCCATGCCGGAGACGACGACCCGTCTCATGGCGCTCTCCTTTTCGTCACCAATGCGGCCTTGCCCCCCTGCCGCCCGCCGCGAACGCTTGGGGCGCTCAGGTCTTGAAGAGCCCGACGCGCAGGTTCGCCGCCTGATAGATGGTCTCGCCGTCGGCTTTCAACCAGCCGTCACCGATGCCGAGCGTGAGTTTTGCCCGGACGACGCGTTTCAGGTCGACGCCGTATTCGATGAGCTTGATGTGCGGCAGCACCATGCCGGAAAACTTGACCTCGCCGACCGACAGCGCACGGCCGCGGCCTTGGCCGCCGAGCCAGCCGAGGAAGAAGCCGAGCATCTGCCAGAGCGCGTCGAGGCCGAGGCATCCCGGCATCACCGGATCGCCCTTGAAATGGCAGGAGAAGAACCAGAGATCCGGCCTGACTGCCAATTGCGCCCTGACATGCCCCTTGCCGCCCTCGCCGCCCGTTTCGGAGATCTCCGAGATGCGGTCGAACATCAGCATGGGCGGCAGCGGCAGCTGCGCGTTGCCGTCGCCGAACAGCTCGCCGCGCCCGCAGGCGAGGAGCTCTTCATATTCGTAGCGCGTCGGACGTTCTGCCATCGCCTCTTCACGGCCTCCCGCCGGCTTTCTCATCACGGATCGTTACCGTACCTAACACAGGCCGCCGGCTCAGGAAACGCCGGAGCCGGTACGTGGCCTGCGCTCGGCTTGTCTCCCCAGCGGCGTTTCCATATAAGAAGGATCAGAAATATAGGAATTCCGGGCAGTGATGGAAGACGCGGCAGAATGGGGCTCCGGCCATGTCGATAGCATGGCGGCGCTGCTTCGCCATGCGGGCCTCAGGCCGACCCGTCAACGGGTCGAGCTGGGGCGTGTCCTCTTCGCCAAGGGCGACCGTCACATTTCGGCGGAGGATCTGCATGCCGAAGCAGAGGTGGCCGGCGTCAGCGTTTCGCTCGCCACCGTCTACAACGCGCTGCATCAATTCACCGAGGTCGGGCTGCTCCGCGAAGTTGCGATCGACGGCACCCGCACCTATTTCGATACGAATGTGAGCGACCACCATCACTTCTTCGTGGAGGGCGAGGGTCGGCTCATCGACATGCGCGGCGGCGTAGATATCGCCGACCTTCCCGAGCCGCCCGAAGGCATGGAAATCGTCGCGATCGAAGTGGTCGTCCGCGTCCGCCGCCGCGCCTGACGCCTCCCTCATTCCAGTTGTCGTCATTGCCGGGCTTGACCCGGCAATCCATTCCGTGACGGTCGAGAGTGTCGCTTGCGTTACGGAATGGATCCCATGGCTAAGCCATGGGATGACGACAGGAATGGAAGCGGACTTGCCGCCCCCCTACTCCTCGAAAACCTCATCCGGGTAGACGCCCCACAGGCGCTCCTGCTCGATCCACCCGTCATAGCCCTGCACGCTGATCTGACACCACGTGCCGGTGCAGGCCTCCACGTCGGCGATCACTTTTGGCTCGAGATACGCAACGATCGCCGCTGTCGGATCGGCGCTCGCATGCGCGGGGAATGGACCGGTCGGATCCCAGGGCGCCACCAGCGCCGTGCGTTTACCCGCGAGCAGGCTGTGGAAAACCCAGCCCTCCGCGCCTTCCGAGTCGCGGATTTTTCGCCAGTTGTCGAATTCCTGCGTGATCTCCACCGGCAGCCCGGCGCGCACGAACGTGAAGGCCACCTCGTATTCCTGGCCCGGCCCTCGCCTGACATTCACGTCGTCCGACTTGAGGCTCACGAAGCGCGGAAGCGGCAGGCCGGTGCCGCGGTTCTCCTCCTGCGCGGCCGCGCCGCCGGGAAAGGCGAGGGCGCCCGCGAGCATGGCGGCAAACGCGACGGCGGCGCAGGGGACGATGGCGGGGCGAAAACGTCGAATCATGCGAAAACCCTGATAGCAGGCGTGCGGCCGCTTCGAAGATATTTGGCCGTTTGTTGCGTTTAGCCGACCTTTTGTTAAGAGCGTGTATCGCGCGAAAGCGGCCTCACGCGGGCAAGCAAGGGTACTCTGCCGATGACGAGAGCCAAGCCCCTGGTGATCGTGACGAGACGGCTGCCCGAGCCGGTCGAGACGCGCATGCGCGAGCTTTTTCAGACGCGCCTCAACATCGATGACAAGCCGATGAGCGAGGCGGAGCTGGTGGAAGCGATGCGAGAAGCCGACGTCCTCGTTCCGACCGTCACCGACAAGATCGATGCGGGGCTCCTCGCGCAAGCCGGCGAAAAGCTGAAACTCATCGCGAATTTCGGTAATGGGGTCGACAATATCGACATCGACGCCGCCGCGAAGCGAAAAATCACCGTCACCAACACGCCGAACGTTTTGACCGAGGACACCGCCGACATGACGATGGCGCTGATCCTTTCCGTGCCGCGGCGCCTCGCCGAGGGCGCGGCGGTGCTGCGCGAGGGAAAAAAATGGGACGGCTGGTCGCCGACCTGGATGCTCGGCCACCGGATCGGCGGAAAGCGTCTTGGCATCGTCGGCATGGGGCGGATCGGCACGGCGGTCGCGCGGCGCGCCAAAATTTTCGGCCTCGCCATCCACTATCACAACCGCCGCCCGGCCGAGGCGCGGCTCGAAGAGGAACTCGAGGCGACTTTTTGGGAGAGCCTCGACCAGATGCTGGCGCGCGTCGACATCGTGTCGGTCAATTGCCCCGCGACACCGGCCACCTACCATCTCCTGTCGCGCCGGCGGCTAAAACTGCTGCGCGAGGGCGCCGTCATCGTGAACACGGCGCGCGGTTCCATCATCGACGAGGCGGCGCTGATCGATTGCCTGGAGGAGGGCGCGCTCGCCGGCGCCGGCCTCGACGTTTTCGAGCACGAGCCGGCAGTCGACCCGCGCCTCGTCGCGCTCGCCAAGTCCGGAAAAGTCGTGCTCCTCCCCCACATGAGCTCCGCCACGCTCGAAGCCCGCATCGACATGGGCGAGACGGTCATCATCAACATCCGCACCTGGATGGACGGCCACAAGCCGCCGGACAGGGTGCTGCCAAGCGGGGTGTAGGAGGCGCGACGCGGGCAACCTTCTCCCCTTGTGGGAGAAGGTGCCCTTTGGCTCTGCCAAAGGGCGGATGAGGGGTGCATGAATGCGACAGAGGTGAAGCGCGTCAGGGTGAGGCATCATCGCGGACCTGACACGCTACGACGGACGCTGGCGTCACTCCCCCTCACCCGAGCCTCGGCTAACGCCGAGGCCCACCCTTTCCCGCAAGGGGAGAGGGCACGCGCGTCGCCGCTCCCCGTCTACTTCCGCCGCTTGTACCGAATCTCCTCGAACCGCTGCCCGAGCCCGTCATAAAGCAGCAGCCGCCCGACCAGCGGCTCGCCGATCCCCGCCACGAGCTTCAGCACTTCGAGCGCCTGCAGCGAGCCGATGATTCCGGTGAGCGCGCCCAAAATCCCGGCCTCGGCGCAGGTCGGCAAAAACCCCTCGGGCGGGGCGGCCGGAAAAATGTCGCGGTAGGAGGGATTTTCCCCCTCATACGGCTTCAGCACCGTCACCGAGCCGTCAAAACGCCCGACCGCGGCGGTGACGAGCGGTTTTTTCAGCTTGGCGCAGATATCGGCAACGAGGTAGCGCGTCGCAAAATTATCAGAACCGTCGGCGACGAGGTCGTAGCCGGAAATGATGTCGCGCGCGTTCTCAGCAATGAGCCGCGTCTGGTGCGGCACGATTTTCACATGCGGGTTGATCGCGGCAAGCGTCTCGCGCGCGCTCTCCACCTTCGGCGCGCCGATTCTTTCGGTGCGGTGGATGATCTGCCGCTGCAGATTGGAGAGGCTCACCACGTCGTCGTCGACGATGCCGAGCGTGCCGATGCCGGCCGCCGCGAGATAAAGCGCGACCGGCGCGCCGAGCCCGCCCGCCCCAATGACAAGGACACGCGCGGCCTTGAATTTCTGCTGCCCCGCGCCGCCCACCTCGCCGAGCACGATGTGCCGCGCATAGCGCGTCAGCTCCTCGGCGGAAAGCGGCGCGTGGTCGGTCATCGCAACGCGCGTTCCCCTCCCCCCTTGCGGGGGAGGGACAGGGAGGGGGGAAGCGCCATCGGCTCCGACATCAAAGCGCCCGCTCGATTTCCGCGACGATAGCGTCGGCCGCCGCTTCCGGATCGGCCGCCGCGCTTATCGGCCGCCCGACGACCAAAAAGTCCGCGCCGGCGGCAATCGCCTCCGCCGGATTCATCACCCGCTTCTGGTCGCCGGCGTCCGCGCCCGCCGGCCTTATGCCGGGCGTGACGATCAGCATGTCGCTTCCGACGATTTTTCGCACCGCGGCCACCTCCTGCGGCGCGCAGACGATGCCGTCCATGCCGGCCGCCTTCGCGTTTTCCGCGCGGGATTGCACCAGGTCCGCCGTTCCCAAAGCGTAGCCGGCCGCGCGGAGATCCTGGTCGTCCATCGAGGTCAGCACGGTCACCGCCAAGAGTCCCGGGCCGCCTTGCGACCGCGCTTGAACGGCAGCGCGCATGGCCTTCGGATAAGCATGGATGGTGGTGAGCGTCACCTCCAGCCGCGCGATGCTTTCGACTGCGCCGGCGATCGTGTTGTCGATGTCCAAAAGCTTCATGTCGAGAAAGACGCGCTTTCCTGCGCCGCGAAGCTCCTCCACCAGCGCCAGCCCGCCGGCGAAGACCAGCTGCATGCCGATCTTGTAGAAGCTGGCCCGCTCGCCGAGCTTTTCGACCAGCCGGCGTGCTTCCGCAAAGCTTGCTACATCAAGGGCGACGATCATCCTGTCGCGCGCCTCTCGGGGCGTAAGCTCGGCCCGCATTCTCCTAGAGCTTCCTCAGCGCGACATCCTTGATCGCGTGGTCGCCGCCTTTGCTAAGGATGAGGTCGGCGCGCGGCCGCGTCGGCAGGATGTTTTCGCGGAGATTGACGAGATTGATGCGCTCCCAATGGCCCATGGCGATGGTCTCCGCCTCCGCCTCCGAGAGGTCCGCATAGTCGTGGAAATAGGAGCGCGGATCGCGAAAACGGGTTTCCTTCAGGCGCATGAACCGTTCGACGTACCAGCTTCGAAGCGCCTCCTCGTCGGCATCGAGAAAGATCGAAAAATCGAAGAAGTCGGAGACGAAGGGGACCGCCTTTCCGTCCTTCGGCAGATCGCGCGGCTGCAATACGTTGAGCCCTTCCAGGATGAGGATGTCGGGCCGGTCGATGACGATCGTCTCCGCCGGCACGATGTCGTAGGTCAGGTGCGAATAGACCGGCGCCGTGACCCGCGGCTTCCCCGCCTTGATGTCGGTGAGGAAGGCGAGCAGCGCGGCGACGTCATAGCTTTCCGGAAAGCCTTTTCGCTCCATCAACCCCTCGGCCTTCAGCACGGCGTTCGGAAAGAGAAAACCGTCGGTGGTGACGAGGTCGGCCTTGGGCCCCGACGGCCACCGCTTCAAAAGCTCGCGGAGCACGCGCGCCGTTGTGGATTTGCCGACCGCCACCGATCCGCCGATCCCGATGATGAAGGGGACCTTTGCGTCGCTGGTCCCCAAAAATTCCTGGATGGCGTGAAACAGACTTTGCACCCCCGTCACGTGAAAGAAGAGAAGCCGCGAGATGGGCAGATAGACCCGCTCCACCTCGTCGAGCGAGACCGGGTCGCCGAAGGAGCGGAGCACCATGATCTCGTCGGCCGACAGCGTCATCGGCGTGTCGGCCCTGAGCTTCGCCCACTCCTCGATCGAGAAGACGCGGTAGGGCGAGAGGCTGGTGCGCATGATCTGGTCCATCAGGCGCCAGTCCTGCGGGCTTTTTCCTCAAGGCCGGTTTCCGCTGTCCGCCGCTGCAGCTCGCTTGTCACTGCCTCGAAGGGGACGCCGGCGACATGGAGGAGGACGAGCAGGTGATAGAGCACGTCCGCGGCTTCGGCCTTCAGCGCCTCGCGGTCGCCCTTGACGGCGGCGATCGCCGCCTCGACCGCCTCCTCGCCGAGCTTCTTGGAGCAATGCGCGACGCCCTGGCGCGCGAGCGTCGCCGTATAGGAGGCGGGATCGGCGGAGGCGGCGCGGGCCGCGACGATTTTTGCCAGATCTTCGAGCGTAAACTGAGGCATTCGGAAGCAATGACCTTTTCGCGCGCCCTTTTAGGCCGAAACGCCGCGGACCGGTATCCCTGCTTTGGCCATATGCGCCTTGGCTTCCGCGATCGTATATGTGCCGAAGTGAAAAATCGACGCGGCGAGAACGGCGCTCGCATGTCCGTCGCGGATCCCCTCGACGAGGTGGTCGAGCGTGCCGACGCCACCCGAGGCGATGACCGGAACACTGACCGCGTCGGCGACGGCGCGGGTGAGCGGAACGTCGAAGCCCAGCTTTGTGCCGTCGCGGTCCATCGAGGTGAGCAGGATTTCACCCGCTCCGAGCGACACCACCTGGCGCGCATACTCGACCGCGTCGATCCCGGTCGCCCGACGCCCGCCATGGGTGAAGATCTCCCACCGAAGTGGGATGTTCCGCACTTCGGCATTGAGAGAAGAGGAACTCGGAAACATCCGAGTTCCTTGCGGCGTCGTGCCCTCGCCGGTGACACGGCGGGCGTCGATTGCCACCACAATGCATTGGTTGCCAAACTTTTCCGCTGCGCGGGCGACGAAAGCGCGGTCGGCGACCGCGGCGGTGTTGATCGACACCTTGTCGGCCCCGGCAAGGAGAAGGTTGCGGATGTCGTCCACCGTACGCACGCCGCCGCCGACAGTGAGCGGCATGAAGCAGTGGTCGGCGGTGCGGCTGACGACATCGAGGAGGATGCCGCGATTTTCGTGGCTCGCGGTGATGTCGAGGAAGAGAAGCTCGTCGGCGCCGGCGCGGTCATAGGCCTTGGCGGCCTCGACCGGGTCACCGGCATCGACGAGGTCGACGAAATTCACACCTTTCACGACGCGGCCGTCCTTCACGTCGAGGCAGGGAATCACGCGGGCTTTGAGCATGGCGGCGGGAGGTTGGTAGAGCGGCACTCTTTAGCGTGGACCGGCCGCTTCGCGAACAGAAAAGGTGGCCCGACCTGCTGGTCAGCCCTCTCGCGCGACCCGCGGTGCGGGCGTTTCGACGTCGTCCTTCGACAGAGCGGAGCGGAAATCCCGAAGAATCTCGCGGGGCAGGCGCTCGAGCGGCATCGGCCGGCCGAGATGAAAGCCCTGCAGCTGGTCGCAGCCGGCACGCCGAAGAAAGTCCGCCTGCACTTCCGTCTCGACCCCCTCCGCGGTGATGGTCATGTCGAGCGAGCGGCCGAGCGACACGATTGCATGGATCACCGACGCGAGATGCTCGTCACCACCGCCGAGCCCGTGCGTGAAGGACTGGTCGATCTTCAGCTTGTCGAAGGGAAACCGCCAAAGATAGCTGAGGCTCGAATAGCCGGTACCGAAATCGTCCATGGCAATGCGGACGCCGAGCGCCTTCAGATCGGCGAGCTGGCGCATCACGGATTCCGTATCCGACAGAAGCAGGCCCTCGGTGATTTCCAGCTCCAGCCGTTTCGCGGCAAGCCCGCTAGCGTTCAGCGCCTCCCGCACCCTTTCGGCGATCCTTCCGTCCTCGAACTGGACCGGCGAGAGGTTCACTGCGATAGCCAGCTGGCTCGGCCAGGCTGCCGCGACCGCGCAGGCCTGACGGATGACCCAATCCCCGATCGCCGTGATCAGGCCGAGCCGTTCGGCGAGCGGCACGAAGACGGCTGGAGAGATATGACCGCCGCCGTCCTTAGGCAGGCGGAGCAGAGCCTCGAATCCGGCAAGCCGTCGGTCTGCGGCCCGGACGATGGGTTGGAACTTGAGCTCAAAGGCCTCGTTCGCGACCGCGCTCCTGAGCATCGCCTCGATCTCGCGCCGCGCCTGCAGCTCCGCATCCATTTCTGGGCGGAACAGGTTGCGCGAACCGGGCTCTTCGCCTTTCGAGTGAGAGAGCGCGACTTCGGCATTCCTCAGAAGGCTTGCCGCATCCTGCCCGTGCGCAGGCGCGACCGCGCTGCCGACACTGACCGATGCATCGACATCCTTGTCGCCGAGATGGAAGGTCTCGCCGAGGGCGGCGATGATGCGCCGCGCGGTCTTGGTGATCTGCCCGGTACTGCGCACGATCTGGGCAAGCGCGAATTCGTCGCCGCCGAGGCGTGCCAGGAGATCCTGCTTGCTACTCAGCGCCTGCAGGCGGCGCGCCACCTGTCTCAGGATCTCGTCGCCGGTCGCGGGCCCAAGCGTGTCGTTGATGTCCTTGAAGCGATTGATGTCGATCGTATGCACCACGACAGGGCAGCCGAGCGAGATTGCTTGATCGAGATCGCTCATGAAGCGCGCCCTGTTGAGAATCTCCGTCAGCGTGTCGTGCTGGGCAAGGAAATCGGCGCGCGAATCCGCCTGCCGCTTCTGCCGCGTACGCCAATAGAAGCCGAGCGCCGGCAATGCGAAGGCGATTGCGATGATGGCGGCAAGCGCCACCGCGACGCTCGCGATCCTGGCATGGAAGGCGGCGCGCTTGGCCGATTGATCGACATAGGCCTCCACGATGCCGATGATGCTGCCGCCGGCGATGACCGGCACATAGGCTTCCGAATAGAAGGCGGGACGGTTCGGCGGTTGACCCTCTTTCGCCTCGATCTCGGTTTCGCCTTCGAGAACCACCTCCGCGGCTTCCGGATTGTGGACGGGGATGGATTCGGCGACCTTTCCGACCTCTTCGAGCTTGTCGGAAGAGAGCCGAAGGGAACCCTTTGCGTCATAGATCTTGTAGAGAAAGACGTCGCCGACCTGCTGCGCCTTTTCGAAGAAGACGATGCTTTCGGCGGAGGGACTTGCCCCGGCGACGATCTGGCCGAGATCCTTGACGTTGGCGGCGAGATAACGCGCCCAGGCCTCACCCTCGGCCTCGGCGTCCTGGCGCAAGAGCTGGTTGACGGCGTGCGACGTGACCAGGAACGCCGCCCAGACCGCGGCGAGAAGGAAGACGGTCAGACCCACCCCCAAAAGGAGATCGCGTCGAAGGGTACGCATGCAACTCACGCCGACAGAAAGCCCGCTTTGCTCTAGCGGAAGAAGCTGAAAGGAGTCTTTCAGACGGCCGGCGTCGATTCACTCGACGGTAACCTTGCAAGCAAAGCGAGCGCCGCCTTCGGATCGATCCGCCCGTCATAGAGCGCGCGGCCGGTGATGGCGCCTGCGAGCTTCGCCGCGTCGGGCCGTACGAGCCGCTCGATGTCGGCCATGGACGCAAGGCCGCCCGAGGCGATCAGGGGAATCGACACGCAATCGGCGAGCGCGATCGTCGCCTCCCAGTTGACGCCGGAAAGTACGCCGTCGCGGTCGATGTCGGTG
Organism: uncultured Propylenella sp.; assembly: GCA_964440525.1. Lineage (GTDB taxonomy): Bacteria > Pseudomonadota > Alphaproteobacteria > Rhizobiales > Afifellaceae > DASWJZ01. The sequence goes on along the minus strand of CAYTTC010000011.1, from coordinate 39,666 downwards.
TAGATGAGCGCCGCCACGCCGGCATCCTCGAAGAGTTTTGCGAGATCGGCCGCCTCTATGTCGGATGTCTCGGTCCACCCTTCGACCGCAACCTTGCCGCCGCGCGCATCGATGCCGACAGCGATCCGTCCTGGATAGGCGCGCGCCGCCTCGCGCACCAGGTCAGGGTCTCGCACCGCCGCGGTTCCGAGAATCACGCGGGTGACACCCTTCTCCAGCCAGTTGTCGATCGTCGCCCGGGCGCGGATGCCGCCGCCGAGCTGGACCTTTGCCTTGTCGCCGACGCACCACAGGATGGCGTCTACCGCCTCTTCGTTTCTGGTGCCGCCGGCGAACGCCCCGTCAAGATCGACGACATGCAGCCACGAAAAGCCCATCTCCATAAAGGCGCGCGCCTGCTCGCCGGGATTTTCGTTGTAGACCGTTGCCTGGTCCATCTCGCCCTTGACGAGGCGGACGCATGCGCCGTCCTTAAGGTCGATGGCCGGGAAGAGGATCAAGCTTTCGTTCCCCCTGTGTTTGTCATCCCGGTTTGGCCGCAGGCCAAGACCGGGACCCATGAACACCGGAAAGAACAAGATGACGCGTCGCCGCCCCGGCAACACATCGCACCTCGGCGTTCATGGGTCCCGGACAGGCGCTCCGCGCCTTCCGGGATGACAAATGGAGAGGGAAGGCTCACCATCACGGCCGCCACTTCAGAAAATTCGCGATGAGCGCAAGGCCGAGCGTCTGGCTCTTCTCCGGGTGGAACTGCGTGCCGGCATAATTGTCGCGGCCGACGATTGCCGTGACCGGTCCGCCATAATCCGCCGAGGCGACCAGATCGCCCGTGTCGCGCGGAGCAACGTGAAAAGAGTGCACGAAATAGGCGTCGAGGCCCTGCTCGCCGGTCGGAATGCCGGCAAGGAGCGGATGCTCCTTCCGGACGTCGAGCGTGTTCCAGCCCATGTGCGGGATCTTGAGGTTGCGGTCGGCGGGCTCGATCTCGACCGCGTCGCCGGCGATCCAGCCGAGTCCCTTGCTCGTCACCTTTTCAAGCCCGCGCTCGGCCATGAGCTGGCAGCCGACGCAAATGCCGAGAAAGGGTTTTCCCTTTTCGATCACCGACTCGCTCAACGCCTCGACCATGCCGGGAACGGCGTCGAGCCCGCGCCGGCAGTCGGCGAAGGCGCCGACGCCCGGCAGCACGATCCGCTCCGCCGCCGCGACCGTGTCCGCGTCGGACGTGACGACGATGCGGTCGCCCGTCTCCCGCGCCGCCCGTTCGAAGGCCTTGGCGGCGGAATGGAGGTTCCCCGATCCGTAATCGACGATGGCGACGCTCACGGTTCGACCCAGCGCTCCGGCTCCGGGAAGAGCCCGAAGATCGGCTCGTCCGTCGCTTGCGGGTGCGGTCCCCGCGCATAGGCCGCCCGTGCGATCACGGCATTCTTGTCCATGGACGCATCAAGCACCGGGCTCACGGCGAAAAACCGTGCTTCTGCCTCGGTGATGTCCTTGCCGAAGCTCGAGCCGACTTCGTCCCAACCGCGATCCTCAAGTGAAAGGCGGCGGATATTGTTCGCCTCCAGCGCAAAGAGGAGACTCCAGAGGATGGCGACGACGACCGCGATATCCTCATTGGCGAGCCGTCCCGTCCAGGCGATGAGCAGCACGAAGACGATGTAGTAGACGAGCGCCAGCCACAGCCGGTGCCAAAGCATCCAGAGGATCGGCACGAAGAGCGCCGGCCAGGAGAATCCGTCCTTGATGAAAACGAAAAGCTCTGGTGAGTCGGGTTCGTCGGACGGCGCATGCACCGAATAATGTCTCATCTCGAAGCGTCCTATCCGGTCAGCGTTCCCTTGGTGGACGGCACCGCCTCGGCGTTCCTCGGATCGATGGCGAAGGCGGTGCGAAAAGCCCGCGCTACCGCCTTGAAGCAGGTCTCGGCGACGTGGTGGCTGTTCTCGCCATAGAGGTTGACGATGTGCAGTGTGATGCCGGAATTGAGCGCCAACGCCTGGAAGAATTCCCGAAACAGCTCAGTGTCGAACTCGCCGACCTTCGGCCGCGCGAACTTGACCTGCCAGACGAGGTGGGGGCGGCCGGACACGTCGACCGCCGCGCGGGTGCAGACTTCGTCCATCGGGAGATCGATCGAGGCGTAGCGGGTGATGCCCTTGCGGTCGCCGAGTGCCTTGCTGATCGCCTGGCCGATCGCGATCCCCACATCCTCCGTCGTGTGGTGGAGGTCGATATGCGTATCGCCCTCCGCCGCGACAGTCAGGTCGATCAGCGAATGACGCGAAAGCTGCTCCAGCATGTGGTCGAGGAAGCCGATCCCGGTCTTGACGTCGTAGCGGCCCGTCCCGTCGAGGTCGACGGACACGCTGATCCGCGTTTCGGTCGTCTTGCGGGAGAATTCTGCCTTGCGCACGCTGCGACCCTTTCTAAAGTGCGCCGCGCTTTTAGCAGCGCTAGGGTGCGAAGGCCACCTGCGGCGCTTCGATCGCCGAAGCGCCCTGTCGTTTTCTTTGAGATGAGGAAACCATGATCACGGGTACGCATTCAGTCATTTACACCACCGACGCCGAGGCCGATCGCGCTTTCTTTCGCGATGTGCTTGCGTTTCCCTCGGTCGATGTCGGTGGCGGTTGGCTGATCTTTGCCGTGCCACCCTCCGAGGTCGCGTTCCACCCTGCCGAAACGAATGGTCGCCACGAGTTCTTTCTCATGTGCGACGAGGTGAATGAAGAGGTAGCGCGTTTGACCAAGAAGGGAGTCGCCTGCGGGCCGATCAGCGACGAGGGATGGGGCCTGCTGACGGTGATCCAGCTGCCGGGCGGTGGTAATCTCGGGCTTTACCAGCCCCGCCACCCGACGGCGCATAGTGGAAATTCCTGATCCTGGGAGAGAAGACATGGAATTGCGTAATATGGGAAAAACCGGCCTCAAGGTCAGCGAGCTTTGCCTCGGGGCGATGACGTTCGGGCGGGAGGCGACCGAGGTGGAAAGCCACGCGATGCTCGATCGCTTCGTCGCGGCGGGCGGCAATTTCATCGACACGGCCGATGTCTACAGCCGCGGTGCGTCGGAGGAGATTCTCGGCCGCTGGCTGGCCGGCCAGTCCCGCGACGATCTCGTCATCGCCACAAAACTCCGCTGGGGCACCGATGACCCTGCCGCACGTCGCCCCAACCAATTCGGGCTCGGCCGAAAACACATTTTGAGCGCGGTTGAAGCCAGCCTGAAGCGGCTGAAGACCGACTACATCGATCTCTACCAGGTCCACATGTGGGATCCGTGGGCGGCGCTCGAGGAGACGCTGAGCACTCTCGACACGCTCGTGAAGAGCGGAAAGGTCCGCTACCTTGGCGCCAGCAATTATTCCGGCTGGCAGCTACAGAAATCCATCGACCTCGCGAAGGCGAACGGGTGGGAGCCTTTTACCTGCCTGCAGGCGCTCTACAATCTCCTCGACCGCGACGCGGAATTGGAACTGCTCCACGTCGTTCAGAACGAAGGGCTGGGCATGATCCCCTGGAGCCCGCTCCGCGGCGGTTGGCTTGCCGGCAAGTTTCGCCGCGGTATGAACGGCCCGCCGGAAGACAGCCGCGTGAAGGGCGCCGAAGAGCGTGGCTGGAGCGAATCCTGGACCAGATACGCGAACGAAGAGACTTGGGCAGTGATCGATGCCCTTCTCGCCGCCAGTCAGGAAATCGGCAGGACGCCGGCGCAGGTGGCGCTGAACTGGCTACTGTGCCGTCCCGGGGTCACCGGCCCGATCATCGGCGCCCGCAATCTCACCCAGCTCGACGACAATATCGGCGCGACCGGCTGGCGCTTGAGCGAGGAGCAGTTGAAGAGGCTGAACGCCGCAAGCGAAAAAGCCCAGCTTCCTTATCCCTATGACGTCCACCGCGTGCGGCTTGGAATCTGAGCCCGGGCCTTTACCCTCGCCTGCGGCCGCCGGCGGTTTGCACCCGTCCCGTCCGCCACCTACATATCGGGCACAGTGATCAGGGGTGGGGCCGGCGCTTGAGAGGGAAGGCCGGCTTTATCCGCTGTAGGAGTATCTCATTGGCCCAGCAATCTCCGTTTGAATCCTGGCACGGAACCACGATCGTTTCGGTCAGGAAGGGCGGCAAAGTGGTCGTGGCCGGCGACGGACAGGTGTCGATCGGCCAGACAATCATCAAGCACAATGCCCGAAAAGTGCGGACGCTCTCGAAAGGTGGCGTGATCGCCGGTTTCGCCGGCGCGACCGCCGACGCGTTTACCCTCCTTGAACGGCTCGAGGCGAAGCTCGAGCAATATCCCGGCCAGCTCATGCGCGCCTGCGTCGAGCTCGCCAAGGACTGGCGCACCGACCGTTATCTCCGCCGCCTCGAGGCGATGATGATCGTCGCCGACAAGTCGACGACTCTGGTGCTGACTGGAACCGGCGACGTGCTCGAGCCGGAGCATGGCGTGGCGGCAATCGGCTCCGGCGGCAACTATGCGCTGGCCGCGGCGCGCGCCCTCGCCGACAGCGACATGGATGCCGAGAAGATCGCCCGCCGCGCGATGGAGATCGCCGCTGAGATCTGTGTCTATACGAACGCCAACGTGATCGTGGAGGTCCTCGATGCCGACCGCTAACATGGCTGCCAGACTGGAGCCCGAAGGCGTGACCGCCGCACCCAGCAACGACGAGCAGAAGGCGGCATTCTCGCCACGCGAGACGGTCTCCGAGCTCGATCGCTTCATCATCGGCCAGAATGACGCGAAGCGCGCCGTCGCTATCGCGCTCAGGAACCGTTGGCGCCGCCAGCAGCTCCAGGGCCCTATGCGCGAAGAGGTGCTGCCGAAAAACATCCTGATGATCGGCCCGACCGGCGTCGGCAAGACGGAGATTTCCCGGCGCCTGGCGAAGCTCGTGAACGCCCCCTTCATCAAGGTGGAGGCGACCAAGTTCACCGAGGTCGGCTATGTCGGCCGCGATGTGGAGCAGATCATTCGCGACCTCGTCGAGGTCGGCATCGGCCTTGTTCGCGAGGAAAAGCGCCGCGAAGTGGAGGCGAGGGCGCATCTGCAGGCGGAGGAGCGTGTGCTCGACGCGCTGGTCGGCGAGCATGCGAGCCCGACGACCCGCGACAGTTTTCGCAAGCGCCTCCGCGCCGGCGAGCTCGACGACAAGGAGATCGAGGTCCAGGTGAAGGACACCTCAAATCCGATGGGCGCCTTCGAGGTGCCCGGCATGCCCGGCGCCTCGATCGGCGTGATGAATGTCGGGGAAATGCTCGGCAAGGCGCTTGGCCAAGGCCGCACCAAGACGCGAAAAGTGAACGTCAAGGATTCCTACAAGCTCCTCCTCGACGAGGAGGCCGACAAACTGCTCGACCAGGACGTGGTCGTGACCGACGCGATCCGCTCCGTTGAGGATGACGGCATCGTCTTCCTCGACGAGATCGACAAGATCGCCTCGCGGAGCGACATGCGCGGCGCCGACGTTAGCCGCGAGGGCGTGCAGCGCGATCTGCTGCCGCTCGTCGAAGGGACGACGGTCGCCACGAAATACGGCCCGGTGAAGACCGATCACATCCTCTTCATCGCCTCCGGCGCCTTCCATGTGTCGAAGCCGTCCGACCTTCTACCGGAGCTGCAAGGCCGGCTGCCGATTCGCGTCGAGCTCCGCCCGCTGACGGAGGAGGATTTCCGCCGTATCCTGACGGAGACCGAGGCGAGCCTCATCAAGCAGTACAAGGCGCTGATGGCGACCGAGGGCGTGACGCTCGATTTCACCGACGACGCGATCAACGCGATCGCGCGTATCGCGGTCGAGGTGAATTCCTCTGTGGAGAATATCGGCGCCCGCCGCCTGCAGACGGTGATGGAGCGGATTCTGGACGAAATCTCGTTCAACGCTACGGACCATTCCGGCGAGACCTTCACCATCGACGCCGCCTATATCGAGGCGCATATCGGCGATCTCGCGCGCAACGCCGATCTCAGCCGCTTCATCCTGTAGCGCCAACGGGAGGGGCTAGGGGAGGGGCAGCTCAACCTTGGAGCATGCCAAGCATACGGTTGCGTTGGTAGCGCCGCCCGGCGGATTTTGATAAGGTGGTTCCATGACAAGCACATTGGAGTTGGCCATAGCCAAAGCCTCGGAACTGCCCGAAGCGGCGCAGGAGATGATCGGCCGCGAGATTCTGGATCGGATCGAGGCTCTCGCGGCGCTCCGCGCGGAAATACAGATCGGAATCGATGAGCTGGATGCCGGCTTGGGCAGAGAGCTCGATATCGAGGAGTTGCTCGCGGAACTTCATCGAAAGCATGCCGGCCGATAAGCTGCGGCTTCGTTGGTCGCCTGCCGCAAAGCAGGACCTCCGTGAGATCTGGCAATATTACTCGCGTATCGCGTCGGTCGAGGTCGCCGACAAGCTTCTACGCAACTTAACGACGGCAGGGGCAAAGGCAGCGGAACGGCCCTTATTGCGGCGTCCCCGCGACGATATCCGAGCGGGCTTGCGCGCGGTCCTTGTCCATCCCTATGCCCTGTTCTATCGATTGACAGGGGACGAGGTGGAGGTTGTTCGCATTCTGCACCAGCGGCGTGATTTCGCTGCTGTGTTCAGAGAATCCGGGAATGGGGATTGATGCTTTGCGCTCCGTGGCGACCGGCAGCGGCGAAACGATCAAGAGAGAGGACATGAATCCTGCGCGTTATCTGATGACGCCTCTTTGGGTGGCGGCTCTCGCGACCGGCGCGAAATCCTTCCGCGACAATCCCGTGCTCGGCTCGGCCGAGCTCAATCGCCGTGGCCTCCACGCCCGGCGCGCAAAGCTTGCGCATGCCATGGCCTGGCGTCGCCGCGCACGCCTGGCGCACAAGATCTCAGCGCAAGACCGCGCCGCCTTCGACCGCGACGGATTCGTCATGCGGGAGGAGTTTCTTCCCCGCGAAGCCTTCGACCGCCTGCGCGACGCGGTCTTCGCTTTTCACGCGCCGGCGCGCGAGATGACGCAGGGCGACACCGTTACCCGCCGCATCGCCGTCGACCCGGAATTCATCGCCGCCGTGCCGGAGATCAAGGGCCTTCTCGCCAACCCGGACTGGCGCGGTCTCAACCGCTATGTCGGCTCCTTCGATCAGGAGCCGCTCACCTATGTGCAGACGATTCTAAGTCACATCCGCGATGCCAAGCCGGACCCGCAGACCGATCTCCACATCGACACGTTTCACCCGACGGTGAAAGCCTTCTATTTCATGACCGACGTGGCCGAGGACGAGGGTCCCTTCGTCTATGTGCCGGGCTCGCACCGGCTGACCCCGAAGCGCCTTCAATGGGAGTATGAGCAGAGCATCGGTGCCGCCGCGAGCGGCGACAGGCTAGCCTCGCGCGGCTCGCTCCGCGCCACCCCGGCCGAGATCGCGTCGATGGGATTTGCCCCGCCCAGGGCTTTTGCCGTACCCGCCAACACGCTCGTGGTCGCCGATACGGTCGGCTTTCACGCCCGCGGGCTTTCGGTCCGCCCCTCGGTGCGGGTGGAAATCTGGACCTATGGGCGGCGCAATCCGTTCCTGCCCTGGACGGGCCTCGACCTTTGGAGCCTTCCGGGTCTCGCCGAGCGGCGCATCCCGTTCCTGTGGGACGCGCGAGATTTTCTGCATCGGAGAGGCCTTGTCTCGCAGCCCTGGAAAGATGTCGGGCGGCTCAGGCCGCAAGACCCGCCTGGCCGGCGAGCTGCCGGAGCGATTCGATAGGCCGCGCGCCGACGTGGCTGATCACCTCGGCCGCCGCGAGCGAGCCGAGTCTTCCGCAGACCTCGTGCGGGAAACCGCGCGATAGGCCGTAGAGAAAGCCCGCCGCATAGAGGTCGCCGGCGCCGGTCAGGTCGACGATCCGTTCCACGCGAGCCGCCGGTATGCGTGTGCGCTTGCCCTCGGCGACCACCAAGGATCCCTCCGCGCTCATCGTGATGACCGCAAGCCGAACGTCATGCTCGAGGCATGCGACCGCCGTGTCGAAATCGCTCGTCTGGTAGAGCGATAGCACCTCGTGCTGGTTGGCGAAGACGATGTCGAGCGCCCCGTTCCGCATCAGCTCGATGAACTCGTCGCGAAAACGGTCGACGCAGAAGGAATCGGAAAGCGTGATGGCGACCTTGCGCTTTGCGCCATGGGCAAGCTTGGCAGCAATGCGAAAGGCTTCCTTGGCCTTCGGCGGGTCCCAGAGATAGCCTTCCAGATAGGTGATCGCGGCGCCTTCCACCGTGTCTCTGTCGATGTCCGCCGGCGTCAGTTCCTGGCAGGCGGCGAGATAGGTGTTCATGGTGCGCTCGCTGTCCGGCGTGATCAGGATCATCGAGCGCGCCGTCGGCGTGCCGTCGGTCAACGGCGCGGCGGGAAAATGGATGCCGAGCGCATGCATGTCATGGCGGAAGAATTTTCCGAGCTCGTCATCGGCCACTTTTCCGATGAAGGCGGCGCGCCCGCCGAAAGAGGCCACTCCGGCGGCGGTGTTCCCGGCGCAGCCGCCCGAAACGAGCTGCGACGGCCCCATATGGCTGTAGAGCCGATCGGCCTCCTTCCCGTCGATCAGTCGCATCGAGCCTTTCACTAGGCCCTCGCGAACGAGAAAGTCCTCTTCCGTTTGCGCCAGCACGTCGACGATCGCATTCCCGATCGTCAGCACGTCGAACTTCGCCTCCGCCATGCAACCTCGCTCTTCGATTGGACGCGTGGCCCTAGCGAATCGGCGCCGGCTTGGCAAATCCAGGTGGATACAGCTGGAAGGCGTGAGCTAAGACGACCACCTCTCAGTTTGTCATCCCGGTTTGCCGCGAAGCGGCAAGACCGGGACCCATGAACACTGGAGTAGAGAAGATGCTGTTTCAACGCCGGCGAGAATCGTTACTAGGCGGCGTTCATGGGTCCCGGTCTCGGCCTGTCGGCCGAACCGGGATGACAAAAGGGAAGCGACGGAGGAACACGGGGTCCACCGGTCGCCAACTCTGTGCCAAGAGCACGCCATGATTCACGCCGCCACTCTCGCCATTCGCGACATCCTGTCGCCGCCGTTCCGCGGCGTGCTCCTGAAGTCGCTAGCGCTGACGATAGGCTTGCTGGTCGCGCTCTGGCTCGCGCTCGAATGGCTCTTCGCACATTTCGTCGCGACCCCGTGGCCTTGGCTCGACACCGTCTTCGATGTGCTGACGGGCATCGGCCTCGTCGTCGGCCTCGGCTTCCTAGTCGCACCGGTCGCGGCCCTCTTCGCCGGCCTTTTCGTCGACGAAATCGCCGAGGCGGTGGAGCGCACGCACTATCCGGCCGATCCGGTCGGCCGTTCGCTGCCGGTCGCACGCTCCCTTGCCACCTCGATAAAATTTCTCGGCGTCGTGCTCCTCGTCAACGCGCTCGCCTTGCCGCTTGTGCTCTTCCTCGGCTTCGGTGTCCTCGTCTTCCTCGTCGCCAACGCCTATCTCCTCGGCCGCGAATTTTTCGAGCTCGCGGCGCTCCGCCATAACGACGAGGAAACGGCCCGGCGCCTGCGTGCCCGTCACTCCGGCGCGATCTTCGCGGCCGGGCTTATCGTCACGGCGTTTTTGGCGATTCCGATCGTCAATCTTCTCGCGCCGCTCTTCGCCACTGCCTTCATGGTGCATTTCCACAAGAAGATTGCTGCAGACGAGACTCGCGCAGGCGGTTTTCTCGCGCGCTAGCTTGGCTTGTGAAGCGCGATCCCGATCGCGACGAGCGCGATGCCGAGGAGCTCGACGGGCGAGGGGACCTGCCCGAGCACCACCGCGCCGACGATCGCGGCGGTCGCCGGCAGGAGCGCCAGCATGAGCGCGAAGGTCGCGCGCGGCAGCCGCGCCATGGCCAGCTGGTCGCAGACATAAGGAATGACCGAGGAAGTAATGCCGACGCCGATTCCGGCAAAAAGCAGCGCCGGGCTGAAGAAAGCCACCGACGCCTCGCGCAGGCCGAGCGGCGCGATAAGGATCAACGCGACAAGCATCGCCGCGCCGAGCCGGTCGACAGAGCTGCCGTGCGGCTCGCGGGCGAGCGCGTGGCCGAGCACGATGTATAGCGCAAAGAGCGCCGCATTGATCACGGCGAGAGCGAGCCCCACCACATCGCCCGTGCCGGCAAATCCGATCAGCGCATAGACACCGACGAGCGAGACGACGAGCGCGACGAGATTCCTAAAACTGCGGACGCCCGCCAGCGCCACCCCGATCGTTGCGACGAATTCGATTGACGCGACGGTCGCGAGCGGAAGCCGGTCGATCGCCAGGTAGAACGAGACATTCATGGCGGCGAGCGTGGCGCCGAGCCCGGCGATCAAGAGGAGCGTGCTGCGCTCGGCGACGCGGACTATGCGCCACGGCCGCCGCCAGAGCGCGAAGATGAGTGCGGCCGAGGCGATCCGCATCCACGCGACGCCGAGCGGCGCGACATGCGCGAAAAGCAGCACGGCGAAGGACGGACCCAGATAGTGAAAAATGGCGCTTACGACGAAGAAGACGTGCGGCGGCACGCTGTCGACGTGGATTTTCGGGCGGCTGATGAGGGTTGTCTGCATGCTCGGATGATCGCAGCCACATCAGGCATGGACGACGTCATTTCGGCGAGATACGGTCCAACTGACATATGAATCGGGCGCGATCATGAGAAATCTCAGCCGAAACGGAGGCGCGGCGCTGGATAAGCGAGATATCCGTCTGATCGCGCTTCTTGAAGCAGACGCGCGCGCCTCGCTCGCGGAGCTTTCTCGCGCCCTTTCGATCTCGCCGCAAAGCGTGGGCGATCGGCTGAAGCGGCTGGAGGATCTCGGCGTGCTCGGCTTCACGGTGAGGCTTGAGCCGGAAAAGCTCGGGCTTTCGATCGGCGCCTACATCCGCATCCAACCCGCCATGGGCGAGCTCGCGCGCGTCGCCGAGATCGTGAAGACGATCCCCGAGATCGTCGAATGCCACCGCATCACCGGAGACGACTGCTTCATCGCAAAAGTTTTTGTCGAGAAGATCGAGGATCTGGAGGTGGTCATCGACCGGCTGATCCCGCACGCCCGGACCAACACCTCGATCATCCAGTCGTCCCCGGTGCCGCAGCGGCTTCCGAAATACGCGTGACGCCTAGCGCACCGTCACGCCAATCCGGTGCAAGGCGTTGTTCATGTAGCCTTTGGCGTTCCACACCGTCTCCAGCCGCTCCGGCTGCGTTTGCGCCGCGGAATCCCAGGCCCGCACGACGAGCTCCGTCGATCCCGGGCGAAGCATGATGTCGGCTTTCCAGAGCGTCCACGTCCAGGCGCCGTGTCCGTCGAGTTCGGCCTTCTGCCAGGTGGCGCCGCCGTCCGGAGAAACGTCGACGCGTCCGACAGTGCGGCCGCTGCCGGCGACAGCATAACCGCGGACAGGAATCGTGCCGCTTCTGAGCTCCGCGCCGTCGAGCGGCGTCAGCACGGCGGAATTGACCGGCAGCTCGCCCAGCATGACGCCGACGCCGCGCCCGGTCTCGTCAGCATCAAACCCGGCGGGGAGAAGCTTGTAGTCGTTCTGCTGAAAGTAGTTGTCGGACGGCTGATCTTGAACATGGATCCCGGTCAGCCACTTCACGCTGCGTGCGCCGATATAGCCGGGGACGACGAGGCGGAGCGGAAAGCCGTGCTCCGGCGAAAGCGGCTCGCCATTCATCGCGAAGGCGACCAAGACCTCGGGCGAAAGCGCCTTGGCGAGTGGAATCGAAGCGCCAAAGCTCGTCTTCATCCCGCGAACCGTGACCGCGTCGGCCGACGAAAAGACAACGTGGAGATCGCCGCTTGCCGCGCCGGCGCGTTTCAGCACGTCGGCGAGGCGCACGCCGGTCCATTCCGCGTTGCCGACCGCGCCTTGATGCCACGTCGTGCCGGCGACGGTTTCGACCGCGTTCAATTCGTCGCGCCGGTTGCCGGCACAAAGAAGCGTCGCCGCCGTCCTCTCGATCGGAAATTTTTGGCTAAGATCGTCCACCGTAAGATTGAGCGAAGTCCCGATCTTGCCTGAGACGATGAGCCGGTGTGTCGCCGGATCGAGATCCGGCACATCGCCGTGCGTGCGGATGAAGAAGAGCTCCTGCGGCGTGATCCAGCTCTCGGCCAAAAGCGAAAGCGGCGGCTCCGCATTGAGCGGGCGCTCCGTGCGCAAGATAAGGCTCGACACTACGGATTGAGGCACAGCGCCCTCAGCTCCAGCGGCTCGGCGAAACATCATTCTAGCGATTGCCGCCTCCCGAGCAATCCGTTCTACGAAGTCTTGCACCGGCGCATCGGCGTGTAGCCCGGAAGGAGCGAAGCGAAATCCGGGATTTCGGTCGGCAGCTGTGATCAAAGGGAAAGTCCAGCGCGTGGGCCCCCCGGATTGCGCTGCGCTCCTTCCGGGCTACAAAGCGTAATCGTCGGCATCGAAGCCAATAGTCGCGAGGCGTTCGGGCGGAGAGGCGGACATTGAATCGCTGGCGGATATGCTCCGAGTTCCGAAAGGCTGACGCCTTCAACATCGAGATTGTCGACTACCATAGAGGCTAACTAAGTGACTCCCGTCGTTCACCCTGGTCGCTTGCTGAGACGGGAACTTACCCTTCGACGTTTGAGCGCCAACCGTCTGGCTCTCGACCTCGGCGTGCCGTCCGGCCGCATCACGGACATCCTGAACGGCAGACGCTCGGTAACAGCCGACACGGCGGTGCGACTTGGCCGGTATTTTGGAAACAGCGCTCAGTTCTGGCTCGACCTGCAAAGCCAGCACGACATCGCAGTGATCGAGCGGGAACGCGGCGCCGAGATCATCGAACGGGTGAAGCCGGCGCGGGCGGCGTGATCTGCAAACCGGCTACTTCAGTCTCAGCTCGAGTCTCCAATCGCAGGCGGTAAATGCTCGACTATCTTCCGCTCGGAGTGCACAATGATCCTGTCGACCCCGGCAAATGCTGCCCTCAAATGTTTTGAAGCGGCGCTAAAAGGATTCTCAACCCAATAGACAACGGGTTCCATCGGCCACACTAGAGAGGCGATGGTGTGGGTGGAAAACAAGACGCCCGCAATATGCCCGTGATCCAAGCTCCGAAGGGCAAAACCCTTCGCCACCCTTTTGTCCGTCCCAGCCTTCTCTAAATCGACTTCCATCGTTGGCGGCACTTGGCTTCCATCCAAGCGAACAGTGAACGACGGTCTAAAAGGATAGAAAACAGCCGCGAGTGACTGCCAATCGAGAAGATTGTTGTGCCATTGCACACTGGAAATCTCCCCGGCGCCGATGGCAATTATGCTTGTGCCGCTAGGGTTGAGCGCCTTTAATTTCCGCACCTTTGCAGAAAAGCTATTCAAGATCCGCAAGCGCAAGCTGTGCCATTCCTGCCCACCAACATGGCTACCTTCACCAAAGGCGAGTGGCGCCACAGCGTTCTGGCTGGCCTCCGCGCCACGACGAGGCGTAGTCGCCTCGACCCAAACCTCCATCTCTCCATAAGAGGTCACGAAGTCCGGCGTAGGCGCAGTCTTCGACGATCTACGGTCCCATCGCAGCTGTAGGTCGGTCTCATTTTCCAGAAGGTTGGCGACCGTCAACTCCCAATAGGGTTGCACAGGACCATTTCGGAACTTCTGGGGGAAATTCTTGTCGAGGATTGGCGCGTAACGCCGCCACCACTCGTCGACTCGACATCGATAGTCGGCGGCAATCTTGGAGTCGTCATTGCGAAGGAATAGATAGGTACCTGAGCCCACGTTAAGGTCGAAAAGGGATTCTGGGACGCTCAATGCGCCTCGTCCCAATTGTTCGCCGCCCGCGCGTCCACATGCAGCGGCACGCGCAGTGCGACAGCCGGCATCGCGGCGTTCTCCATGACGTAGCGGATCACCGGGATGGTCGCCTCGATCTCCTCATCCGGCACTTCGAACACCAGCTCATCGTGCACCTGCAGCAGCATTTTTCCGCTGAGCTTCGCCGCCTCCAGCGCCTCGTCCATGCGGATCATGGCGCGGCGGATGATGTCGGCCGCCGACCCCTGGATCGGCGCGTTGATCGCGGCGCGTTCCTGGAAAGCGCGAAGGCTCGGCTGCGATGAGCGGATGTCTGGGTAGTGAGCCCGCCGCCCAAACAGTGTCTCGACATAGAGATGCTCGCGGCAAAAAGCCTTGGTCTTGTCCATGTAGTCACGGATGCCGGGAAAGCGCTCGAAGTAGCGGTTGATGTAGTCGGCCGCCTCGCCGCGTGGGATGCCGAGCTGCGCCGCAAGCCCGAAGGCGGAGATGCCGTAGATGATCCCAAAGTTGATCGCCTTGGCGCGGCGCCGCACGTTCGGGTCCATGCCCGCGACCGGCACGCCGAACATTTCCGACGCCGTCATCGCATGGATGTCGAGCCCCTCCTCGAACGCCTTCACCAGCTGCGGGATGTCGGCCATGTGGGCGAGCACGCGGAGCTCGATCTGGCTGTAATCGGCGGAGACGAGTTTTTTGCCCTCCTCGGCGATGAAGGCGCGGCGGATGGCGCGGCCTTCTTCGGTGCGGATCGGAATGTTCTGCAGGTTCGGCTCGGAGGAGGAGAGCCGCCCGGTCGAGGTCGAGGCGAGCGCGTAGTCGGTATGGACGCGGCCGGTCTCCGGGTGGATGTAGCCGGGCAGCGCGTCGGTATAGGTCGACTTCAGCTTGGTCAGCTGCCGCCAATCGACGATTCTTCGCGCGATCGGCACGCCTTCCAGCGCAAGGTCTTCCAGCACCTTTACGTCGGTCGACCACTGGCCGGTCTTCGTCTTTCGCCCGCCGGCGAGTCCCATTTTGCCGTAAAGAATGTCGCCGAGCTGTTTTGTGGAGCCGATGTTGAAGTTTTGGCCGGCGAGCTCGTAGATCTCCGCTTCCGCCGCCGCAGCTTTCTGCGCAAAGCTGCCGGAGAGACGCGAAAGAATCTGGCGATCGACCTTGATGCCGCGCCGCTCCATATTCGCGAGCACAGGGACCAGCGGCCGCTCCAGCCGCTCGTAGACTCGGGTGACGCGATCGGCCGGAAGCCGCGCCTTCAGCACGCTCCAGAGCCGCAGCGTCAGGTCGGCGTCCTCCGCCGCGTAGCCGGTCGCCTTGTCGATCGGCACGCGGTCGAATGTCACTTTGTCCCGGCCCGCGCCGGCGACCGTCTTGAACTCGATCCGCTCGTGGCCGAGCAGGTCCGACGCTAATTCACCGAGGCCATGCCCGTGCTTCAGCGCGCCCGCATCGAGCGCGTAGGACATCAGCATGACGTCGTCGACCGGCGCCATCTCGATGCCGTGGCGCGCGAGCACCAGCCAGGCATCCTTGATGTTCTGGCCAATCTTCAGGACGGAAGAATCCTCAAGCACAGGTCTCAGCGCTTCGAGCGCCGCCTGAAGCGGAATCTGGTCCTTCTCGAGCCCGCCCCCAAAGATGTCGCCGTCGCCGGCACGGTGGCCGAGCGGGATGTAGCAGGCGAAGCTCGGCTCGAGCGCCAGCGCGATACCTGAAATCTCCGCCTGCATCGGGGTCGCGCCCGTCGTCTCGATTTCGATCGCGAGGAGCCCGCCATTGCGCGCCGCGTCCACCCAGCGCGCCAAATCTTCGAGTTTTCGCACGCAGTGATATTTGGCGACGTCGATCTTCAGATCGACGGCCGCCTTCCGTCGCGCCTCGACGAGCGCCTGCGGGCCCCCAAGCGTGCTGATCGTCTCGCGGCCGGAGGGCGTCCCGCCGTTGGTCTGCGGCGTCGCCGGAGGCTCAGGTTCGAGCTGAAGCTGTCCTTGCTTGCTGACCCGCGGAACCGGGACCGGCCGCTCTGACACGCCCATGTCCGGGCCATGCGCCGGGGCGCTGCCGCCGGGCGGCCATCCCGCGATCTCGAGCGTTGCCGGCCCGATCTCCGCCGGATCGACGCCGGTCTTGTCGGCGACGCGCTTGGTCAGCGCGGCAAACTCCATCGCCTTGCAGAAGGCGACCGCCTTCACGCCATCGACCGCCTCCACCGCGAGATCGTCGATCGGCACGTCGAGCGGAACCGTGCAGGAGAGCTCGACGAGTTTTCGCGAGATGCGCGCCTGGTCCGCGAACTGGACGAGATTCTCGCGCCGCTTCTGCTGCTTGATCTCGCCGGCACGGATCAAAAGCGTTTCGAGGTCGCCATACTCCACGAGGAGCTGCGCGGCCGTCTTCGGCCCGATCCCCGGCACGCCCGGCACGTTGTCGGTCGAATCGCCGACCAGCGCCTGCAGCTCGATCATTTTCTCCGGATAGACGCCGAACTTTTCTTTCACCGCCTCGCGGTCGATCACGGCATTCTTCATCGTGTCGACCATGGTGATGCCGGGCCGCACGAGCTGCATCAGATCCTTGTCGGAGGAGACGATGGTGACGCTCGCTCCCGCCTCGGCCGCCTGGCTGGCATAGGTCGCGATGAGGTCGTCCGCCTCCCAGCCCTCCTGCTCGAGGCAGGCGAGGTTGAACGCGCGGGTCGCCTGGCGGATCAGCCCGAACTGCGGGATGAGATCGGAGGGAGGCTCCGGCCGATGCGCCTTGTAGTCCGGGTAGATTTCTCGGCGGAATGTCTTGGCCGAATAGTCGAAGATCACAGCGAAATGCGTCGGCTCATCGCCTTTCGCCTCGCTCGGCCCCTCCTGCATCATCTTCCAGATCATGTTGCAAAAACCGGCGACGGCGCCGACCGGCAGGTTGTCCGACTTCCGCGTCAGCGGCGGCAGCGCGTGAAAAGCGCGAAAAATGAAGCCGGAGCCGTCGACCAGAATCAGGTGGTCGCCGGCCTTGATCGGAGATTTGGCGATAGGCGCGCGGGAGGATTTCGGCATGCCAGACATTTCGCCCGCGCCGTTGGGCATTTCAAGCAAATTGCCGATGGTCGGTGAGATCGGTCCCTTGCAACTTGTGCTGTGCGAGAATAGCTCTACTCGAGAAGCGATCGGCAGAGAGTTGCAATGGTGGCCATTACCAAGAGGGGCAAAGCGTATCGTCCGGCCACGGAAAGCACTGAGCCGACAGACGAGAGTCTGGCGGCCGATGCGCAAGCGCTTCGCGAGCGGCTCGTTAGTGCACGCACGCGTGAGCAGAAGTGCGACGCGGCGACCGTCGCGACCCGACTCGCCAAGCTACGAGAAGTTGCCCGGCGCTTCGATGCCCTGCCGATTTTGGACAATCGCAAGCCCGACGAGATCCTTGGCTACGATGAGAACGGCTTGCCGACCTGACGGATGTGCCGCCCGCCATCGGATGAGGGCAACCCCGCCACCAGGTCGCGCTCGCGATCGCCTACAAGATGCCGGAAGCCTTGAAGGCGATCGCCTCCTGACGCACTATCCCCGAATGCCGATCGTCATGGTCGGCGTGCGGATGGTGTAGGCGCCATCCGGGCTGTTTCCGCTGATGAAACGAAACGAGCCCTTGATCATGGTCATCGTCACCTTCCGCGCCGTGTTGTCCGGATTGAAGACGAAGGCGTCGATCGTCAGCCGCGAGTTAGGACCGATCACGAGGCGGGTGTTGTCGATGAACGTGATCTGCGCGAGGCCGTTCGGGTTGGCGACGATCTGGTCGCCCATGAAGACCGCGCCCTGCAATTTGATCAGGCGCTCGCCGACGGGACCTGCGGCGTTGACTGCCGGATCGACCCTGACGGCGTAGCCGCTCGGATCAAGCGCCGCGGCCGATCCCGCAAGCGATATGGTCGCCACCGCAAAAGCTGCGGCGAAGGTGAGATTGAGCCTGCTCTTTGACATCTGAAAACCCTCCCTGCTCGAGAGGTGAGACTGCCCCAGACCCGTTTCGGGCGCATTTCGCCGTCAGGGAAAAGAGGTTTCGTCCCGGCCGAGCCGACGTAACCTTCGCCGGAGCCCCGAGGGCGGAACCGCCCTAAGGCCCCGAAAAATCCTACTCGGCCGGCACCATCGCTTCGCGCGGCCGCCGCGAGGCGCCGTCGATCTTCGCCCAGGCCGGCCGCTCGAAGAGGAATTTTCCGACGCCGGTCCACTGGATGAAGGCGTAGAGCACGATCGGCCCGGCAATACCCGCGAGCGTGACGAGCACCGAGATCGTTCCGATATCGGTCACGAATCCCGATTTCAGGAGCAGCGTGCGGCTCACTGCCATCGGCAGGAAGAAGGCGAGATAGATCACGATGGAGTGCTCGCCGAGCCAGCGGAGCGCCGGCATGACCGGCGTCCGTACGAGCAGCGTGGCGCCGGTGATAATGGCGAGTGCCCCGCCAAATCCGAGCCCGAGGCTGACGAAGGGCAGGTCGCCATAGCCGTGAATGACGAGGAACGCGTTCAACATCGCCCAGAGCGCGAGCCCGGTCAGCGCAGTCCCACGATCTGCCGCCGCTTCATCGGCGAGGGCGAAGACATAGCGAGCAAAAACGTAGCCCGAATAGAAGTAGACGAAGCGGCCGGCGAACTCGTCGATGAGGATGGAGCCCGTATGGATCGGCGCGATCTCGAGCGCCGCGGCGCCGAGCCACACGATGATCCAGGACACGCCCTTCAGAAGCCGCGTGACGAGGAGGAAGAGCGCCAGGTGATAGATGAACCAGAGCGTGCCCCACGGCTCCACGAAGGCCATGAGATACTCGCGCCCGAGGCCTTCCCAGCCGAGCTCGGCATGGATGCCCGGCGCCTTGAAGGCGAACTGGATGGTGAGCCAAAGCGCATAGAAATAGGCGAAGTGCAGAACCTTGCGGTCGAGATAGAGTCGCCACGGCGCATCGATGCGGCTAGCCAGAAAGAGCCCTGCGATCAGGAAGAAGTCCGGCATGCGAAAAGGCCGCGCGAACTCCACGACATGGCCCATCCAGCCGGGCGCGCCCGCCGCCTTCTCGACCCCGAGGGTGGAGTGCATCATCACCACCATGACGATGCAAATACCCTTCGCGACGTCGACCCAATCGACGCGTTCGCTCATGTCCGAAAATCCTAAGGTTGCCGCCTTTCCTCGCACTTTTGAGCATTTGGGCGCGGCTGTCGCCGCAATCCTTAAGAAATGGTAAACGCCAGTCTCTTAAGTGCCCCTTAAATCGACAAATTTAACGTTGACACCGCCCCGTTGAGGGCAGAGCCGGGGCAGCATGGCAAGTCGCAGAAATCAAAAGCGAATCGAGCCGCAATTCAGCGGCGCCGCGCCGGCTGTCGTGGCGGCCCAGGCCGAAAATCGTCCCACCGCTGAAAGCGGGGGCGCATCGCGTGGCGGCAAGCCCCCGAAGCGGCGCGCCGGGCAGAAGCAGCCCAAAGGTTCCCGCGTGCGCCGCCGCCGCTCGCCCCTCGGCCGGTTTTTCCGCGGCATCGTCTACTGGGGTCTTGTGTTCTGCCTGTGGGTCGGCATCGCGGGCGCCGGCCTCGTCGCCTACTTCGCCGCCGAGCTGCCCGGCGCTTCCGAATGGCGCGTGCCCGACCGCCCGCCGAACATGCAGATCCTTGCGATCGACGGTCGTCTCATCGGCAATCGCGGCGATACGGGCGGCGAATCGGTCAAGATATCGGAGCTTCCCGCTTATGTGCCGAACGCGGTCGTCGCCATCGAGGACCGCCGCTTCCGCTCGCACTTTGGCGTCGATCCGGTCGGTCTCGCCCGCGCGCTCTCGAAGAATTTTTTCGCCGGCGGCGTCGTCGAGGGCGGCTCCACGCTGACCCAGCAGCTCGCCAAGAACATGTTCCTGTCGCCGGAGCGCTCCATCAAGCGCAAGGTGCAGGAGGTCATCCTCTCGCTGTGGCTGGAGACGAAATACACCAAGGACCAGATCCTCGAGATGTACATGAACCGCGTCTATTTCGGTTCGGGCGCCTACGGGATCGAGGCCGCTGCCACCCGCTACTTCAACGTCGAGGCGCGCGACCTCACGCTGTCGCAGGCGGCGATCCTCGCCGGCGTGCTCCCCGCCCCGAGCCGCTACGCGCCGAACAAGAACCCTGACGCGGCGCGCCAGCGCGCGTCGCTCGTCCTCGCTGCGATGACCTCGAGCGGATACATCACCGCGAACGAAGCCAAGGCCGCGCGCGACAATCCCGCGCCGGCCGCTTCCTACAATGTCACCCGCAGCGGCAACTACATCGCCGACTGGGTGATGGACGTGCTGCCCTACCACGTCGGCAACATCGAGCAGGACGTGGTGGTGGAGACCACCGTCGATCTCAACCTGCAGGATTGGGCCGAGAAGGCGGTGACCGAAACGATCGCCGAGGAAGGCGAAAAAATGGGCGTGAGCGAGGGCGCGATGGTCGTCCTCGACGGCACCGGCGCGGTCCGCGCGATGGTCGGCGGAAAATCCTACGCCGAGAGCCAGTTCAACCGCGCGACCGAAGCACGCCGCCAGCCGGGCTCCGCCTTCAAGCCTTTCGTCTACCTGACCGCCATCGAGCAGCTCGGCTATCGCCCCGATACGGTGCTGATCGACGAGCCGGTGATGTTCGGCGACTGGGCGCCCGAAAACTACGACGGCAAGTTCCGCGGGCCGATAACGCTGAAAGACGCGCTGGCGAAGTCGATCAACACCATCGCCGCGCAGCTCGCCGATCAGGTCGGGCCGGAAGCCGTGGTGCAGACGGCGAAGCGCATGGGGATCAATTCGCCGCTCGGCGCCAATCCCTCGATTGCGCTCGGCACGTCGGAGGTGACGCTGCTAGAGATGACGGGCGCTTATGCGCCGTTCTCGAACGGCGGCTTTGCGGTGCTGCCCTTCGTGGTGCAACGCGTGCGCACGCCCGACGGCAACGTGATCTTCGAGCGGACGGCGTCGGGCCTCGGCCGCGTCGCCTCGATCGAAAGCGTTGCGCTGATGAACGACATGCTGCAGGCGACCGTCGAGATGGGCACGGCAACCCGGGCCAGCCTCGCCGGCTGGCCAGCCGGAGGAAAGACCGGAACGAGCCAGAATTTCCGCGACGCCTGGTTCATCGGCTACACTGCCAACCTCACCGCCGGCGTCTGGCTCGGCAACGATTCCGACGCGCCCACCAAGCACACCTCCGGCGGCACGATGCCGGCGGAAATCTGGGCGAAGTTTATGACCAAGGCGCACGAGGGCGTGCCGGTGGCGCAGCTGCCGGGGACCGAGATCGTGCCCTATCTCCTCGCCCAGCCCGCCCCCGGCGCCGAGGATGGCGGGTGGGGCGGCTTCGCAGCCGCCAATCCCGACGAGGCGGCGGCCAACGACCAGCGCATGCGCAACTGGATTTTTCGCGACGGCAACGACGGCGGCGTGCAGCCGCAACCGGCGCAAGTCGAGCGCCGCGGCTTCTTCAAAAGGCTGTTCGGCGGCTAATACCCTTCAGCGATTGTCATCCCTGATACTTGTCATCCCGGTTTGCCGCGTAGCGGCAAGACCGGGACCCATGAACTCCGAAGCGCGCGGAAGAATCGCGGCAGTGTCGCCTGCCAATCCTGTCCATCTGAGTTCATGGGTTCCGGAAGCGACATGGTAATTTCGCTCAGCAGCTGTATTATCCTCCCCACTGGTTGCACGGGGGGGCTAAATGAAATCCGCAAATCTCTTTGTCAGCTTGATTTTCGGCGCATCCGTTTGCGCAACCGGCTCGGCATTTGCGCAGCAGCCGGACGATCGAGACGTCTCGCTCGTGCGACAAGACTTTTCGGACTGTTCGAACGCCAACGTCAGTGTCCGGGACACGTCGCTCGTCGGCGGAACGGCATCCGTCGTTCGAGGGTCCGACGCCCGTACCCGCGTCATTGTGGACCTGGGCGGTCAGCCGGCCACGACATACCACTTTTTTCTGAAGTGCGTCCGGCTGCTCGGCGATATCACGACCGACCTCGATGGCGCTGGGAGTGCCGTTTTCGAGTTCCGAACCGAGGAGGCAGGGGACATTTTTGCGTTCGATTCGTACCCGGAAGGCGCTCCGTCGGGCAACAAGTACCAGAGTGTTCAGGTCAATTTTCGCGACCCGCCGCCGCCAGCCGTCCCCTCACCGCGCATCGATTATCTCAGCCAGATCAAAGACAAGGTGAGCTTCGATTACGAAGACATGCCCGCCGGCAGTGAGGTTATCGTCGTCAACGCGGGGACGGGCTCTCCGACCGGGTTACCGCCTTTCCTTCTAAGCCAAGGCGGCACCGGTTCCGCCGACATCACGATTCCGAGCCAAGGAGCGTATTACCTCTTGGCGAACGGCCCAGCGCCCGACAGGCGCTACATCGGACAGACGATTAAGTTCTATATCTACTGAGCGGCGGTTCGGGGCTTAATTCGGTGGGCTAGCTCAGGCCGCCCGCCCCACCGCCGAAAGCGCGACGCCGCCCTTGTTCAGCCAGGCGCGCGCGGCCTCGTGGTCGGGGTCGAGCCGTTCCACCAGCGCCCAGAATTTTCGGCCGTGGTTCAATTCCCTGAGATGCGCCACTTCGTGCGCGGCGAGATAGCTGAGCACCTTCGGCGGCGCCAGAACGAGGCGCCACGAAAAGGTCAGCGCGCCCTTTGAAGAACAGGATCCCCAGCGGCTCTTCGGATCGCCCACCCGGATTGCGGTTGGGGCGCGGCCGAGCGCGTTGGCATGGCGGGCGACCGCGCGTTCAAGGTCGCGGCGCGCCTCGCGCTTCAGCCAATCGGTGATCCGCCGCGTCAGAAATTCCGGCTCGCCGGGCACCGAAAGCACGAATTCCCCGCTCCGGCGCTCGAGCGTCACGATTCCGCGCCCGCGGCGCGTTTGGATGCGGCAGGGCGTGCCCCGCAGCGGAAACACGCTACCGGCGGAAAACGGGGCGGACGGCGCAAGGAGCCGCAGCCGTTCCTCCAGCCAGGCGATGTTCCTCCGCAGGAAATCCTCGCCGTAAGTGAGGGATGTCCGGGCGGGGAGCGTCAGGATCGGGAGCCCGAGCGCCTCATCGATCCGCAGAATAAGCCGCCGGGCCCGCGCATTCCGGCGGATAACCACCGGAATCCGCCGCCCTGCCGACGCGATCAGAAGCTTTTCCGGTGCGCGTTTGAGGGCGGAGGCCATGGTTAATACTTGCCGCGACTCGCGCATCTGCGGAAGAGGCAAAACGAAGACATCAGAACAAAAAAGAAGCGGGGCCTCGCGGCCCCGCTCTTTTCGTCAATTCCGGTCGTGTCAGGCGGAGGCTTGGCCGCCGTTTTCGGTCGTCCGGTTGCGAAAGTCGCGCATGAAGCGGTCGAATTCCTCCTGGTCCTTCACGCGGCGGAGCTCGCCGAGAAAAGTTTCGAATTCGGCGCGCATCGCCTCGAGCTTGCGGCGCTCTTCCTCGAGCCGCTTCAATTCCTGCGCCCGGTATTCGTCGAAGGCGGCATTGCCTGTGCGACCCCGAAAGCCATTTGCCTCGCCGTGGCGAAAACTTGGCGCGCGATCGGTGAAAGAGCGAAAATGCCCCTTCAATTCGTCTGCCTTGGCCCCGATTTCGTCGCCCCAGATGATCCAGGCGAGCATCGCCAGGCCAAGCGGCCAGAACACGGCGAAGCCGATGATCATCAGGACGATATTCAACGCCGTCCAGCGGCCACGCGAACAGGAACGGGTCGCGGTAGCGGAGTGGTTCATTGAGGTCTCCCGTTGTCTACGACCAAAATCACATGGGGAGCGGAAAACGGCGCTTCAAGAAAAATGCGACATGGGCGCAAACGGCCGGCCTTCAAATCGACGCGCCGCGGCTTCTGGCGCATACCGATCGTGTTATAAAAAGAAAGCTGAACTGCGAGGACGATCCATGTCACGGCGTTTTCGTTTTCCGACGGATATCCAATTTCGCAAGGCCGTGCGAGCCTTCGTTCTTCTCTCGCTCGTGTCGTTGACAGCCCCAATCGACGGAGCGGGCGTAGCACATGCGCAGACCGGCGAGCTGAACTGGCCATCGAAGCAATTCGTCCGGCCGCGCGACATCGTGGTGAGCTATCCATGCGGAGGCGGCAGCGTCTGCGATCTTGACGCCTTCATGCAGCGCCAGCACGTCTGTGCGCTGCTTGTCGTGAGCGCGGGCGAGCTCGTCTTCAAGCGAACGTCCGTTCGCTCCGACGACGACGCCTGCAAATCGCCGGTGGAGCGCGATCGCTACGGGATAGCCTCGATCACGAAGACGATCGTCTCGCTCCTGTTCGGGTTCGTCTACGACGATGAAAGCTACGCCACGCCCGTCGATCTCGATAGCAAGGCGGCCGACATTCTCCGCGCCGCCGGATTGCCGAAATACAATGATGCGGTCACGCTTCGAAAACTCCTGCACATGTCGAGCGGCATGGACTGGTCGGAAGACGAGATAGACGCCACGCTTAAAATCCAGGTCGATCAGAACGGCGAGCTCGTGGGCCCGCATCGAAAACTGGAGGATGCCGTCAGGGAGCGCCTGGACCAGGCCGAGTTCCGTGAGCCCGGCAAATTTCACTATTCCGGATTCGATACGCAGCTCATCGGGATCATCACTGAGGCCCGGCTGACGCCAGACAAGGGCTTTATTCGCGGGACGCTCGACGAGGCGCTCGAGCATTTTCTCTGGCAACGGCTGCCCATGGAGAAGAACGCCGAATGGAACGCCGACTTCGCCGGTCATCCCGCCGCGCATTGCTGCGCCTACACCTCGGCCCGCGACCTCGCCACGTTAGGCGATTGGGTGCTGAAGCAATACAATCAAGGGTCTGACGCCGCGGCGATGTGGATCCGCGCCTCCATCGCCGACACTGTCGACGCGACGTGGAGCTGCGATTTTCAGGGGACGAAACGCAGTTTTCGATTCAGCTACCAATGGTGGATCCCTTCGAACGATAAGCAGGACGGGTTCACCGCGATCGGAACTGAAGGGCAGTACCTGCACATGTTTCCAGAGCAAGACGTCGTCGTCGTGCAGCTCAGCGAAAAGCTGGCGACGGATGCCGACACCTGCGAAGCGATGCTTGTTCATCGCCTCATCGCCGACATCAGCCGACATTGATGCCTGCCGAGCGGCGATGTGCCGAAGCCGCTAGACCAAGGCCACTCGTCACCGCGTGGCGCGCAAATTTCCGGCTGACAGCGACGTATAGAATCCGATTGTGACGTAGCCGGCGTCGCCACGGCCCATCGCTTTTGCGCCATCGACCACGGTCTGCAGCTCATCGAGAATGCGGCGAGCGCCATGTAGGAATTCGCGGCCGGCCGGCGTCGACCGCACGCCGCCATTGGATCAAAGTCAGCGGCGGGCGGGCTGAAACAGCTCTACGAGATTGCCGGAAGGGTCTGCCAGCAGGATTTGTGATCCGCCGGGTCCCGTCACGACGTCATTGCGGAACTGTACGCCGCCGGTACGCAACCGGGCGACCTCGGCGGAAAGATCATCGACGATGAGGTGAATTCGATTCCAGCCGCCCGGCCCAGGTCGCTCGCCATCGGGCATGGGTCTTCCGGCCGAGCTTGTTGGCCCGCTGAGCAACAGCCGTAATGATCCACGCGTGACATCGGCAAACGCCGGCGCCTGTTTGGAAAGAAGCGTAAAGTCGAGATGTTTGGTGTACCAAGCGACGGCAGCCTCGACGTCGTTGACCATGTAGCGCACATTGACGGTAGCTTCTGGCATTCTGACCTCACGACGTTGGACGCACTGAGCCAAATTGAATGCTGCGAGATTCCGCAGGTTTGATTTGTCGCTATGCTTACCAGCCGGGATCATGCCGCGGATTGGAAAAAATTGAAGCTATCAGGCCAAAGGCAGGTGGTGACGTTTCACATGGAAGCCTGCGGAATCGAGCAGGTCTTGCCGACGCCGGTACTCGGACGGGCTTACGCTGGAGAACTCGACGAACTCGTGAATGAGGTGGGACTGGTCGAAGTACCCGCACTCCACGGCAAGCTGCGCCCAGTCGACCTTTGGGGCGTTCCGCGACGATGCGACCGCGTTTTGGAACCGTTGCACGCGTCCGAAGAGCTTCGGTGTCAGGCCAACTTCTGCGGCAAACACCTCGATAAGTCGCCGTTGGCTCAAATCCACCGCTCTTGCGATATCCCGAACCTTCGCCTGACCGCGAGTCCGCGTGAGCACGTCCAGCCCCACACGAACAGCACCGTGGAGACCCGGAGGATCGGAAAGCCGCTCCAGAAGAGTCTGCTCCAAGAGTCGAAACCGCTCCGCCGGTTCCCTCAATGAGCGCAATTGCTCTCGAAGCGAGGTGGCTCCCGGTCCCCAAACCATCCTCAGATCGACATGAGTGTTGGTGAACTCTGTGGCTGGCAAGCCGAGAACTGCGAAGGCACCGCCCGGCCTAAGATGGACACCCAGAATTGCCGCCTCTTCCGCGGTGTCGCTCATGAACGAGCCCGCATATGGTCCGGAGATCAATGCTCCGGCAAAGCGGCGACACTCGTTCGGGTCCGAGGGGCCGTAGATACGCAGTTCATCGTCATGCAGATTGAACACCATCTCGAACGTACCGCTCGGAAGTATCCTTTCCCGTAGGTGGTCTCCCGCGTAGTCCTCATAGAGCCAGAAGTCGTCGATATACTCGCAAAGTGGAGGGCGCGGGGTATACGATCGAAATAGCATCAGGCCATCCTTTGCTTCGGGCTGCGCTCACGATCATTGGGCATAGGAGCCTATTACGCTCGCAGCCCGAGCGAATCGATCGCGGCCATCTCCTCCGGCGAGAGCGGACCGGCTGCCTCGGCGTCGAGGCACTGACGCAGTTCCTCGCGATTCTTGACCCCGAGGACAAGCGTGTCGATGCCCGGCATGCCTAGGGCGTAGCGGTGGGCGATGATGGCCGGGTCGCCGCCCCACTTCTCGCACAGCTGCCTGAATGGGGCGGCCCGGGCGAAGTCCTCGGCTTCCGGATGATCGGATTTAAGCGGCCGGTCGAACCCCTTTGTCAGCGCACCGGCCTGCACGGCGCGGATGCCCATGACGCCCACTCCGTTCCTTTGCGCCGCGGCGATGATGTCGCGCGGCCGCGCGGGGGTCCGCAGCCGGGTCAGCCCGCCCGGGCTGTCGAGGAGGTTGGCCACCGCTTGGACCGCCTGCGGGTGAGGCACCTGCTCCAGTGCCCCGATGATCGCGTCGGGGACGCTAACTCCGGTGATGCCCCAGGCGCCGATCAGGCCCTCCTGCCGCAGCCGCTCGAAGGCAGGCACCACAGCATCGCAAAAGAGCGACCACGCCGTGGCGAATTCCAACCGGCGCTCGTTGTCCACCGGATAGGTGAAATCGTCCGGAAAAATCTCGTTGTGGAGAAAGAATAGGTCGACCCGCTCGAGCCGCATGGCCGCGAGGCTCTGTTCGAGCGAAGCGCGGAAGCGCGGATAGACCTCCCCGGCCGGCGGCGAGCCGATGCCGCACTTGGTGGTGATCCTCACCCCTTCCGGCAGGCGGCCGCCGAAGGCCTCGCCGATCAGCGCCTCGCAGACCTTGTAGCCGGGTGCGGCGTCGATGAGATCGGTTCCCTCATCGACGGCCATCTTCAAGGTGGCGATACCTTCCTCCCGGTTGGTGTCGCCCCAGACCTGACCGATGCCGCCGCCGCCGAGGGTAAGGCGACTGACGTCACCGATCGCGCCGAGCTGACGGTCTTCCATGGCATGCTACCTTGTTCGATGGGCGGCCTCAGGCCGCCATTCGGCGCCGCAAGCGGTCGTCCATCGCATGAGTCAGGGCTTACGCGGAGACTCGCCGCCGCTTGGCTCCATTCGGCTTCGGTGCGGCGTGGGTGGCGCCGCCGTTCGGCTTGCCGGAATTATGCTTGGTGATGAAATCGGCGATGCGCGGCTGAATCTCGGAACGAAAACGCGAGCCGTTGAAGACGCCGTAATGGCCGACGCCCTTGGCGAGCCAGTGCTGCTTCATGTCGTAGGAGAGATTGCTGCAGAGCACGTGCGCCGCCTTTGTCTGGCCGACGCCGGAAATGTCGTCGCGCTCGCCCTCGACGGTCAGAAGCGCAGTCCGCCGGATCGTTTCGGTTCGAACCAGCCGCCCACGATGCGTCATCAGACCATTCGGCAGGAGATGCTTTACGAACACCGTCTCCACCGTCTGCAGATAAAACTCGGCGGTCAGATCCATCACCGCCAGGTATTCGTCATAAAACTCGCGATGCTTCTCGGCCGAATCCCCGTCACCGTCGACCAGGTGCTGGTAAAATTCCTGATGCGCCGTGGCGTGGCGCTCGTAGTTCATCGCCATGAAGCCGGAGAGCTGCAGAAAGCCCGGATAGACTTTTCGCATGAAGCCCGGGTGGGGGAACGGCACCGCCATGATGGTGTTGCGGCGGAACCACTCGGTGCCGCGCGCCTCGGCGAGCTGGTTGACCGCGGTCGGCGCAAGCCGGGTATCGATCGGCCCGCCCATCAGCGTCATCGACCGCGGCAGATCGGGATCGCCGTCCTCCGAAAGAAGCGCCACGGTGGCAAGCACCGGCACCGAAGGCTGGCAGACCCCAATGACGTGCGTGTTCGGGCCGAGATGGTGAAAAATCTCGATCAGGTAGTCGATGTAGTCGTCGAGGTCGAAAGTCCCCTCGCTCACGGGCACCATGCGCGCGTCGGTCCAGTCGGTGACGTAGACGTCATGCTCGGGGAGCATCGCTTCCACGGTGCCCCGCAGCAGCGTGGCGTAGTGGCCCGACAGCGGCGCGACGATCAGCACCTTCGGATCGGCGGGCCGCTGCTTCGGTACGTCGCGGCGGAAATGCAGGAGCGAGCAGAACGGCTTTCGCCAGACGATTTCTTCCGAAACCGCTGCCGGCTGGCCATTCACCTCTGTCGCCGTAATCCCGAATTCCGGCTTGCCGTAACGGCGCGTCGTGCGCTCGAAAAGCTCCGTCGCCGCGGCGACCGAGCGCCCCCAGGGCGTCTCCGAGAACGGGTTGAGCGGGTTCTGAAAGGTCAGGCGTGCAGCATCGGCGACCGCCCGCCACGGGGCGATGGCGGCGTGATTGAACTCGTAGAGCTGGTAAAAGGACACTTTTGGGTCCCTGCTTCTCAGCGGCTGTCTAAGGGATTGTGCGGTGCGGGAGGCATCCCGCACTGCAAAGATAGCCTGTAGCGCTCGCGTGACAACTGCCGATTCAATGGTTTGGGGCGATTCTAGCAGGAATCGTTAACTGTGGCGTTTCGATCACTCGCCGCCCTGCAGGAGCGAGCCGCTCCAGCGGGCCGAGCGCAACAGCAGCCCGAAGGCCGTCGCCGCCGCCACGAAATAGACGATGTTGAGCAGGAGCGCCGTCAGCATGGCGCCGCCGTCGAACCGGTTTTCCAGCACCAGCGTTCTGAGGCCCTCGAAGACATGCGTCGGCGGCAGCGCAAGCGCGATCCATTGCAGCCATTCCGGCAGGATCGAGACGGGATAGTAGACGCAGCAGAGCGGCAGCAGCAGGAAGGTCAGGCTCCACGCGAGCCCTTCCGCGCCGAGGCCCTTCTTCATGACCATGCCGGAGGCGACGAGCCCGATCGACCAGCTGGTCAGGATCAGGTTCAGGAAGAACGCGGCGACGGCAAAGCCGAGGCCCCAAAAATTGAAGCCGAAGAAGACGATCGCCATGATCGTCACCGGCACGAGGCCGATCAGGACGCGGACGACGCTCATGACCATCTGGGCGACGATCAGCTCGGAGGGCCGGAGCGGCGTCATCATCAGGTTGCCGAGATTGCGCGACCACAATTCCTCCAGGAACGAGATCGAGAAGCCGATCTGGCCGCGGAAGAGGATATCCCACAGCAGCACAGCGCCGATGAAGGCACCGCCAGCCTGCGCCGCCATGCTCGTCTTATCGATGAGATAGAGCTGCAGGAATCCCCACATCAGCATCTGAACGGCCGGCCAGTAGATGAGGTCGACCATGCGCGGCCACGACGAACGCAGCAGGTACCAGTAGCGCAGCACCATGGCACCGACCCGCCGGAGCGACACCGCGCGATAGACCGTCGCGTCGCTCATTCAGCGACCTCGGAGATGGACGTTTGAACCGTCGGCGACGTCAAACGGGAGCTACAATTGCGAGATAGCATCATCACCCCTTAAACACCTGTTCGCGGTGATACTCGAGAAAGCGCGGATTCGGGTGCAGATCAGTCCTCTGTGGCACCTGAAGTCGCCCGTCTGGGTTGAGCAACCGGCCAACAGTGTCAGGAACTCGATCGCGCGCGACCAGTAATGTATGGTCATCGTCGATTGAGACGAGCCCACGATCAAACATCCAATGAAACGTTCCTGACAGAGCCAACCCGTTTCTAATTGAGTCCGGTCCGTTGGCAGCGACCGGCCGAATGTGTGCGGCCTGAACCTCGGATCTCCCACCGCCGTTGACGATCTTCAATCCTGTCATGGCGCACGTGTCGTTGTACGCAATCTTCACAGCGCTGGCGAATGCCGCGTCGCGAAAGGGCCGAGACACTACCCTTTCGATAAGCGGTCGCTCGAAAGTCTCTTGATCTTGCGCTCCAAACCCCTGCCGAGCATCAATGCGGGCATTCGCGGGGAAAATGACACTGGCAAAACCTGCCTGCAGGATCAGGTCGTACTCTTCGTCCGGCAGAAGCCGAACAGCATTCTGCGCAGTGCCTGCATTGACCGAACCGTCGGGTTGTCCAAGCCTGCTCTCGTAGAAGTGGTCGCCTTCTTTGAAGGGGACGGGGCGGGGAAATTCAAGGAAACCGGAAACGAAGGCGTAGTAGTGATTCGGGGTCGATGGGTCTTCTTGTATTTTGTCCACCCGCGCAGTGGCGAAGTAGGAGCGACGGCCGTCCTGTCGACGGGCGTCAGTTAGTCGCGCCGGCTCATAGTAGACAATCCAATCGTTCTTGCAGGCTTCCATGCGTTTAAGGTACTGGCGCGGGAAATGGTAACGTTCCTCGGGTAGGTCGTCGTAGATCGACCCGATCTTCGTGATCAGGACGCCCTTGGTCATCAAGCAGCCACGACAAAGGGCTCGTTCCGGCACCTCTGCGTCATTCCGCAATTTCCTTGCGGCGGTCGCGGGCGACGTCGAGAAAAACCTCCTCCATCGTCTGCCGCCCGTAGCGCGCGATAAGCTCGGCCGGCGCGCCGCGGTCGACGATCTTTCCCGCCTTCATCATCAGGACGTCGTCGCAGAGGCGCTCCACCTCGGGCATGTTGTGCGAGGCGAGCAGGATGGCGGCGTGGCGTTCGCGCCGGTATCGCTCGATATGCGAGCGCACCCAGTCCGCCGTGTCGGGATCGAGCGAGGCGGTCGGCTCGTCGAGCAGCAGCACGTCGGGCTGGTTGATGAGCGCTTTGGCGAGCGCGACGCGCGTCTTTTGACCTGCCGAAAGCTCGCCCGTGAAGCGGTCGAGCATATCCTTGAGATCGAGATTGGCGGCGAGCTTGTCGATTTGGCCGCCGATGTCGGCGACATTGTAGAGCGCCCCGAAAACCTTGAGATTCTGCCGCACCGTCAGGCGCTTGGGCATCTCCACATAGGGGCTCTCGAAATTGATCCGATGCAGGATTTTGTGGCGGTCGCGCGCCATGTCGATGCCGAGCACTTTGGCTGTGCCGCGGGTCGGCAGGACGAGGCCCATGATCATTGCGATCGTCGTCGTCTTGCCCGCACCGTTGCCGCCGAGAAGACCGACGATCGCGCCGCGCGCGACGGAAAAATCGATGCCGTCCACCGCGATCACGTCACGGTAGGTCTTGGCGAGGCCGTTAACGGCGATGGCTGGGATTTCGGCGCGCATGGCTCTTCAAATAGAGCGTCCTGCCGTCATCGGCCAGTGGCAGCACGTCGCGCAGACTTGTGGCCGTCGCAGAAGGCCCTGTAAGTTCTTCGGCAACAGGGGGAACGCACGCATGTCGGAAGACAAGGGTTGGAAGGGCGTTGTCACGGTAACCGACCAGGAGGCGCTGGAATTCCATTCGCGCGGCCGGCCGGGCAAGCTCGAGATCATTCCCACCAAACCGATGGCGACGCAGCGCGACCTGTCGCTCGCCTATTCGCCGGGCGTAGCCGTTCCGGTGAAGCGCATCGCGGAGGATCCGAACGCTGCCTTCGACTACACGACACGCGGCAATCTGGTCGCGGTCATCTCCAACGGCACCGCCATCCTCGGGCTCGGCAATCTCGGGGCGCTCGCCTCCAAACCCGTGATGGAAGGCAAGGCGGTGCTCTTCAAACGCTTCGCCGACATCGATGCGATCGACCTCGAGGTCGATACCGAGGACGTGGACGAATTCGTCAACGCCGTGCGCTACCTCGGCCCGTCCTTCGGCGGCATCAATCTCGAAGATATCCGCGCGCCCGACTGCTTCGTGATCGAGAGCCGGCTGCGCGAGCTTATGGACATTCCGGTCTTCCACGACGACCAGCACGGCACCGCGATCATCGCGCTCGCCGGTCTGATGAACGCGTTGCAGCTCACCGGCCGCGACTTCCGCACGGCCAAGCTCGTCTGCAACGGCGCCGGCGCCGCGGCGATCGCCTGCGTGGAGCTGATCAAGGCCTCCGGCATGCCGCATGACAACGTCATCCTCTGCGACACCAAAGGCGTGGTCTACAAGGGCCGCACCGAGGGCATGAATCAGTGGAAATCAGCCCATGCGGCGGAGACCAAAGCCCGCACTCTGGTGGAGGCCATGAAGGGCGCTGACGTGGTCTTCGGCCTATCGCAAAAAGGCACGCTCACGAAAGAGATGATCGCCTCGATGGCGAAGAACCCGATCATCTTCGCCATGGCCAATCCGGATCCGGAGATCACGCCGGAAGAAGTGGCCGAGGTGCGTGACGATGCGATCGTGGCGACCGGGCGCTCGGACTATCCGAACCAGGTGAACAACGTTCTCGGCTTTCCCTACATCTTCCGCGGCGCGCTCGACGTGCGCGCCACAACCATCAACGACGCGATGAAGCTCGCCGCGGCGGAGGCGCTTGCCACACTTGCGCGCGAAGACGTGCCTGACGAGGTCTTAGCCGCCTATCAGGGAAACCGTCCGCGCTTCGGTCCGCGCTACATCATTCCGGTGCCCTTCGATCCGCGACTCATCTCAGCGATTCCGCTGGCCGTGGCCAAAGCGGCGATGGACTCAGGCGTGGCGCGGCGGCCGATCGAGGACATGGAGACTTACCGTCACCAGCTTTCGGCGCGGCGCGATCCGATCGCTGCCACGCTGCAGCAGATCACCGCGCACGTCCGCCAGAATCCGCAACGTATCGTCTTCGCGGAAGGCGAAGAGGAGGCGGTCATCCGCGCCGCCGTCAGCTTCGCCAACCAGCGGTTCGGGACTGCGATCTTGGTTGGACGCGACGAGCTGGTGAAGTCGCGGGCGGCGGAGGCAGGGATCGAGCTGAAGGGCGACATCGAAATCATGAACGCCCGGGTGTCGACGCGGCGCGATGCCTACGCCGAATATCTTTACGGGCGTCTGCAGCGGCAAGGCTATCTCTTCCGCGACTGCACGCGGCTCATCAACACCGACCGCAACCATTTCGCCGCCTGCATGGTGGCGCTCGGCGACGCCGACGGGC
Organism: uncultured Propylenella sp.; assembly: GCA_964440525.1. GTDB lineage: Bacteria > Pseudomonadota > Alphaproteobacteria > Rhizobiales > Afifellaceae > DASWJZ01. Next base: position 6,249 of record CAYTTC010000011.1, on the reverse strand, counting down.
TCGTTACCGGCATCACGCGGAGCTACTCGACGGTGATGCAGGATCTCCGGCGTTGCATCGATCCGAAGCCGGGCCATTGCGTGATCGGCGTTTCCATCGCGCTCTGCCGTGGCCGCACCGTCGTCGTCGCCGATACCGCCGTGCACGACATGCCGAATTCGGAGGAGCTCGCCGACATCGCGGTGGAAGCAGCCGGCGTGGCGCGCCGGCTTGGCTTCGACCCACGCGTAGCAATGCTGGCGTATTCGACTTTTGGCAGTTCGCCCGGCGAGCGTGCCGAGAAGGTCCGCGAGGCCGTCCGCATCCTCGACTCCCGCCGCGTCGACTTCGAATATGACGGCGAGATGAATGCCGACGTCGCGCTGAACGCGACGGTCATGACATCCTATCCGTTCTGCCGTCTCTCGGGCCCCGCCAATGTGCTCGTGATGCCGGCCCGCCACTCCGCCGCGATCTCGACCAACATGCTGCAGGAACTCGGCGGCTCGACGGTGCTCGGACCGCTCCTCGTCGGTTTCGACCGCGCGGTGCAGATCCTGCCGATCTCGGCGCGCGATTCCGACATCGTCAACATGGCCGCCCTCGCCGCCTACAACATCAGCGGGTAGGAGGCCTATCCGCGACGGCATTCTCATCGCTTGACTAAGGGTTATTCGAGCCGGACATGGAGGCAGACTTGGTATTTCCGAGGTCGCCATGAAAGTCGCGAAATGGGGCAACAGCCTGGCCATCCGGCTTCCCGCCATTGTCGTTGAGGCTCTGGACCTGAAGGTTGGAGATGACGTGGAGATCCTCGCGCCGGGCCAACGTTCCACGAAGGCCGAGACGCCGGCGAGCCAGCGAGAGTTCATCGAGCGGCTGTGGAAATACGAGGGACGCCTGCCGGCAGACTTCAAGATTGATCGGCTAACGGCGAGTGAGCGCGACTGACGTCCTTTTCAGACAACCGCGGGGATCGACGTTGTCGATTCTGCCTCGACTTCAATCCGTCTCGCCGAACCCTTCCTCGATCAGCGCCGCCAGCGCGTCGAGCGCCGCCTCCGCCTCGCGGCCCGCGGCTTGCAGCTCGATGGTTGAGCCCGGCGCCGCCGCGAGCGTCATCAGGCCCATGATCGAGGTGCCACCGACGCTCTGACCGTCCTTGATCACGGTAATTTCGCAGTCAAAACCTTCGGCGCATTTGACGAAGCGCGCAGAGGCGCGGGCGTGCAGGCCGCGCCGGTTCACGATGGTGACATTGCGCGACGCCGGCGCGATCATCCGTGGGCAAGAAGCTTGCTGGCGACGTTGATGTATTTGCGGCCGGCGTCCTGCGCGCAGCAGGCGGCGTTTTCAAGGTTCCCGTCCGACCTGACGCTTGCGAGCTTGATCAGCATCGGCAGGTTGACGCCGGCGACCACCTCGACACGGCCGGGCTCCATCACCGAAATGGCGAGGTTAGACGGCGTACCGCCGAACATGTCGGTCAACAGGATCACGCCGGAGCCGTCATTCACGCGCTCGACAGCCGCCACGATGTCGCGCCGCCGTTCCTCCATGTCGTCCTCAGGGCCGATCGACACGGCCTCGCAGGCCTCCTGATGCCCAACCACATGCTCCAGGGCGGACCTGAATTCCGTCGCCAGCTGCCCATGTGTGACAAGCACGAGACCGATCATGAAGACGCCATTTGTGGGGAAGGGCCGCCATAATCCCTAAAGTTACGCCAATCGCAAGCCCCATCGGGCTGCGAGGTCAATGCGGTCAGCGCCGCTTCGATGAGGCGCACGGCCCAGTCGGTCGCGGCGGGTACCGGCTGGCGGGGAAGCGCGATTGTGAGCAATATCGCGGATAGCTGGTGCGGCTCCGGCATCCTGTCCAGCCCCTCCTCGCTCACGATATCGGCAATGAGGCGAATCACGCCGCTTTGCTCGTGCGGCACGGCGATGACGCCGCGGCCGCGAAGCTCGATCTGTCCTGAGATTGCCGCGGGAGCGGTCGCGACGATGCGGCCGTGGCAGGCCGAAAGCGTCAGCCGGTCGTCGGCGATGAGCCGGGCGCCGCGCTCGATCAGCGCCAGTGCGAGCGAGGATTTTCCGGCCCCCGATTCGCCGCGGATGAGCACCCCGTCGGCGCCGACAAGCACGGCGGTCCCATGCACGGTTTCGGACATCGTCTCGCTCAGTTCGGCCCGGGGAGGATCACCGTGAAGCGCGCGCCCTCGACGCTACCATCGGCGCGGCGCCGGTTCTCGGCTCGGATGGTGCCGCGATGCGCCTCGACGATCTGCCGCGTGATGGCAAGGCCCAGTCCGGAGTTCTGGCCGAACTCGTCGGCCTCCGGGCGGTCCGTGTAAAAGCGCTCGAAAATGCTTTCGGTATTGTCGGCGCGAATGCCCGGACCGTCGTCGTCGACCGTCACGCAGATCGTCGTCGGTTCGCGCCACGCGCGGATGCGCACGCTCCCCTCGGGCGGCGAGAAGGATAGCGCATTGTCGATCAGATTGTTGAAGATCTGGCCGAGGCGGCTGTCGTGCCCGAGCACGTAGAAGGCATCCTTGCCCCAGCGTCTCGGCTCGAGCGTGAACTCGATCTTGCGCTTGTTCGACAGCCGCGTCTCGCGCGCGATCGACACCACCGTCTCCAGGAGTTTTGCCATATCGACCGGGTCGGTCGCCTCGCGGGCCAGCTCGGCGTCGAGGCGCGAAGCGTCGGAAATGTCGGTGATGAGCCGGTCCAGCCGCTTCACGTCGTGCTTGATGACGCCAAGCAGGCGGGCGCGCTGCTCGTCCGTTTTGGCGATCGGCAGCGTCTCCACGGCGCTTCTAAGCGAGGTCAGCGGGTTCTTCAGCTCGTGCGACACGTCGGCGGCAAAACTCTCGATCGCCTCCATGCGCTTGTAAAGCGCGTTGGTCATGTCGGCGAGCACGCGCGCCAGGTGCCCGATCTCGTCCTTACGGCTGCCGAGATCGGGAATCTCCGCCCGCCGATGCCTGACGCCCCTGCGCACCCGCTCGGCCGCGGCGGCGAGCCGGCGGACCGGGCCGGCGATGGTGCTCGCCAGCAGGATCGACAGGAGCACCATGACGGCCGCGGCAACGAGAGAGACGCGCAGGATCGCCATCCGCTCGGCCTGCACGATGGCGTCGATGTCGCCCGACTCGGTGGAGAGCAGCAGGCTGCCGAGGATGGCGCGGTAGCGCTGCACCGGAACTGCGACCGAGACGATGAGGCCGCCGTCTTCGCCGACGCGCACCACGCTTGCCGATTGTCCGTTCAGCGCCGCGGCGACCTCCGTATACTCGCGTCCGTTGGCCGAGCCGATCTCTTCGTAAACGGGCAGGTCGCCGCGGCGGTACCAGAGCTTCACCGCGTCCCACCAGCGCTCGAGAATGTTCTTGCTCTCGCCGAGCGGTGGCAGGTCGAAGGTCTGGATGAGACCGCGCATATAGAGGCCGCGGGAATCGAGGATCAGCACGCCTTCCATGTCATAGATGCGTGCTCGCGTGCGGGTCGGCGAGATCAGGCGTCGCAGCAGCGGCGCCACGCCTTCCGGGTTGATGGGGAAATCCGTAGCGCCCTCGCCGAACCGATAGGGCGAGCCGCTCTGCCCGGCCTGCAGCTCGAGGAGCTTGTCAGGGTCGAGCGTGATGGCGTCGGTCTCCACCGTTGCCTGCGCGGCGATCGCGGCCGCGATGATCTGGCCTTGCACGAGCAGGCTCTGCACGCGCGTGTCAGTGAGGCCGGCGCGGAACTGGTTGAGGTAGAGGATGCCGGCGACGAGCGCCATCAGCCCCGCCAGGTTGAGGATGACGATCCGCCGCGTCAGGCTCGAGGTCGCCGCCCGGCCGAGGTTTCCGAGCCCGTGCCGGATCGGCCGCAAGACCCGCGCCGACGCGCGCAAGCGCTCGGGAACGAGCGACCGTCTGCGCGGGGCCTGCTCAGTCCGGTTTGTGTCGGCAACCATCAAACAATACTAGCCCTCTCGGAAGCGGTAGCCCACCCCGTAGAGGGTCTCGATCATGTTGAACTCGTCGTCGACCGCCTTGAACTTCTTGCGGAGCCGCTTGATGTGGCTGTCGATTGTGCGGTCATCGACATAGACCTGATCGTCATAGGCGGCGTCCATGAGGGCGTTGCGGCTCTTCACCACGCCCGGCCGCTGCGCCAGCGCGAAGAGGATGAGGAACTCGGTCACCGTCAGAGTGACGTTCTGCCCGTTCCAGGTGCAGGTGTGGCGTTCCTGATCCATGGTCAAAGCGCCGCGCTCGAGGATGCGGCTTTGCTCGGTCGTCCGCACGGCGGCGCCGTCACGGGGTTGCGCGCGCCTCAGCACCGCCTTGACACGCTCCACCAAGAGCCGTTGCGAGAACGGCTTCTTGATGAAATCGTCCGCCCCCATTTTCAGCCCGAACAGCTCGTCGATCTCGTCGTCCTTGGAGGTCAGGAAGATGACCGGGAGATCGGTGCTCTGGCGAAGTTTTCTCAAGAGCTCCATGCCGTCCATGCGCGGCATCTTGATGTCGAGGATGGCGAGATCGGGAGGATTCTGCGCGAGCCCGTCGAGCGCCGTGCTCCCGTCATTGTAGGTCGTCACCCGATAGCCTTCTGATTCCAACGTCATGGAGACGGAGGTCAGGATGTTTCGGTCATCGTCGACAAGCGCGATGGTCGGCATGCCGTCTCCTTTCGAATCGTGACCGCCCGACTGGCGGCCCACACCCCCTCGCTTTTGTAACAGAATGCGAACAGAATGTGACAAGGATTTCCGGACGGGGCTTGATCGCAGCGGTCGATGACAGAGGAAACCTCGTCGAATCAAGAACTTGCGCGGGGCCTGCTGGCGGCGGGACGTTCTGCCGCGCTTGCTACCCTCGGGCCCGACGGCGGTCCCTTCGCCTCGTATGTAACTACCGCGCCAGCCGCCGACGGCACTCCGCTGATGCTTCTGTCGCGGCTTGCGGAGCACACGCGCAACCTTGACCGCGACGCTCGCGCCTCGCTTCTTTTCGTCCGCGAGCCCGCACCCGGCGCCGAGGCGATGACTGCGCTCAGGTTGACGCTGACGGGGCGCTGCGCGCGGGACGGTGACCCGGAGGCGCGGCGCCTTTTCCTGCAGCACAATCCCGACGCCGCGCGCTATGCCGATTTCGCCGACTTTTCGCTCTTTCGCTTCGACATCGCCGCGGGCCACATGGTTGCGGGCTTCGGAAGGATCGTCGCTCTCACACGCGCCGAACTGCTTCTCACGCCGCCGCGCGCGGCTTAGCCTTCTCCCATAGGGAGAAGGTGTCGCCAAAGGCGACGGATGAGGGGATGCGGCGCAGGCGATTGTGCATGGCTTCAGACGTCGCACCCCCTCACCCGGCCGCTCCGCGGCCACCCTCTCCATCTGGGAGAGGGCCCGCTCGCGCGTGGCTATCTCGCTTTCCGAAACGTAAGATATCGCGCCCCGCGGCCGGCGAGTGCCGCCTTCGTCTCGTAGCGCGTGCCCGGCCAGTCGTCCCAAGGCTCGGTGCTTTCACCCGTCGGTATCAGCCCACCATGCTTCGCGACCTCCTCGCGCGCCCAGTCCGCATAGCTTTCGACATCGGTCGCGAAGCGAAGCTCGCCGCCATCCGCAAGGCAGCGGACAACGCGGTCGAGATTGGCCTGGTTGACGAAGCGGCGCTTCCAGTGCCGCTTCTTCGGCCAGGGGTCGGGAAAGAGCAGGTCGATCCGCGCGATCGACTTTTCCGGCAGCCAGTCGAGCACCAGAGCGGCATCCTGGTCGTAGAGCCGGATGTTCGAGATGCCCTCTCGCCCGATCGCGGTAACCGCCTTGGCGAGCCCGCTCTCGAAAGGCTCCACCCCGATGAAGCCGATCGTCGGATTGGTCCGGGCCGCGTGCAGGAGATGCTCGCCGCCACCGAAGCCGATCTCGAGCCGAACCGCGTCGACAGGGACTTGAAAGAGCGCGGAAAGCTGCTGCTGCGGACTTTCGCTCAGATCGATCAGAAGCGCCGGAAGGACCGTCTCGATCGCCAGCCGTTGGCCCGGTCGGAGCGGCTTCCCCTTGCGCCGGCCGAAGAACGAGCCGCCGCGGCGCTGTTCTTCAGTCATTCCGAAGAGAGATGTTGGAGCACCACCCTCCCACCCCCGCAAGCCTTTGAGTTTGTCGTCATCCCATGGCTTGACCATGGGATCCATTCCGTAGCGCCGATCGCGAACTCGACCGTCACGGAATGGATTGCCGGGTCATCCTCCGGTTTAACCGGAGGACCGGCAATGA